>NZ_CP133269.1:4755000-4985000 GCF_030915525.1 Neobacillus sp. PS2-9
GTAGATGATGCTAGTGTAGCTGTGAAGAGATACGAAGCAGATGAATTTGATTTAGGAATTTGTATTGGATCCACTCACGCTTTAGGTGGGTTTGAACCTACTCTTAAAACGATGAAACGCCTCATTAAAAAAGATGGTTACATTTTAATCGGAGAGGGCTATTGGAAGAAGACACCTAGCAAGGAATACTTAGAGGCATTGGGAGGCGCAGAAGAATCTGAATTGAAAAGTCATGCACGGAATGTAATGACCGCGGAAGAACTTGGACTCATTCCTCTTTGGTCTTACGTCGCAAACGAAGATGAATGGGATGACTATGAGTGGCTTTATTCCTCTACCATTGAAAACTATTGTCATGAAAATCCTGATGATCCAGATAAGGCAGCCATGCTTGAGAGAATTAGAAAATGGCGGAGAACTTATTTAAGTTGGGGCCGTGACACACTTGGTTTTGGTTTATATTTGTTTCGAAACGACTAAATTGACTTATTCGCAAACCCATCGCTGTTACCAACAGAATAATATCGAATTCCAAGGTAACTTCTTTATGGGACTTTGAACCTCTCACAGTGACCATACAATCCTCTTACTTCCTACTATGGGAACTGTGAAATCTTCACAGTTCCCATACTTAACTCTTTTTCTCTATATCGGGCACTGTGAACCCTTCACAATTCCCACCATCACCTCTTTTACCCTCGAACTGGCACTGTAACCTCTTCACAATTCCCATGTACACCTCTTTTACTCTCTAACGGGCACTGTAACCCCTTCACAATTCCCACCATCACCTCTTTTTCCCTCTAACAGGCATTGTGACCTCTTTATAATTCCCACCCTCACCTCTTTTTCACTCTAACGGTCACTTTGAATCTCCCCTGCTTCCTTTTACAACAAGAATTTCACTACAACAAAAAACTCAAGCCCCATTCAGCTTGAGTTTTTTTCTTCTATAAGAATATCCCACCATATATTAACGACCCCATGATAACGTAAGCTGGGTGTACCTTTAATTTTTCAAGCAGGAAAAAGCTTACCCCTACCAGAATCACCGTTTGAAGCACACCTGAATCCGAGTAAGAAGTAGAAAAGAAGCTAAATGCCATCACACCTAGCATTACCGCGATAGTCGGTCGGATATAATTGGTCATCCGCTTCACCTTAGGAGAATCTTTATATTTGTATAGAAGACCTAAAAGAACAATCATTAATAGAAGCGAAGGAGCAACAGTCGCAAAAATCCCAACGATTGAGCCTAGAACTCCACCCTGCTCATATCCAATGTAGCCGGCCATTTTTGTCGCAATGGGACCGGGCAGTGAATTTCCTAAGGCTAATACCTCACTAAATTCGGGTACCGTCATCCACCCGTAATGATCGACAACTTCGTTTTCAACAAGCGGAATCGAAGCAGGTCCTCCGCCATAACCAACAATTCCTGGAATGAAAAAAGCAAGAAAGATATGCCAATAAAGCATTATCCCACCTCTCTTTCACTATTTTTTTCAACCTTAGCAGCCTTATCACGCTTCACTAAGGCAAATAATAATATGGCCACGATTAAAATGGCAGGATGCACATGCAAGACCTCTAATAATAGTAAACTCCCAACAACCGTTACACCTGCACTAATATGGCCTAGCGTTTGATACGACTTCTTATAAAAATCCCAGGTTAATGTGGCCATCATTACACCTACAACTGGTACGACTGCTTTAGTCATGCCTGCTACCCATGGCAGATCCTTGAACGATGCCAATGAGGTTAGCAGGATAATCATTAATATAATAGTAGGAACGATGGAGGAAAAAATGGCATTTAGCATACCTACATATCCGCCCACTCGATAGCCGATATACCCTGCCATTTTTGTGTTAATAGGGCCGGGAAGGGTATTTGCTAACGCCAAAACATCTGCAAATTCATCATCGGTCATCCATTTGTAGGTTCCAACTACCTCTTTATGAACGAGCGGAATCGATGATGGTCCCCCTCCGTACCCTAATATTCCGGAACGGAAAAAAGCGATAGATATATCCCTCTGTTTCATTATTTATTCAACACCTTTTATTAATTTACCATGCCGCAATGGTTCCATCCGTTCTTGATTCTGTTCCGCCTGAAAGCACACCGGTACTTGGGTCTCTCCAAATGATTTGTCCTCTTCCGAATCCTCCACCATCTAAGGCTACTTCAATCTCATGACCTTTCCTTGCTAAGGCCGCGGCAATATGTGCTGGGAATGAATGTTCAACTTGAACTTTCTTTCCCTCCATCCATTGCCATCTTGGCGAGTCTAGAGCTGCTTGCGGATTTAGGTGGAAGTCAACTGTGTTCATGATGACTTGAGCATGGCCTTGAGGCTGCATATACCCACCCATCACTCCAAACGGTCCAACGGCTTCATTATCTTTTGTTAAAAATCCAGGGATAATCGTATGGTACGTTCTTTTTCCAGGCTCCAAACGATTCTCATGGGATGGATCTAACGAGAAATCAGCACCTCGGTTTTGCAAGGCGATTCCTGTTCCAGGGATAACGATTCCAGAACCAAAGCCCATATAGTTACTTTGAATGAAGGAAACCATATTGCCCTCGCCATCTGCCGTTGCCAAGTAAACAGTACCGCCTTTAGGCGGTGTGCCCGGCTCTGGAGTAAGAGCAACATCCCCAATTAAGCTTCTTCTCGCTTCTGCAAATTCTTCCGACAATAACTGTTCAGCTGTAACGGACATTTTTTCTGGGTCTGTTACATATTTTTTGGCATCAGCAAAAGCTAGCTTCATCGCTTCAATCTGCTTATGATACGTATCCACTGATTCCTTTTCTTTCAAGTCAAAGCCCTTGAGCATGTTAAGGGCCATTAAGGCAACGATTCCCTGGCCATTCGGCGGAATCTCCCACACATCATAGCCTTTGTAATTAACCTTAATCGGCTGTACCCACTCAGGCTTGTATGCAGCTAAATCCTCTTTTGAAAGGAATCCACCGTGCTGCTTTGAGAACTCGTCGATTTGATCGGCCAATTCTCCGCGATAAAAGCTTTCCGCATTGCTTTCCGCAATCTTGCGTAATGTGTTGGCATGACCTTTGGAGCTCCAGATTTCCCCTGTTTGAGGAGCCTTTCCATTTGGAGCAAAGGTTTCAAACCAACCTTTATATTCATCGCCAGTAAATAAATCTTTGAATCTATTAAAAGCGATATTCCAGTACTTCCCTAAAATTGGGCTTAACGGGTAGCCATTTTCCGCATACTCTATGGCCGGCTGTAATACTTCCGTTAATGGAAGCTTACCGAAACGACGGGACAACTCCGCCCATGCCGCAGGTACACCGGGAACCGTAACGGGTACAAGGCCAAAGGTTGGCATCTTTTCATGCCCCATTTCCTTAACCGCATCAATCGAGATGCTTTTTGGAGAAGGGCCGCTTGAGTTTAGACCATGCAGTTCGCCTTTTGTCCATACAAGCGCAAAGGCATCTCCACCGATCCCATTGGAGGTTGGTTCGACTACCGTTAAACAAGCAGCAGTTGCAATCGCCGCATCAATGGCATTCCCGCCCTTTTTTAATATATCTAGACCTGCTTGTGCCGCTAAGGGCTGAGATGTTGCCACCATGCCATTTTTAGCGATTGTCGTCATTCTTTGTGATGGATATGGATAGTTCAAGTAATCAAAGTTCATGAATCGTTCTCCCCTTATACATACATTTCATGATTGTTGCTCTTTAACTTTCCTTTGTTAATCATTTTATACTATTAAACTTACAAACGGAATATTCATTTCGAAAAAAATAACAAAAAGAATTGTACGATTTTTGATTTTAGCTATGTTAAACTTGCCTGTTGATTTCCGCTCCAATCAACAGGGTGTAAAAATCAACAATGCTCTTTAACACAGCCTTGATTTTAACAAAAAAGAGGCGCCCTCAAAGTGAAGGGATCAGCCTCTTGCAAATTTAGGCGTAATGACATGCAACAAAATGATTCCCGCTTACTTCAGTAAATGCTGGCTCTTCAGCCCTACATTTATCCGTTGCTAATGGACATCTTGTATGAAACCGACAGCCGCTTGGAACATTAATTGGACTTGGCACATCCCCAGTTAATATAACTCTTTCCCTTTTCTTCTCTTCATTTGTAGAAGGGATTGCAGATAGCAAGGCTCTTGTATACGGATGAAGCGGATTGTCATACAGTTCCTTTTTATCAGCAAGCTCCACCATTTTCCCCAAGTACATCACTGCTACCCGGTCGCTGACGTGCTTGACAACACTTAAGTCATGAGAAATAAATAAATAGGTTAATTGATGTTCCTTTTTTAATCGCTGTAATAAATTTAGAATTTGTGATTGTACCGATACATCAAGCGCAGATACCGCTTCATCACAAACGATTAATTTTGGATTCGTACATAACGCACGGGCAATGCTGACCCGTTGACGCTGACCACCAGAGAATTCATGTGGGAAACGATGATAATATTGCTCGTTTAACCCGACTTCTACTAATAAATTGCAAACATAATCGTACACATCTTTTTTAGGAACAATCTTATGTGTCTCCACAATTTCAGACAGCATGGTTCCTACTGTCATCCGTGGATTCAGCGAGCCATATGGATCCTGGAAAACGATTTGCAGATCCTTACGGTTATCTCTCATTTCCTTCTTTTTTACACGAGTAATATCTTTTCCTTCATATATAATAGTTCCAGAGCTTGGCTCATGGAGTCTGAGGATCGCACGTCCCATAGTGGATTTGCCACAGCCTGATTCTCCAACGATCCCCAACGTTTCTCCTTTTTTTAAAGAAAAGCTGATTCCATCCAATGCTTTGACAACCTGTTTTTCTTTAGAAAAGAACCCTTGGTCACCAACAGGAAAGTGTTTGGTTAAATTTTGAACCTCAAGAAGATTTTGTTGCTGCGATTTCTCTAATTGAAGACTCATTAAGCTCACCTTCCTTTTCATTCCATTTATCTGTATATTTCCAACAGCTTACAGTATGCTGTTCCTCTATCGATGTAATATCCGGAGCATGACTTCTACAAATCTCTTGTGCGTATGGACATCGATCAACAAATCGGCATCCTTTTGGCATGGCATCCGGTGATGGGACAGACCCTTTTATGACAAAAAGCTCTTCCACATTATCTTCTGCATCGACATCCGGGATGCACCTCAATAAACCTTGCGTGTATGGGTGAAGCGGATTGTTAAAGACGGTTTTCCTACTTCCGTATTCAACAGCTTTTCCTGCGTACATCACCAGAACCGTGTCAGCCATTTCAGAGACAACAGCTAAATCATGGGTAATCATAATAATTCCCATATCCAAGTCTTTTTGCAAATTCTTCATTAAATCCAATATTTGCGCTTGAATCGTAACATCCAATGCAGTGGTTGGTTCATCCGCAATAAGAAGTTCTGGATTACAGCTTAGCGCGATCGCAATCATCACACGCTGTCTCATTCCTCCGCTCAATTCATGCGGATAGGCATCGATCCTTTTTTCAGGTGATGGAATGCCCACCAGTTTTAACATTTCAATCGCCTTAAGCTTTGCTTCTTTTTTATTTAAATTCTGATGAATAATGATCGTTTCAGCTATTTGTTTACCGACCGTCTGAACAGGATTAAGCGAGGTCATTGGTTCTTGGAAAATCATTGAGACCTGGTTGCCGCGAATTTTACTCATTTGTTTCATTGATTTACCAGCTAAATTTTCTCCCTTTAACAGGATTTCTCCTTCGATTTGTCCTGTCTCAGGCAATAAACCCATTACAGAAAGGGAGGTCATACTTTTTCCACAACCCGATTCACCTACAATGCACAGGGTTTTTCCCTTTTCAACCGTAAACGATAACCCGGCAACAATATTCGTTGTCCTCTTCTTGCCAACAAAGCTGACTTTTAAATCCTTAACCTCTAATAATGAATTTGACATATTATTCCCCTCACTTCAGCTTAGGATCGAGTGCATCACGTAATCCATCACCAAATAAGTTGATTGATAGAACCGTTAAAAAGATAAATAATCCTGGGAACAATGAAATCCACGGAGCATCTTTCAGATATCCTTGTCCCATCGATAACATCGCACCCCAGCTCGGTGTTGGCGGTTGAGTACCTAATCCTAAGTAGCTAAGTGATGCTTCAGAAATGATAGCTGCAGCAATGGATAAAGTCGCTTGAACAAGAATTGGTGGTAAGCAGTTTGGAAAAATGTGACGGAACATAATTTTTATATCGCTAATACCTGATGCTTTAGCCGCCGTGACATATTCTCTTTCCCTTTGACTCAATACTTCTCCCCTTACTAGACGAATAAAGTTAGGTGTAAAAATAATTCCAATTGCAATCATCGCGTTTTGTAATCCCGCACCAAGTACAGCTGCAAGGGAAAGGGCTAATACTAGTGGTGGGAATGAAAGCAACGCGTCTGTGAAACGCATGACTACATATTCATCAAGGACTCCTCTGTAATATCCTGAAAATAATCCAATAGGAATTCCGATTACAAGAGCTATACCAACAGAGATAATACCAGCTTGGATGGAAACTCGTGCTCCATAAATAATCCGGCTGAAAATATCGCGGCCCAGTTCATCCGTACCCATGATATTGGCTGCACTTGGACTTTGAAGGAATTTCGCATAATCCTGCTCGCTTGGGCTATGCGGTGCAACAATTGGAGCAAACACAGCCATCAAGATGAGAAGAAGAGTAAACACTCCACCAATAACTGCTAATTTATTTTGAAAAAAACGAGAACTCATTTCTTTCCATCTACGTTTTCTTGGACTTTCCACTTTTACTAGTTGTTCCAACTTAGCTTCCATCGTCATTGTCCTCCTGTCAGCTTTATTCTTGGATCTAGTACGGAATAAAGGATGTCGATCAAGAAGTTTACCACTACAACAGCAATAGCCATAAATAGGACGGCTCCTTGTACTACAGGGAAATCTCTTGTTAAAATCGCATCAATTACTAGACGCCCTAGTCCTGGAACGGCAAAGATGGTTTCCGTTATAACTGCTCCACCTAAGAAGGTGGCCAATTGTAATCCACTTACCGTTACAACAGGAATTAACGCATTTTTCAAGGCATGTCCAAGGACAACCCCTTTTTCTAATACCCCTTTTGCATAGGCCGTACGAATATAATCAGCCTGCAAAACTTCAAGCATACTTGAACGAAGCATCCTTGTAATTTCAGCACTTAAGCGAACACCTACCGCCAGCGCTGGTAAAATCATTAACATCAAACTCTTTTTAAAATCAACCCATGGTTCCACATATCCAGAAGGTGCGAACCAGCCTAGTGAGATTGAAAAAATAAAGATCAGTAAAATACCTAAGAAAAATGGCGGAATAGATACACCAGACAATGCAAAAGTCGTTCCAAAGTAATCCCAGAAGCTTCCCTTTCTCGTTGCTGAGATTATACCAGCCGGGATCGCAATGATCATGGCAATTAAAAAGGACATAACAGAAAGCTGAATGGTTACCGGCAATTTTTGTAGTAATACACTAAGCACCGGTGTATTATCCTTCAATGAATTTCCAAGATCTCCTTGAAGTACGTTTGATACCCAATGGATATATTGCATATAAAGAGGATCATTCAATCCCATTTTCTCACGTAAAGCCTGAAGAGCTTCCTGGGTTGCTTCTTGCCCTAAAATCATCCTTGCCGGGTCACCTGGTGTCACATGGACTAATGAAAAAACGATAATACTTACTAAAAAAAGAATGACCACCATAAGACCTAATCTTCGAATTAAAAACTTTGCCACGTATGCCCCTCCCTTTCTAAGGCGTTCAGCTGTGATGAAATATGATCGGCTTGGAGTATTTTCCCCAAGCCGATTCAAAGCTTATTGCTTATTTAAACGAAACGTCATGGAAGCGCATCATTTGATCCGGGATGTGCTTAAAGCCTTGTAAATTGTTTTTATATGCTTTGTAATCTAGTTCGTGATAAAGGAAGATGTATGGTACTTCTTCTTGTCCTAGTTTAGTAGCTTCCGAATAAATCTCTTTACGCTTAGCTTGGTCTGTTTCTACACGGGCTTTCTGTAAAAGCTCGTCCATTTTCGGATTAGAATATCCGTAGTTAATAGAGCCAGTAGAATGATAGAGTGCGAAGATATTTCCATCTGGATCTGTTCTTCCGCTCCATCCTAGACGAACCGCATCAAATTTGAAATTATCCATGTTATCTAGCATGGTTCCAAACTCGACGATTTCAAGTTTCACCTTGATTCCTGCTTCTGCTGCCATCGATTGAATCATTTGTGACATTTGTTCTTCCACTGGTTTAGGAGAAAGCTGAAGCGTAAATTCAAATCCGTTAGGGAAACCGGCATCAGCCATGATTTTCTTTGCTTTTTCCACATTTTTCTTTGTTGGTTTGATGCTCTTATCAAACGCCCATGAATCTGGAGGAATAGCCCCTGCAGAAGGTACGCCTGTATTACGAAGCGCAACCTTGATAATCGCATCACGATCGATAACTAGATCTAATGCCTGACGAAGTGCTTTGTTATTAAATGGTGCTTTTTTGTGATTCAAATATAATCCTTGGAATCCAAGTGCCCCGACTTCTGAAAGCTTGATGTTAGAGTCCGTTTTTAGTTTTTCAACATCTTTTGGCGGCACCTTGCTAATGATATCCAGTTCACCTGAAGTTAAGTTGGTTAAACGTACGTTTTCATCTGAATATGGACGATAAACGATTTTTTCAAACTTTGGCGCTCCGCCCCAGTAATCCGCATTTTTTTCCACTTCAATCTTGTCCTGCTTTACTCTTGAAACAAATTTGAATGGCCCTGTTCCTACAGGAGAATTAGCGAAGTCCGCTCCTTTTTCTTTTACTGCTGTAGGAGAAACCATCATCCCAGCACGGTCAGATAAAGCTGCCAAGAACGGGCTGTATGGTTCTTTAAGCTGTACTTTAAGTGTATTTTCATCAACCACTTCAATTGTTTGAATAGAAGATAATTCAGATGCACGTGGTGACCCAGCATTTGGATCTAACATGCGTTCAAAGTTGAATTTAACTGCTTCTGCGTTAAATGGTGTTCCATCGTGAAACTTTACATTTTCTTGTAGGTAGAACGTATAGGTTTTTCCATCTTCAGAAATGTCCCATTTCTTCGCTAGTTGTGGAACGAAGTTTAGCTTTTCATCCACGTCAATCAGCTTGTCATAGATACTATGAAATACTTGTCTATCAACTGCTGCCGTTGAAAAATGCGGGTCTAATTGTGGTGGGTCATCATCAAGACCGACAGTTAATGTGGTCTTATCCCCACTATCCTTTACTGGTGCACTTGCCTTTTGTGAATCCTTCGCCCCTGAACTGGATGAATTATTATTGCCACATCCAGTTAAAAGCAACAAGAGACTCATAAATAATGCTGCGAAAACTTTTGTCTTGTTAGCCATCTTTCTCTTTTCCCCTTTCGCATAACGAAACATCTATCTTTAAGTATAAAAAGTTTACTTATTGACTACTTTTTGAAAGCGTTTCGTTATTTTTTATTACTTTTTGTAATTTTGCTTTATTATAATACAGTGATTTTTAAAAATCTATATAATATTCGGAAAATATTAAAATTTTTTTCTAGTATAATTTTTCCAATAACTTTCAATATCCATTTGATTAAAACTAGGATTGTACGTTAATATAAATTTACAAATGCTTAGGGAATGTAGGAGGACGACGTATGAAAATTGATGAAATCGATCGCAGGATACTCGAATTGCTTGCCGAAAACGGCAGAATGTCCTATGTAGATATTGGGAAAGAGTTAAATTTATCTAGGGTATCGATTCGTGAGCGGGTAAACCAATTACAAGAGAACGGCATAATAGAGAAATTCACTGTTGTTATCAATTCTGATAAAGTGGGGAAATCCGTTTCTGCTTTCTTCGAGGTGGACTGTGAGCCAGCATCACTTGTCAGCGTCGCGGAAACATTAGCTAATAACCCTAGCGTTGCAAGCTGCTACCAAATGACTGGCCCGAGTACCTTACATATGCACGTCCTTGTTGAGGACTTTTTACGATTAGAGAAGTTCATTAATGAGGAATTATATAGTTTAGAAGGAATAACAAGAGTGGCGAGCCATATCTTATTACGAAGATTTAAGAGTAGGACTGGATTAAAGCTTTAAAATGTATAACCTAGAGGTAATTGGCTGTCGGGCTGACCTCGTTCTTTCAGCCCTTTGACTGCACAAATAGAAAAAGACATGAACCAAATGTTCATGCCTTTCAATCTTTTATCCAGTTGGCTGTTTCATTTTATCCAAAATGGAGGAAAAGTATTTTCTCACCAGCCCTGTTTTGTCACTCGGTGGACTTGTTAATGGACCATCCTCCCACCGCTGTAAAACATCTAGTTTCGAATCGGGGTCCATAAGTTCTGAAGAATACACTCTCTTCCCGCTCATTATGCAACGAATCGAACACGCTAACTCTTCGCTCGGGCTGTCCTTCAATAAATATCCTCTGACATCAGCCATTAATGCTCGTGCCTGATACCCATTCCTTGCAAAGGTAGTTAAAATAATGACCTTGCATCCAAGCGACTTCATAGCCTCGGCTGCATCCAGACCGCTCATTTTTGGCATCTCTATATCCATCAAACAAACATCAGGCTGCCATTGGCGAACAAGTGTAAGTGCCTCTTCCCCATTGCGGGCTTGCCCAACCACTTCCATATCCTCTTCCAAATTAAGCAGGGAACCCATGGCTGCTAGCAGCATTTCCTGATCCTCTGCGATGACAATTCGAATCATTCGGTCCTCTCCTTATCTGGGGCTCATTACATTTATGCGAAAACCCCCAATGAGGGGGCTTTTTGTTATACTTCGGGTTTGGCATGAACAGAAATACGTTTTTTCGCTACTGCTTTCACTTCTTTAAAGCTGACAAAATTCTTGTTTTTCTCATCCCATAAGCGGAATCGGAGTGACTTTAAGCTTGTAGCAAGGGTGATTGTTGGTACGTTTTGTAGTGGAGCTGTATTATTATGTGCCTCTTCAAGCTTATAGTTAGGAACCCTTGGGCTTAAATGGTGGACATGGTGATAACCAATATTACCAGTCAGAAATTGCATGATTTTCGGAAGCTTATAAAAAGAACTACCCTCGACTGCTGCTTTTACATACTCCCACTCTTTATCTTCTTCAAAATAAGAATCCTCAAAAGTGTGCTGTACGTAAAACAACCAAATACCCGCTGCACCTGAAATCATGAAAATGGAACCCTGTACTAAAAGGAACGACTGCCAGCCGATGGCCCAGCAAAGTAATGCATACAATGCAACGATTAAAACATTCGTTAAATACGTATTGTTGCGTTCCTTCTTTTTCGCACCTTTTCGGTTAAATCTATTTTTTAAAAGGAAAACGTAAATCGGACCTAAACCAAGCATTACCAATGGATTACGATAAAAACGGTAGGCTAATCGAAGGCTTAACGGTGCTGCCAAATATTCATCTACCGTAAGTGTCCATATATCGCCTGTACCACGTTTATCTAAGTTACCACTTGTCGCGTGATGCACAGAATGCTCATGTCCCCACTGATCAAAAGGGAAAATAGTTAAAACACCCATACATGTCCCAACAATACGGTTAGCACGACGGCTTTTAAAGAAAGAATGATGGGTACAATCATGGAAAATGATGAAAATCCTTGTTAGAAACCCACCGGCTATAACAATAGGAACTAATGCAAGCCAATAAGAAACAGAAAGGCTGATATACGCTAAAAACCATAAAATCACAAACGGAACGACCGTGTTAATGATTTGCCAAATACTCTCTTTAGTTGTTGATTTTTCAAATGGAGCCACTTGGTTTCGCAAAGTTTTTGTAGATTGTAAGGTCATTTTTTTGAATTCCCTTCCTTTAATTGTGTTGTTATTTCAAAGTATAGTGCAATATTGTTAGTCATGTTAGTATCAGGTGTCATGTGTAGACCATGATAAATGTCATATACAAGGTGAAAATAATGAAAAAAGTGCCTGACACCAGCACTTTAACGCACTGGGGGTCAGGCACCTTTTTTTATTTTTTACTTTGGGTGAATAATTCCTGCTTCTTTCGCCTTAAAGACGGCTTTATGTCGTCCTGTGACTTCTAATTTCGAATAAATGTTTGAGATATAGTTTTTTACTGTTCCTTCTGTTAAGAATAGTTTTCGAGCGATTTCACGATTAGTTGCTCCTTTTGACAGCTCCTCAAGCACCTCTATTTCTCTTTCTGTAAGGCCATAGCTAGCTTTTTTACTTTTTTCCGTTTTCAATCGTTCCGACGGCGTAATCCAGTCTGCAATTAGCTGTTTGGCAATCTCCTGAGTAATGAGAGTTCCACCGTGATGAACAAGTCTAATCCCTGCCGCAAGGTCTCTTGGATGGATGGCTTTAAGTAAATAACCTTCGGCTCCTGTGGCTAACGCTTCTCTAACGTATTCTAATTCCTGAAATGTGGTTAAAATAATCACCTTTACTGATGGAAACTGACTTTTAATTTGCCGTGTTGCTTCCACTCCGTCCATTAGAGGCATATGAATGTCCATTAGAATAAGATCAGGTGAAAGCCTTTTTGTAAGCTCTATCGCCATCTGTCCATGTTCCGCTACTCCCACTATGTCAAAATCCTCTTCTCCATCTAATACAATTGAAAGGCTTTCACGGATGAGTTCTTGGTCATCCACAATCAATACTTTTATCATCTTGTAGGTTTTCTCCCCTCATTCGCTCAACTCTTACAGGAAAAAAGCAAGTAACAACGGTTCCCACCTGATTACCCGACTTTATGGTCAAACTGCCTTGGAGGGATTCCAGACGTTCTTTCATTCCGATAAGGCCAAAACCAAATTTCTCCTCTTTTATCCCAATCCCATTATCCATAATCACTAAAATAACTTGTGATACTTCCTGGTTTAGAGTGACAACGATTTCGTTTGCTTGACCATGGCGGACAGCATTCGTTAAAGCTTCTTGAAGGCAACGGGTTAGTGCAATCGCTCCTTGGAAAGAAATAGCTACTGGTGCACCGTTACTTTTAAAAATTATTTCCGTTTTTGTGTGTGTAGCAAATTCATTGGCTACCTTCCTCAATTGGGAAGACAATTCCTCTTTATCGTCATTAGGGGAAATTTGATGAATATACGTTCTTGTTTCCTCTAGCGATCTCCTCATCACGTCTCTAAGCCTTCCCACTTGTTCCTTTGCTTTTTGTGGAGATGCATCCATCAGGAAAGATACTGCATCAAGCCCCATAATGACGGATGTAAATGTGTGCCCTACTGTATCATGCAAATCTCTTGCAAGCCGATTCCGTTCTTCCAATAACGTAATGCTTTCAATCTGTTTGGCGTATTCCTGTAAAAGTTGATTTTGCCTACGATTTTCTTCTAGTAGAACTTTAGTCTTTTTCTCTGCTTCAAGAACCTTTGAAATGGCCATGCCGACACCGAAAAAAAAGAGTCCATCAATGACCCCCATCCCCAGCTGATCTAAGCCTACAGCCAGAATCGCTAGAAAAGGAACAATCGTAAAACCCGCCCATAGGAGCCATCTCTCTTTACCAGGACGACTATAAATTCCTGCACATAACGATGGAATGGCTAAAAAGGAGGAATATTTGCCTAATAAGTAACAACCTACAATTAGAAACAAACCGCTAAAGAATAATTCAAGCAGCGGATAGTTTTTTCTCCCTGAGCTATTCGTCCATTGAGGAATTAGAAATGCTGCAAAAAGCAATGTCATGTTGAGCCAAGCTAGGGGGATAGGGTTTAGAAACAAAACTAAAATCAATAAATGTAAAATAAACCAACCAATTCTGGTGAGTTGCGCAATTTTATAAACCCAGTGGGTTTCATTTTGGAATGGTACCATTCAACTCTCCCTCATGCTTTCGAATAGGAATCGTTTTACTAATTCAACACGTACTTCCTTTTTACCTTTTTTCAAAAGTCACATAAGTCATATGACTGCACATGATGATGTTATGACAAAGCACACTATTGAATCTGACCTCTTCTATTTCATAATAAAGATACAAATGAGAACAAAGGGGAGCTAGTAATGAGAAATTTTCTATATCGTCATGGATTAGTATTATTTTTAGTGGTTATGTTTGGAAGAGGAATTCTTGGGATGCTAACAGTTAAGGGTCTTCAAGTATTCAATCCTGCACTTACTATTCAGAAGGATTTAGGTTGGTTAGTTATGCTATTATATGCGGTCTGTGCGTTTTTAGCGGTAAAATGGGTAAAGGTTGATAAGGAAATCGGATTAATTAAAGCAACCGTCAAGGATTATTTTGTATGGTTACCAGCTCTTGCGATTCCGTTCACTTTGGCACTTCATTTAGGTTTTCACTCTACATGGAGCCATGTTCCTTTATTAATGATCGCCGCCATTGGGGTAGCTGTAAACGAAGAAATTCTATTTAGAGGTATACTTTTACGTGCCATGTTGCCATTCGGAAAAGCTGTCGCCATAATCGTTCCTTCACTTCTTTTTGGAGTAGCACACCTTGGTAATATTCTTGTCGGAGGGGATGTAATCTTTAGTCTCTTCCAGTTTGCCTGGACTTTCATCGCTGGCATGGCGCTAACCGCTATGCGTTTACAAAGTAAGAGCTTACTACCTGCCATCGGATTTCATTTTATTTTAGATGCTGTTGAGTATGCAGCCACTGGTGAATACGGCGTTCATAGTACCAACTTTTCACTTGGATGGTTATCCATATTTGTTCTGTTAAACCTGCTCTTTCTTGTTTATGCACTTTATCTATTAAAAAAGAAAAACAACAGTGTAAATGTTGGAATGGTTGCTTTTACTGCAAAATAATAGGGCTTCAAATGGGCGAACAGTGCGAGTCACTGTTCGTTTTTCTCTGTCTTTCAAGTATAATAACCGTATTCAGCTTTTGCATATGATAGATCTTTGAGAGAAATCTTATATATAAGTCGGATAATACAAAAAAAGAGGTTACTACATGAGTGAGAGAAGTTTTGAGGAATATAATTTAAGTGAAGAAATAAAAAGAGCACTAGCTGTTTTAAAATACGAAGAGCCTACAGAGGTGCAGGGTGAAGTGATCCCGCTGGCTTTGAAAAACCAGGACCTTGTCGTCAAATCACAGACTGGCAGTGGCAAGACAGCCTCCTTTGCTATCCCTATTTGTGAACGGATTGACTGGGAAGAAAGAAAGCCTCAGGCCTTGATTCTTACGCCAACTAGAGAGCTAGCTGTTCAGGTTCGCGAAGATATTACAAATATAGGACGGTTTAAACGAATTAAGGCGCTCGCTGTTTATGGAAAAGAGCCTTTTTCCAAACAAAGAGAAGAATTGAAGCAGAAAACACATGTTGTTGTTGGTACACCTGGCCGTGTCATGGACCATATCGACAGGGAAACCTTGGTACTTGATGAAATAAAGTATCTTATTATTGATGAAGCAGATGAAATGCTAAATATGGGCTTTATTGATGAGGTAGAGGCGATTATTAAGGAACTACCACGGGATAGAGTAACAATGGTATTTTCCGCTACTTTGCCAAAAGATGTTGAAGCTCTTTGCCATAAGTATATGAAGGATCCTGTTAATATTGAGATTGAGTCTACAGGAATCACAACGGATACAATTGAACATCGTGTAATCGAAGTGAAGAATGAAGATAAGCTTTCGCTACTTAAGGACGTAACTGTTGTTGAAAACCCAGACAGCTGTCTTATTTTTTGCAGAACGAAAGAACATGTCGATACCGTATATAGCGAATTGGAAGAAGCAAATTATTCATGTGAAAGACTCCATGGAGGACTAGAACAACAAGATCGGTTTGCCGTAATGGATGGATTTAAACTGGGCAATTTCCGTTATCTTGTTGCCACCGATGTAGCGGCACGAGGGATTGATGTTGATAATGTTTCACTAGTGTTTAACTACGATGTTCCTATGGAAAAAGAGAGCTATGTCCATCGCACAGGAAGAACGGGTCGTGCTGGCAAGCAAGGAAAAGCCATTACATTTGTGACTCCGTATGAGGAGAAATTCCTTCGAGCCATTGAACGGTATGTTGGTTTTGAAATACCTCGAATGGACGCACCTAGCCAAGGCGAGGTTGCTAAAGGAAAAGCAGCTTTTGAGGAAAAAATCAGTGGCCGTCGCGTGGTAAGAAATAATAAAACCGCTCGAATCAACCAAGGAATCACGAAGCTCCACTTCAATGGCGGCAAAAAGAAGAAGCTTCGCGCTGTCGATTTCGTTGGAACCATTGCCAAAATTCCTGGAGTGACAGCTGATGATATCGGCATCATCATCATCACGATCCATGACCAGATGTCTTATGTGGACATTCTTAACGGAAAAGGTTCACTCGTCATTCAGGCGATGGAGAACACACCTGTTAAAGGCAAGAAGCTGAGAGTGAGTAAAGCGGTTAAATAATGCAATTTATAATAGCGAACAGTGCTGCTGACACTGTTCGCTATTATATTTAGATATATTTCCTCAACTTCAACTTGGTTTTTTCATCCGCAAAGCACGCTTCCACACTATCGAGATAAATCTTCTTATAATCCTCTTCATTCATGTCGAATTCATCAAAGACAATCGTACATTCCTTCGCCATCGTTGTATCGGACACCGTTCTGTTATCGGTATTAACCGTTACTTTGATACCATCCTTATGAAAATCATAGATAGGGTGATCACTATATTGGTTCACTGCTTTTGTTTGGACATTACTGGTTGGGCACATTTCGAGGACTACCTGTTTTTCCTTTACTACATCATAGGCCTCTGCACAGTCTTTAATAAAGACACCATGCCCAATTCTTTCTGCCCCTAACATCTCAACGGCTTCAAGGACATTTTTTCCTACACCTGTTTCGCCGGCGTGAATCGTTACTCTATAGCCGTACTCTCTTGCTAATGCAATCGGCTCAACGAAGTCCCCACAGAACCCTTCCTCTTCCGATGCACATAAGTCGATGGCCACAACTCCTTTGCCAAGGAATGGCTTTCCTTTTTCCACAACCTCAAAAGCACTTTCAGCTGACATCGTTCGCATGCAGGAGAGAATGATATTGCCATTAATATCGAATTGTTTTTCAGCTTCTCTCATTCCATCAATGACGCTTTGGATGATTTCTTCGACAGATAACCCCTGAGCCGTGTGAAGCAATGGAGCAAATCGAACCTCCATGTATTTCACATTCTCTTTTGCAGCATCTTCAAACAGTTCAAAGGTAATTCTCTTTAAATTCTCCTGTGACTGCATTACTAAATTCGGAAGAGCAAAACGCTTCAAATACTCATCAAGAGATTCACAATCTAGTGGAGCAATGAGCTCTTGTTGGATCTCGTCCCTATCCAACGTAGGCAAACTAATGTCCTCTCTTTTTGCTATATCAATAATTGTTTCCGCTCTAAGGCTTCCATCAAGATGGCAGTGTAATTCAATTTTAGGTAAGGTAGTAAAATTCATAAGATGTGACCCCCGTCATTTTTTTATAAAAAAAAATTCCTGATTACGAAGAAAATACACATACATGTACATTCTTCGTAATCAGGAATTATTGGTTCCTGGTAGAGACCCCCAAACCATATCTTTGGAGTTATACGAACTTTGCTTATTTCATTGAGTCAAGATTAATAGAGATTGTTTTGGTTGTCAAGACTATTCCTCACATTACCCTGTGGCCAATTGCCATTCTTTTACGTTCTGCTTGGAATAGAGTTCATTGTAGTAGCCGCTCTTTTTCAATAGACTTTGGTGGTTCCCACTTTCTATGATTTCCCCATTTTTTATCACAAAAATCATATCTGCATTTAGAATCGTAGAAAGTCTATGAGCAATCATAATAATGGTTTTGTCGTGATCGAATTGGTTAATGGATTCTTGGACCAGTTTTTCACTTTCATTATCTAGAGCACTTGTGGCTTCGTCTAAAATAATAAGGGACGGATTTTTCAGGAATACACGCGCTAGTGCTACTCTTTGTTTTTGCCCGCCGGAAAGCTTTACTCCTCTTTCACCTATTTCTGTATCGTAGCCATTCGGCAGTGCGGAAATAAACTCATGAGCGAAGGCCTTCTTGGCAGCGGCAAAAATCTCTTCATCGGACGCATCCAGCTTTGCCATTTTTATATTATCTTTAATCGAGGTGCTATAAAGAAAGTTATCCTGAGTGACAATCCCCATCTGCTCCCTCAAACTTGCGATGGAATAATCCTTAATGTTGAAACCATCAATTAATACCTCACCCTTTGTAGCATCATACATTCTCAAAAGCAGCTGAAGGATGGTACTCTTACCACCTCCGCTCTCACCGACAAACGCATATGTCTTCCCTTTTTCAAGCGTCAATGACACATTTTTAATGATGTTGTTTTTACCGTCATACGAGAAAGATACGTTATTAAACTTAATAGATTGTGTGAACTGGTTTAGTTCAACTGGGTTTGCTTTTTCTATAATCGTGGATGGTGTGTGGAAGAAATCAAAGATCCGCCCCAGTGCAACGCTTCCCTCTGTAATGGCCGGGTAGGCATTGACTAAAGCTGCCACCGGGCTTCTCATTTTATCAACATAAGCAAAAAAGGCAATTAAACTGCCAATAGTTATACTTCCATCGATGACAAAAAAACTCGCCACAATCGCCACGATAAACGGAGTCATATCACTGAGCACATTGACGAGAGCTAACATGACCGCATTTATCTTCGCATGTTTATCTGTCAGTCTATCAAAATGGTGTAAATGCTGATTTAGCTCTTCTTTGTCTCGTTTTTCTGCGGCAAATAGTTTGGAGAGAAAAGCCCCTTGAATTTTTTCAAAAATAAATCCGCTCATCACCGATCGGTACTTCATCATGTTTCTGGTGGACTGTTTAAACCTTTTTGATAGAAAGTGGGCCAGAATAAATTGGACTCCCACCAACACCACCGACAGAATCGCTAACTTCACATTTAGGGTAAGCATTACTACGATGACACACAGCAACACGATCATTTCAATCCAAATGTTTCCGAAAACTGCGGTTAGAAAGCCACGGACCTTCTCAATATCATCGAAAAAGCGAGTTCCAATTTCTCCACTTTTGTTCTCTACAAAATATTTGGCATCCAAAGAATGGACCTTTTGAAAAGCGTCCTTGCGCAGCTGTTTGATAATGTTATTGTTGGCTTTTTGAATACAAAACTGCCTAACATATTCCATAGGTGTTCGGATGAGAAGGAATACCAGAATCATACTTGCAGCAATGTACAAAAGTTGTTCTAGCATTTCCGCTCGCGACAAGGATTCATTTTGAAGCAGTTGATCGAAGATATATTTTAAAATCAAGGGAACAAACAGCGGAATCAGGAAACGAAATAAACTCCCAACAAATCCAATGAGATAAAAGCGGCTTACTTGTTTTACATAGGGTAAGAATAACTTGAAATCTTTCATGCGATAAAACTCCTTTCATCAGCCAAATTTAGCTGGCAATTCGCCATACGACAGTAAGCAGTGGTTATCTGACAGTTAACTAGCTCTATGCGACAGTTAAATAACGCTATCCGACAGTTAACCAATGCTATCCGACAGTTAACTAGCTTTATGATTTCATTGTACGGTTGGATGTTACCTTACAAACCGCATAACTTTGGTATCAACCCCGCATGATTTACGAGTTTTACCGCATGATTTTGGCGGAATCAGTGCTGCATCTTTGCGGTTTTTGAATCCTTCCACTGTCGTAAGATGATTTCATACCAAATGAAAGGATGTTGTTTTTCATGAATAACCATACACAAGCACAGGCTCCATCCATGAGTTCTTTATTTTCTAACCGCTTCGTTCAAGCTATTTTACTATCCGGACTGTTCCTACAACTGGGAATCTGGGTACGTAATTTTGCAATTTTACTATTTGTAACAGAACAAACCAACAAAGATCCATTTGCCATTTCCATGATTTCTGTGGCAGAATTTGCTCCGATTTTCCTTTTCTCCTTTATAGGAGGAACATTTGCAGATAGATGGAGACCCAAACTCACGATGGTTCTTTGCGACCTACTGAGTGCCTTATCGGTGTTTGCCGTTTTACTAGCTCTTGTATTTGGAGGGTGGAAAGCGATCTTCTTCGCAACCCTTGTTTCGTCCATTTTGTCTCAGTTTTCGCAGCCTTCAAGTATGAAATTATTTAAGCTCCACGTTCCTGAATCACTTATTCAGATGGGGATGTCTATGAACCAGACGATTCAGGCTATCTTTATGATCCTAGGTCCTATGATTGGTACGTTGATTTACTTCCGATTTGGCATCAACGTTGCCATTGCAGTCATGGGTACATGTTTCCTGCTCTCTGCTCTTGTTCTTACCTTCTTACCTGCTGATAAAAAGGTTGAGGTGATCGCAGCCACAAATGTGTCTAAGGAAATGAAAATGGGCTTTCGTTATGTAATGTCTAATAAGCTTTTTCTTTACATGGGTAGTTTCTTCTTAGCAGCTGGAATGGGAATGGGTCTTATCAACCCACTTGGTATCTTTTTGGTGACGGAACATCTTGGCTTAACGGCTCAGAATCTGCAATGGTTTACAGCAGTGAATGGGGTGGGGATGATTTTAGGGGGCGTTGGCGCAATGGCTCTCGCAAAGAAAATTACGCCACAAACCATGCTATTAATCGGCTTTGTCACAAGTGCCACTTCTGTTGCGATTATGGGGTCGGTAAACATCATATGGGTTGCGCTTTTAACCCAGTTTATTGCTGGACTAATGGCTCCCCTTATTCATATTTCCTGTAATACTCTCATTCTCACCAATGCTGAGGAATCCTTCGTGGGTAGGGTGAACGGTATCTTAAATCCTCTTTTCATGGGAGGAATGGTGTTGAATATGAGTTTAGTCGGCATTCTTAAGGTGCAATTTCCTTTAACGAGTCTCTATTTAATCGCATCAGGCTTATTCCTAATAGGAGCATTAGCCATGCTTCCAATGCTTCGAATGAAACAGACTAAGCAAATGAAAGTAGCCAATATGCAGCATCATTGATTGGATTTCCACAATAGATAAGAGGCTGACTCATAATGAGTCAGCCTCTTATCCTTTTACAAGACGATCTGTCGATACAAAAATTCCGCATCCTGTCCTACCCCTAAAAGAAGAGCTGATCCTCTATGGTGCTGCCATGGCAATCCGAGGAAGTAAAGTCCTTCAATTTCTGTTACGCCTCGCTTATGTTTGAGTTTGCCGCTATTATCTAAAAGGTTTGGTATATCTATCCAAGAGTAATCCGCAACGAAACCAGTTGCCCAAATAACATTCTGCACGTTAATCGTTGAAAGGTCCTCAAATTGAATCTCATTTTGCTGGATGCTCTTGGTTCGTGCTTTAAGCGTTATTTTCTTTTCTCTTAATTTTTCTTTTAGCTCAAAACCGAATATCGGATCTGGTTGGCTTTGAACTTTTTTTCCAATAAAGGAATCCCGATTCGCCTGTAAAATACCAAGTTTGTCAAACCACCAAAAGATACTTTTACCAGCTATGCTTAAAGGGAGGAAACGTATTCTTTGCCCGACCGATAAATAAGTTTCGTGATAGTTTGATAGTTCTATTGCTATTTGTGCGCCGGAATTGCCTCCACCGACCACTAACACGGAACCCTCGGTTAGCTGTGCAGGGTTTTTATATTCAGAAGAATGGACTTGAACCACTTGTTGTGGAAGCTCTTGTGCAAATGATGGAATTCTAGGGGTGTGAAAGGGCCCTGTAGCTATGACGATTTTCTTTGTTTTTATAATGGAGTTTGTTGTTGATATGATATATGTATCGTTCTCTTTAAGAATCCTGTGAACTTGACATAAAAATTGAATAGGCAAATCAAATGTTTGTGCATACCGCTCTAGGTAATCAGCAATTTCATCCTTGGTTGGAAAACCGGTTGGATCACCATTTACTACCAAGCCGGGCAATGCACTGTAAGACCTCGGTGTAAACAATACAAGTGAATCATAACGTTTCCGCCAAACATCACCCACCGTTTTATTGTTATCCAATATAATAAAAGATAAAGAGGTTTGTTTTAAAAAATACCCCATCGATAATCCGGCTTGGCCAGCACCGATTATGACTACATCGTAAATCATCTATCTCACTCCTTTGTAGAACTATTTAATTATACTAGTTTTTTCCATTTATAAGCCATAAAAACTACTGGGAGTTCCCAGTAGTTTTCTATAAAAGTTTACATGTTCTTTACACTCTTACACTGATTTCAAATCCAACTCACTTGTAAAGTATGGATATACCAATGTAGCAGCGGTTGTTCTTGCTGCTTCTTCTCCCAATAGCTTCCCTACGAGATGGATCGACATATCGATTCCGGCTGATACTCCCCCAGAGGTAATTACCTGCCCATTATCTACGAACCGTACGTCCCGCACTACTTTAATATTTCGATAGGTTTTTTCCATATAATCATAGGCAAAAGGATGAGTGGTCGCTTTTTTATCAGCGAGAATACCGGCCTCAGCCAGCAATAGGGACCCTGAACAAACGGAAGCGATGGTTCTACCAGATTGACTGAATGTGGATATCCAATTTATTAATTCTCGGTCCTGAATACAGGTGTCAATGGCATGAAATGGCCCGCCTGGAACGATAAGAATGTCTAGGTGTTGGCTGATATTCTCAAGACTAAAGTCCGGAGTAATCTTAAGCCCATTATTCGATTTAACAATGCTGGCATTTTTGGATATCGTCCAGACCTTAAATGGCTTTCTTTCAACAGGTATACCTTTCGTTAACAATTGTGGTACTTCGTTAGCTGAATTAGTAGTTAACGAATATACCTCAAACGGTCCTGAATAGTCTAAAACATCCACGTTATCAAATAATAAGATTCCTACATTCCATTGTTTTTGCATATTATCCACTCCCATTGTTAATTATTAAAATCATCAAAGCCGCTTTCAACGGGGTTATAATGGTTTTTCATTGGTTTTTAGCTATAATGACTTTCATCCGCTTTATGAAGGACAGTTCTACCTCAATTTCCATCAAAACTGTCTTTCATCCACTTTATGAAGGACAGTTCTACCTTAATTTCCATCAAAACTGTCTTTCATCCACCTTATGAAGGACAGTTCTACCTTGATTTCCATCAAAACTGTCTTTCATCCACTTTATGAAGGACAGTTCTACCCTGATTTCTATCAAAACTATCTTTCATCCATATTGTTAGCATCTGCTCCTCTTAGGGTGTGATTGGTTATGCTCATTCTTTTATCTCAATTACGAACGGGAACGCTCTTACGGTTCCATTTTGTTTAAACTCGGCCCAAATCTTATAGATACCCGGCTTTTCAAAGGTGGTTTCAAAGATTGGCTCTTTCTCATTTGACGGATGAACATGAAGAAACTCTTTCCCATATTCGTCAAGAATCACAACATGCCCCATTGCCCCTAAATAGGGAGTTAAATTAGTCTGGTCCAATTCGAAGGATAACGTTACAGGGTCTCCGACCTTAAATGTACTAACCTTTAATGTGACCGTTTCTCCATCTACCTTTTTGCTAAAGGTCGTGTCTGGGATCAGTTCATGGCCGTGTGTCGAAGAGCTTGGATTCCCCACGATAAAGGAAACAGGCTCTACTTTATATGCGAAATTCTTCGGTTTTATATCAATAAACGCTTTATAAAAACCTTCTGGGAGGGTATTCTCAATCGTAAATTCGCCTTTACCAGTTCTCTCTGGGTGCACATGGTAATATTTCTGCAGCTGTTCATCCACAATGATGAGATGGAACTCTTTCTCATGATTGACTTCTAGCTCGTCAACCGGGTTGCCCGCTTTATCTTTCAAGAAAATCTTTATGTTCTTATCATCATTTTGTACAAATGCATTCACTTCACTGTCATCATGGGTGGTTCCAGAAGCGGATTCATGGGCATGGCCACCGCTTTCACCACTTTCTCCAGTTTCATCATGACCATTATCCATTTTCATTTCTTGATTGCTGTGGTCCTCTGTTTGAGCCGCGGTATTTTTATCCTCTGCAAACCATTTATCATAAGCCTCAAATCCAAGGATAACCACCGTCACATATAGAATCCCAGCTAATGCCCACTTGATCATGCCATCCACTCCTATTTTTGGGGACTGTCCCCAAGTTTTTATACACTTCTTAATGCGTCAATCGGGTTCAGCCTTGACGCTTTCCGTGCTGGTGCAATGCCGAAGATAATCCCTATTGCAGCAGAGAATCCCAGCGCCAATAATACCGTTGCTGTTGAAAGGGCGAAGTTTGCTCCAATTAACGCACATACCCCCCATGCAATTAACGCGCCAAGTAAGAAGCCGATTGCTCCACCAAAGAGTGACAAGAATACGGCTTCTAGTAAAAACTGCTGCTGAATCCGCTTTGGTTCTGCCCCGAGAGCCTTCCTTAGCCCAATTTCTGTGGTTCTTTCCGTTACTGACACCAGCATCATGTTCATAATCCCAATTCCACCCACAATAAGTGAAATGGATGCAATACCTCCCAGCATAAGAGATAGCATTGTAGTCATCCTATTAAACGATGCGAGCATATCCTGCATATTCATCACTGTAAAACTATTACCTTTGTAGTTGAACGCCTGTTTTAAAACCGCTTCAATATCAGCTGTTATTTTTTCAGAATGATTGGAGTCACCCATATACACATCCACACTAGAAATATAACCAGTACTAAGAATGCTCATTGAAGTGGTATAAGGAATGATAACTGCATCGTTATTAGAGGAATCAGAAAAACTGTTAGATTTCTCTAAGGTACCAACCACCGTATAAGTTACCCCAGAGATAAGAAGCTTCTTGCCAACAGGATCTTCTCCCCAAAACAATTCGTTTGCTATATTTGCGCCAATAAGGCAAACGTTATTTTTATTCTCGATATCAAGAATCGTCAGGCCTCTACCGGTTTCAACCAAGTCCTTATTTTTAGAAAAATACACATCATTTTTCCCTTGAACGGACACATCTGTTTTCTCGTTACCCTTATAAACCACCGTTGTGTTTCCAGAAAGGGTAGGTGAAACGCCAGCAACATCCTCGATTTCGGCAAGCTTTTGAATGTCACTATCAATTAACCCCTGCTTCAGTGGTGTTCCCATAGCTTGAACGGATATTTTATCTGCACCAAAGGAGGAAAACTCACTTGTCATTCCATTCATTGCACCTTTAACTATGGTAATCAATGCAATTATGGATGCGACCCCAATCACAATTCCGAGCATGGTTAGGAAGGAGCGCATTTTGTTATGGATGAGGTTCATCCAGGACATCTTCAGATTTTCCTTAAACATATACAGGCTCCTCTCTCAGTTTGCCGTCTAAAATGTGAACAATCCTGCTGGCATTTTTGGCAATCTCCATATCATGAGTTATCATAATGATGGTTTTTCCTTCTTGATGAAGCTCATGAAAAAGCTCCATTATTTGCTGACCTGTTTTTTGATCTAGTGCTCCAGTGGGTTCATCTGCTAGTAATATTGTGGGCTCCGTTACCATCGCTCTCGCAATGGCCACCCTCTGCTGTTGTCCTCCAGAAAGCTGATTCGGCCGGTTTTGTAATTTTTCACCGAGCCCCACTCTAATGAGCATTTCCCTAGCTCTCCGTCTGCGTTCCTTTTCAGCCACCCCCGCATATACAAGAGGCAGTTCCACATTTTGAATGGCACTCAGTCTAGGCAGGAGTTGGAATTGTTGAAACACAAATCCAACCTCTTTGTTTCGAATCGCTGCCAGCTCAGATTCATCAAGCTCATCAACCTTTTGATTCGATAAAAAATAATCTCCGTTTGTCGGTGAATCGAGACAACCAATCAGGTTCATCAGTGTAGATTTGCCTGAACCAGAAGGTCCTAATATCGCAACAAAGTCTCCTCTATTCACTGTTAAATTGATATGATTTAAGACGACTTGTTCTTCCTCGCCCATTACATATGTTTTGGTTATTTGATTCATGTTGAGAATTTGCTCACTCATTATTGGTTCCTCCCTGCATCATATCTGCATGAGAAACCTCTTTATTATCAGATGAAATGATGACCTCTTCACCAGCACTCACACCGTCTTTAATTTCAATCGTCGTTCCATCGTTAATGCCTGGTTGAATATAGTTTTTGGTTGTCATCCCTTTTTCTGTTGGAATCAAAACATAAGGTTTATTATTGCTATCAAATTGAATGGCTTTCATGGATAAAGTCACTACACCCTTTGCCTGTTGTTTCAATATTTTAGCTTCTGTACTCATTCCCACTTTGATTCCTTCATCTTTAACCAGATCAATAGTTGCAGTAAAATAAGACACTCCGTTTTCATTAGTTGCTTCCTTAGAAATCTCAGTAACCGTTCCTTTTATTTCTTTTTCAAGTGCATTGATTGTTACATTGACCTCTTGACCTACCTTTAAATATTTCAGGTCATATTCGTCGACCTTTACGGTGGTTTGTAACACGGAATAGTTAACGATATCGATGAGCTGCTCCCCAGACATTAGCTCCGCGTTTTTCTCTACATGGATTTTCGAAATCTCCCCGTCTAATGTAGACTTTATTTTGTCTCCCTGTTTCGTTACCATCAAGACATCTCCGTTTTTCACTTGGTCTCCAACTTTAACCTTAATTTCTTTTATTTGCATGGCCTCTTCACTCGTAATTGTCTTCCTGTTTTTCGCTTCTACTGCACCCGAAAAGCTGTAATAGGTAGTAATGTCCCCGGTTTGTGCTTTTTCTTTCTCAACGTTTCCTAATCCCTTCGGCGTCAATAACACCGCTGAAATCAGCGAGGCAACGATTAGCCCTACAATCGACCAAATCACGATCTTCTTCTTACTCTTCTTTTTTTGCTTTGTATTCATCTTAATTCCCTCCGCTATTTTTATTTTGAAAAATGTTATTCTGACTAGGTTTTTTCTATTGTATTGGATGATTTCATTGTACGGAGTTTCTATTGGCTCAAAACCGCAGACTTTAGGAGAGCCCCCGCAGAATTTTGTGGTACCACCACATGTCTTTTGCAAAAATTGGTATTCCTCTCGCAAGCGTAAAAAAACCTTAACTCGACAAGTTAAGGTTCCTACATATGGACTGTATTTTTCTTCTGAACTTGTTGAGACCATAACACTGCGCCACCAACAATTATTACGATAATTAACACGATGATTAAATAGGTTGGTAAAAACAATACCGCTATGGCAAACCAACCAAACAAAAGCAAAAGCGGACTGGTTGCTCTAAGAAACATATAAGTAAATCTCGACCATCCAGATCGAATAAAAGGTGTGGCTTCTAATAATAAAATGGTCGGGTTCATAATGATTCCATAAATAAGCGGCAGCGCGATATACTTCGGAAACTCCATATCCATACAAATGCCAATGAGATAGACTAAACCCGAACTCAAGGCTTGCATAAAGTAATCAATGTGCGCAGATTTTAGTTTTTTAGGGTTGGTAAACGTTTGCCTCATTAATGGATTCTTTTGATAGTGAACAGCTGCTAAAGGCAGCGACAATACCAACCCAATCATAAAGGAAAATAACCCCCATTGTAGTATCACAACATTCATCTTGTATCATCCTTTCGTTTCTGACGATTTTAATAAAATTATATTCCAGGAGAAGCCATCGCTTCGCGCAAACAATGATGTTAAACACGCAAAAAATTGTGGGAACACCGAACACTCCACTTCATTTTTGCGCAAAAAAATAACCGGTGGTTACCGGTTATCTTCAAGTTAATATAAATCTTCATTTGGTAAAATACCTAGGCTTTTAGATTTTTTGATGGCTTCCACCCTGGAGTTCACATTTAGTTTTTGAAACAGTTCCGTTAGACTGTATTCTAATGAACGTTGACTGATTAATAGTGTCTTAGAAATTTCTTTGTTACTGTGCCCTTTTGCTAATTCCCGAAGAAGTGTTTCTTCTTTTTTTCCAATCGTAGTCTTTTCATTTGCCTTATCCCCTTGGACCACGATTTCCTGACGTCTAAGCTGCTTTAACAGATGCATAGGAACGATGGCTTCTTTCCTCGCAGCACTTCGAATCGCCTGAACCAATTGCTCGCGGGTTGACGTTTTCGCTACAAAGCCCGAAACCCCTGAATCCATCAGCAAATTAAAATGCGGGGCAATATCAAATCCGGAATAAATTAAAATTACGGCATCAGGAACATCCTCGAGCACCTTCCGTGCCAAATCGGCCCCATTGATATTGGGCATATATAGGTCAAATAGAATCACATCAAATGTCTTCAGACGAACTAAGTCAGGGACACAATATACGTCCGTTTCAATCGTGACATTCATTTCCGGCTCTGCTTCTATCAACATTTTTGTTCCTTCGACGACTGATCGATGATCATCAACCAACAATATTTCCATAGTAATCACCTTTTTGCTTTGTTGTAGTTGGCAGGGTAATGTTCATCTGAAAACCTTTCCCCGCAGCGGAATGTACCTTTACTTCTCCTTCTAAACTTAGAACTCTATTTTCAATACCAGCAATACCCATATGTTTATATGAACCTTCCATACCAGATAATTCTACCCCAACTCCATTATCATCATAAGAAAAGTAAACCTGTTCTTGATTGCTTGCCAGCTTCATCGTTACTTTAGTTGCCTTAGAATGTTTTGAGGCATTATTTAGTAGTTCCTGTACGATTCGATACATTCCTAAAATTTGATCTTCATTGAGAGGGATTTGCATGTTTTCTGCATCAAATTCTATCTCGTAATTAGAGAACATTCTGGCATAGGAAAAGAGGCTTTTCAACGATTCTACTAATCCCATTTTTAAAAGAAATGGCGGCCGCAATTCATTACAGGTAATCCGGATTTGGTGGATAGCATCGAGTAATCCTTCCTCAATTTCCATCAATTCTTCTTTTATCTCCTTATTAAATAAAGTGGTGGAACGAAGTGATTCCAGCTTGCGATACCAAATAATGAGATCCTGTAAAACGGTATCATGAAGGTCGCTTGATAGAGCGGCTCTTTCTTTTTCTGACAATCTGAATAAAAGGCGTAACATCCATTTCGGCGTTTCATTGTAAACTGCCATGTCCTCCATGCGCCTCATCAGGTCTTCAATGAATTGAAGGTTATCATAAAGAATGGTGACATAATGGACAGCAGTCTCCAGCCACTCCTCTTCGATTTTAAGCAGGGCATCTTTGAAATGAATCCGTAAGTATATGAGCTGATCCCTCTCACCAATTTTGATCCACTTATCCTTCCGAACCCCGTCATTCGGTTCCTGACCCCGTGGTATTTCTTCAATGGAAGCATCCGTCACGGATAACACACTCTTCACCTCATCGATTAGCCTAGTTTCTAACTCAGATACTTTCATGACATTCGCAAGGTCATTAGAAAAACGATTAATACTTTGTTGGAGCGTTTTGTACCTTTCTTCACTTAAGATGAGTTCCCGCTCCTCCCGTTTCCGATCCGTAATATCCTTCACGATTCCATGTACACCATTTAATTTTCCAAATAGAAAAATCGGTACGAAGGTAATATGAACAATTCGCTCACCTATGCTAGAACGAACGATACGACACTCCACATCTCTTGATTCTTTCCTCTCGATGACTTCAGAAAGAACTTGGAATACAGGAAGGTGGTCTTCATCATGAATTAAACCGATAAAACAACGGTCCGGTAACTGCTCCATTTTAATACCTGTTATTTTCTCAAAGGCATGATTCGCATTGACAAAGTTGGCATGTAAGTCAATTGAAAATACACCATCTAAGTTGTTTTCAAATAAAGACTTATACCTTTGTTCGCTCTCCTCAACCACCAGCTCAGAACGTTTTTTCTCCGTGATATCTAACATCATGCTATCAAGTCGTTCCACTGCTCCTGTCTTATCCAAGTACGGTTGGATAATCAGCTGGCCCCATTTAGTTTCATTTTCATTATGGATAAAACGAATGAGTTTGTTCACTGGTAATCCCTTATCTAACGTTTCCTTAACTGACCCCATGAGCATAAGATTATCGTCAGGGTGGATATGGTCATGCATGCGAATCGGTTTATGCATGAGTTCATGCCTTGGAATACCTGAGATTTTTTCAATACTTTCCGAACAAAAGGTTAAAAAGCTAAAATCCTTATCTGTTGACCAAACCGCTGCATTCACGCTTTCCAGGATATTTTCCAGTAACTGCTCTGTCATTTTGCGCTCCGTAATATCTCTTACGACAGCTACCACATACTTTACATTCCCAAAGCTATCCAGCACCGGTTTTACTTTTGTTTCAGCATATAGCGTGGATCCCTGTGAATGGATCACGCGGTATTCCAAACTGACTTGCCTCTTTGTTTCAACCACCTGAAGATGTTTGGAGCGAACATAGTCTCTGTCTTCTGGATGAATGATATCAAATGCATCCATCCCTTCGTATTGATCAATGGTGTAACCTATTAACGGTTCGATGGATGGTGAAACATAACGGACAATTGATTTATTATCAACCATGACGATTGCATCTGTCATGTTATCGGCGATAATTTTGTACTTTACACCCTCACTTAGAACATCATCACAACTGTAATTCAGACCTCTTTCCATCGCCACTTCCCCTTTCAACGCAGCACACTTTCCAATATCATCCTATTTATCCTCATTATAATCGAGGATGAATCTATCACACACGCAAAAATATGGGTAAAGTCCGCAATTTATGTATAGACACAACTCCCACTCCATCAGAATTATCGATTTCCTCATGCACTAGGGATTGCATTACAGCACATTTTATTAATTGCCTGAGTACCTAATAATTAGGTTATTGCTATTATATTTTTTCCTTTTTTTTGAAAAAAAGGAAAAAATATAAAGGGGTATATCATTATTTGTAGAATTTAATAACTCAAACGAGAGGAGGAAATAAAATGATAAAAAAGTTATTTAATCTTTTAATGATTTTGGTAGCTTTAAGTTTAACTGTATTGCCTATTTCAGGAAATGCAGAAACAGATTATGATGATCTCAACCAGCCACCTTATGATGAATCAGCAGCTCCGCCTGATGGAGAAACACCAACATATGATATTGTTGAGGAGGATTTATTAACTACGGAAATAATTAGGTCTTGTAGCGGCGGCGGCGGGGGTGCTGCTCTTGCGGCATCTATATCTACAACACAATCCGATTCTAAAAGTATGGATACTATAGATCCGGATGCAGTGTGTCCTAACGGTTATACTACTAGTACAGTTACTTATTCTGGAACGCCTAAGATAAATGAATATATCTCAATTACTTCCTATAGTAGAAACAGTAGTGGAGAAATTTCTGTTTCTTATAAAATTAAGAAGAATTATAGTACGAATGAATATATACAAATTGGATATGATTGGCCTGCACAATATAGGGGAGCTATTCCTAATAAATATGTATCAGTATCCCGTTCGACCGGAACATACACAATTAAAATATCAAAACCTTCTACCTATGTTGGAAGGTTGACACTAAAAGTTAAGTATGGAGCCGGAGGTGGAAGATACTCAGAAAGCAAAACTTTCGGATCTGTTTTTCATGCTCCAACAGGTCAAAAAGTAACATACCATACTGTAACCAAAGCTGAAGTATTTGGTGACTTTTTTGTTTATTATGCTGTTCCAGGTGTTTACTTTAATTTTGCTCCAGGAGGTAGATGGGTTAAAATTATAGGAACATCATACTTAGGTTGGAGTCTTTGGGATAACTTTTCTACTCGAACAACATATTCTTCAAACTTTCCGCATCCAGTAGAGGGGCAATATTATAGAATAACGAACTGGTATAATAACTTTAATTTATATACTAAAACCGAAGTATGGAGTTCAAAAGAGTCTTATAACAAAGGTGTAACACCCAGCACATATATTACCTATTATTCATTTTAAGATAAAAGAAAACCAAAGTTGTGAATAACAGCTTTGGTTTTTTTTATAATTATTTTTCTTTCAAAACAAAGTTCGAGATAATTAAAATTATTAACCCAAAAATACCAATTGTTAAAATAAATGGAGAATGATTTCCTTTAAGAAAAAAAATAGATAATAAAATCAAAATAAGGCCAACAGTTCTAACAATAATATTTGTATTTTTGGCAACTTTCACGTTATCCCTCCTGCACATTTCTATTTCATAATACCTTAATGGAATAAATAAATTTAGTCCACACAAAATGGAAGATTATTTACTATTTTTAGTTAACTATACAATAGTAATATTCCTTCAGCAACAATAATCGCAATAGTCGTTAAACAGTAGCAGCCGGCAAAAGAAAATAAATATATCATGAATAAGGATGCTTTAATTGTTACTTCAAGGTTTAAGAAGGGAGTGTTCTCCGATGAGACAGCAGTAGAACATCTTGAAAATGAAATGCATACCATAACCGTTTTTCTTTAGCTAAGTTTAGTCTTCTTAACATAAATAAAGTCATTTTTGTAGGGAATACTACTCCTATTTAGTTAAAAAGTGGGAGGATTTTCAATTGACTAATCAAAATACCCTATCCATTTTCGCTTTAGGCGGAATCAATGAAATCGGAAAAAACATGTATGTAGTTCAATATGCAGATGATATTATCATTATCGACTGCGGTGGTAAGTTTCCCGATGAGAGTCTATTAGGGATTGACTTGATTATCCCCGATATAACCTATTTAGAAGAAAATAGAGAAAAGATACGCGCTTTAGTGGTCACTCATGGACACGAGGATCATATCGGCGGCGTTCCTTACTTTTTAAAAAAATTAAATGTACCGATCTATGCCACCAATTTCACCTTAGGGCTAATCGAATTAAAGTTAGAGGAGCACCGGCTGATGAGGGATACGAAGCTCATCCCTGTTAACGCTGATTCAAAACTTGAGTTCGGGCAAGTTCAGGTTTCATTTTTTAAAGTAAGCCACAGCATCCCTGACTGTCTTGGGATTGTGCTTCACACACCTGAAGGAAATGTCGTTCATACAGGCGACTTCAAATTTGACCTGACACCTGCTAATAACCAATATGCGGATATTCATAAAATGGCTGAGATTGGTCGAAAGGGTGTGTTGGCCTTGATATCAGAAAGTACCAATGCCGAGCGAACTGGACTCACCCCTTCTGAACGAATGGTAGGCAGTCATATGGACGAAGCTTTTATGAAGGCAGAAGGGAAAATTATAGTTTCTACGTTTGCTTCGAATGTGAATCGGGTACAGCAGGTTGTTGATTCGGCCATCAAGACGAACCGCAAGCTTGCCTTACTTGGCCGGAGCATGGTAAATGTCGTAGATGTGGCGATCGAACGAGGGTATTTAAATGTTCCAGAGGGAATGCTGATTGAGCCGCGTGAGGTCGACCGATTAGCTCCAGAAAAAGTAGCGATCCTTTGTACAGGGAGTCAAGGAGAACCACTGGCTGCACTTTCACGACTTTCTAGCGGCAACTACCGGGATGTCGCCATTTACCCTGGGGATACGGTCGTTTTAGCTGCCTCTCCGATACCGGGTAATGAAAAGGATGTATCACGAATTATCGACAACCTGTTTCAACTTGGGGCTAAAGTCATTTATGGCTCTGGCAGCACCACAGGTATGCATGTGTCCGGCCATGGCTATCAGGAAGACTTGAAGCTGATGCTCACCTTAATGCAGCCTACGTATTTCATTCCGATCCACGGTGAATATCGCATGCTGCATCATCATCGCATGTTAGCCGAATCGATTGGAGTAGAGAAAAACAATACCTTTATTATTAAAAATGGCGATGTGGTCGATATCGAAAACGGAGCGGCACGCCAGACTCGAAAGGTGCCATCAGGAGATACGTATGTAGATGGCATAAGCGTCGGCGATGTTGGTGCGATTGTATTACGCGACCGAAAGCAGCTATCTGAGGATGGAATGCTGGTCGTTGTTTTAACATTAAGTAAGGCCGAGCGAAAAATCATTTCTGGGCCTGATACGATAACTCGTGGGTTCGTATTTGTAAAAAATTCCGAGGATCTAATCAAGGAAGTGAACCAGCTCGTTCGAAAAACAGTCAATGATCTACAAGATGAAAATGTCCGCCAATGGAATATCATCAAACAAAACATTAAGAAATCCGTTGGCCAATACCTATTCGCTCAAACCAAAAGAAAACCAATGATATTACCTATCATCATTGAAATATAAAAAGGTGTCAGGCACCATTGTGAAAATTTCACATGGTGCCTGACACCCTAATCTAGAGAACCCACGGTTTGAAATACTTCATTTGCTTCTGGCTTGACGTAAATTGTTCGGCTTGGGAAGGCAACTTCTACGCCCTCTTCCTCTAAAATTCCCATAATCTCTAAATTGATATCATGTTTGATTCTCACGTGTTCGGCCCAAACAATCGTATTGGTGAAGAAATAGATAAGAATATCGAGACTGCTATCATTATAATGATCAAATGCAACCATGATCGTATCCGGATGAATGTCTTCATGCTCCTTTAACATGTCTTCGATCCTCTGAACCACTCTGACAATTTGGTCTTTCGTCGTTTTATAGTTAATGCCTAGGTGGAAATTGATCCGCCGTTTTCCCATTCGACTCCAGTTGGTAATCGGTTCGTTTGCAAGGGTTGAATTGGGAACGGTAACGAGTGCTTGACTAAATGTTCTCACTTTCGTACTTCGGAAATTTATATCTTCTACTGTCCCCTCCACGCTAGGGGTTAAAATCCATTCTCCAATTGAAAAAGGTTTCTCTGTGACAATGACGATTCCACCAATTAGGTTTCCTACCGCTTCTTTTGCAGCTAAAGCAAAAGCCAGCCCCCCTAAACCAAGACCTGCTACCAATCCATTTACATCATAATTAAATTCCTGACCAATAATCGTGATACTAATCGCAATCAGGATGACACGGATGGTTCTTGAAATAAACGGGAGCAGAATTAAATCTATTTTATTGTTGATTTTCTGATTCACACTGATTAAGATCCCCGAAGTAGGTGAGGACAAATTAAACAATCCCCAAGTAATCAACACAATAACCATTGATCGTAAAAATTTTAAAAACAACGCATTATGTTGTTCGACAAACGGGAAGTAATCCATTGCCACATACAAACCTACGATGATAAAAGCCCATCCTAAAGGACGTTCAAAACTTAAAAAGATTTGTGTAAAGAAGTCAGTTGGTGTTTTTCTAGACAGCTTTAGAATCAACTGAAACACATACTTAGTAAATAGGTTTCTAAATAGGATAAACACCAGCAAAATCCCGATAGAAATCCCCAAATCTTTTAACATATCATAGTCTAATGCCGACATTGAAAAAGCCAGTACAAATGAATCCATAGACATTCTAAAGATACCTCTCTTTTATTACATTTTTAAAGGATCTGTTAAACTTGTCTGTTGATTTCCGCTCCAGGTGCGAGCGGTTCGTGGGCGTTTCGGCGAGCCTCCTCGGCGCTTGCGCCTGCGGGGTCTCCCCTGAACCGTACTCCCACAGGAGTCTTCGCACCTTCCGCTCCAATCAACAGGGTATAAAAATCAACATTATTCTTTAACAGAGCTTTTTTAAAACAATACATCCACATATCTTAAATCTTAAAACTAAATATTTGAATACGGCAAAAGTCATGGATTTATTCATAGAGCATGGGCTTATTAACCCTTCTAAATCAGACTGGCTAGCTCTTTTTCCATCGGCTTTGGGAGTTATAAACCTCTCTTATCGACCGGTTAACTGTTTTTCTAACGGTTTCGGGAGATTAAACGTCCCTATTTACCCTTAATTTTTTCTAATTATTTATACTATTCTAGCAAATGCTGTAATATGAAATTATAAATAGAGTTGATGGGGGATGTTTCTATGAAAAAGAGAAAGCTGGCTTCACTTATAATCGTTGGTTTATTACTTTTATTTTTTATTGTAACCGGTTTCAATGCACTAACTTTAAAATCAAAGCAACCCTCTCCTATGCCAGTCAAAACAGTGATTAACCAGGATGAAGCAGTCGCGCATCTATCAAAAGCCATCACGTTCAAAACCGTTTCCTACCAAGACCGCAGTAAATTTGATTTCAGTGAGTTTACTAAGTTTATTGATTTTTTACAGGAAACCTTTCCTGCCGTTTACAAAAACTTAGAATTTGAAAAAGTGAATGATTATGCCCTGGTCTATAAATGGAAAGGCAGTGATTCTAGCAAACTTCCCATCGGATTAACAAGCCATTATGATGTGGTCCCCGTGTTAACAGGAACCGAAGCCAATTGGGAGCAGGACCCTTTTAGCGGTAAGGTGGTCGACGAAAAGATTTGGGGCCGGGGGACATTGGATGACAAGATTGGCGTCATTGGTATTTTACAAGCAGTCGATTATCTATTAGCAGAGGGCTTCAAGCCGGACCGCGACATGTATTTCATGTTTGGGTTTGATGAGGAGATCGGCGGGGATGAAGGAGCGAGTGCTATTGTAAACACCTTAAAAGAGAGAGGAATTACGTTTGACTATGTGTTAGACGAAGGTGGGGCGATTGTCGAAAACATGGTGCCTGGTGTTAAGCAGCCAGTCGGCGTTGTCGGCATCTCAGAAAAAGGCTCTGCCACTGCAGAATTAACCATTGAAGGCAGTGGTGGACACTCGTCGCAGCCGAAGGATCATACCAATATCGGACGAATCTCCAGTGCCATCAGCAAATTAGAAGATACCCAGTTTAAAGGTGACCTGAGGGGTCCTGGAGAAGACATGTTTGAGTTTGTAGCACCCGAAATGAGCTTTGGAATGAAATATGTATTTGCCAACAAAGGAATTTTTGAACCGGTGATTGAAAAAATCTTATTGCAGCAGCCAGCATCCGCTGCCTTAATTCGAACCACCATTGCCCCCACCATTTTTCAAGCGGGTGAACAATACAATGCCTTGCCAGAAAAGGCTTCCGCCATTATTAACCTTCGGGTGATGCCTGGTGATTCTTTAGCCGCAGTGAAAAAATTCATTGAAGATACGATTGATGATGAAGATATTAAAGTGACGATCACTGGCACTGAAGCCTCCAAGGTATCATCAGTGGACGGCTGGCAATTTAAGTCGATACAGCAGGCAGCGAGAAATGTTTATCAAGATGCAGTGGTTGCGCCTTACTTAATGTTTGCGGGATCAGATGCACGGCAATATGACTCAATCTCAAAAAACACCTATCGTTTCTTGCCTGTACAAATTACTTCTGAGGATCTCAACCGGATGCATGGCACTAACGAGCATGTCAGCATCGAAAACTACATGAACGCCATTAAGTTTTATGTGGAAGTGATGAAAGAGGCAAATAAATAATGTGTTAAGAGGTGCCTGACCTTGAAATGGCACCTCTTTTTTATTCATCACTACTCACCTTGGCCTCCTGTCTCCCCTTTTCCTGTAAACTTAGCTATAATAACAAAAATGATGAAAAGCACCAGGAATAGGAGTTGGTTGCTTATGACAAACATTAGGGATCTCGCCAAAATGGCTGGCGTTTCTGTGACTACTGTGTCACGCGTGTTAAATCAGCACCCATATGTAAGTGAAGAAAAGCGAAAAGCGGTGTTAGAAGCCATCGAACAAACGAATTATCAGCAAAATATCAATGCGGTCCATTTAAGCATGGGGAAGACCTTTCTTGTAGGTGTCGTTGTTCCTTATATTGACCATCCCTATTTCTCTTTGCTGGTGAAGGGAATGGCAAGTGAGGCCTTGGAGAATAACTACAAACTTGTTCTCTTTCAAACGAACTACGTGGAGGCGAAGGAATTAGAGGCCTTACAAATGTTGAAACAAAAACAAATTGATGCACTAATCATTTGTTCTCGAAAATCCAACTGGACAACTATCTCAGAGCACCTTCCCTATGGACCCATTATTTTATGTGAAGATACGAGGGGAAAGCAAATTTCATCCACCTTTGTGGACCACTATAAAAGCTTCACGACTGCACTAAACTATTTGTTTGAAAAAGGGCATCACAAAATCGGGTATTGTATTGGTCGTAAATCGGGTACAAACAGTAGACACAGAGAAAACGCATTTAAAGATTTTGTAGCTAATCACAAGTTACCTTATAATCCAGCCTATATTTTTGACCACTGTTTGCATTTTGAGGATGGGGAACGAGTCATAGAGAAGATGACTGAGATGCCGGACCCGCCGTCCGCTCTGTTGGTGACCAGTGATGAGGTCGCAGCAGGTATTGTTACCTGTGCTCAGACTCGTGAAATATCTATACCTGGGGACCTGGCCCTTATCGGCTTCAACAACCAGCCGATTGCGAAAATGATGAAGATCACGACAATGGAAATACCGCTTGTGGATATTGGCAGAAAACTATTTCTTCAAGGTATAGACCACAATGACCAAGTTTCCTATCAAGAAATACCTGTTACCTTAATTGAACGTAAGACGGTTTAATTATTTTTCTAAAATCTCTTGACCTGAAACGCGTTTCATACAATATTCTGTTTTTGCAAAGCCTTCAGCACCTGGTCCGCGTGATCGGGCAACCGAGCGTTAGGGCTGGTGCTGTAGTACTCTCGGAGGTGTTACCATGCAAAAAACCATTGTATTTTTCGATATTGATGGAACGATTTTAAATGAAGATAAAGTGATTCCAGAGTCCACGAAGACTGCCATTCGTCTGCTTCAGGAAAAAGGAATTCATACGGCGATTGCTACTGGGCGGGTTCCCAAAATGTTTTATTGGATTCTGAAGGAATTAAATATTGATTCCTATGTAGCGATGAATGGACAGTATGTTGTGTTTGAGGGACAGGAGATTTACTCGAATCCTATTGATTCAGATATTCTGCAATCTTTATCGGCCATGACTTCAAGCAACGGTCATGCCTTAGCGTATTGCAGCCACCTGGACTACAAGGTAAGTGAACCAAACCATCCGTTTATAGAATCTAGCTTTGATTCTTTGATGATGGCATACCCTGAAGTGGATCCAAAGTATTTTAAGCGGTGGTCTATTTATCAAGGACATCTATACTGTGAAGCCCAATATGAACAAATGTATGCGGAACGTTTCCCGGAATTTAGTTTCGTGAAATGGCATGATTATGCGTACGACATCCTTCCAAAAGGAGCTTCCAAGGCCGTTGGTATTCAGAAGATGCTTGAGGCATTAGAGATGAAAATGGAGCATAGCTATGCCTTTGGAGATGGATTGAACGACTTGGAGATGCTTTCTACTGTGGGAACCGGAGTTGCTATGGGGAATGCCGTTCCTGAGGCAAAAGCAATTGCGAATTTAGTGACAACCTCTAATTGTAATGATGGCATCCTCCATGGATTGATTCAGCTTGGACTTTTAGAGGAAGAGCTTGCGGTCAATTAGAAAAGCGCAAGCGCCTTGGTCAGCCCCGACAGACAAATGTTCTTCGGCAAGAAAAGTCCGCCTTTTGACTTTTATTGCCGAAGGTTATTTGACCCGAGGGGCTAGGCGCTGGAGCTGGACAATTCTCGAAGTCGATTTTTATACTTCTTATAATGTAAAATTCAAGTGCCCCTTCTGTCTGAAGGAGCCCTTTTGTGGTGTCAGGCACCATTTTCCATTAATTTACTGAAGGAACAAAAATCTTTTCATACTCGTAGTCGCCTTTGTTTTCGTTTATTTTGATAACCGACGCATTTTCTACGGGCTTAAAGCCAGTTAATTCCTCTATTGGCCAATTCATCAGGAAGGTTAGGAGCATCTGAATAAAAGCTGCGTGCGTGACGATGACAACATTTTCATACCGTTGCTGCCGCTTTACACGCTCTATGACGGTGTGCATGAACATCGTTGCGCGTAAGTACACATCGGCCAGTGACTCCCCATTTTCATAGCGAAAATAAAATTGGCCTGCTGCTTTGAATTCCTTCTTTTTCTCTGGTGGGCGATTGCTAAAGTCATAAAGATTCCCTAATTCCCACTCTCTTATTAAAGGATTCTCGAAAAAAGGAACCTGTTCTGGCAAGTGAGTATGAACTGCTTGCGCTGTTTGAATCGTCCGTAAGTAAGGAGAACTGTATACCACTGTCTTTTCATTTAGTAGGGATTTCATAAATTCAGCCGTTTTTCGAACTTGATGAAACCCTAGATCCGTCAACGAATGCTGTGAATCATGGGTATGCGCCATCACTGTTCGATCAATATTATGTTCAGACTCCCCATGCCGGATTACGTATAAATTCAACTCTCTCCACCCCTTAACAATTTGTCCCTATAAAATACTACTACCTAATAAACTATTAAATTCATCTTTTTACAGAAGGAAGTAATTTAGGGGCTATTCTATGCCCGATGAATACGATAAAAATCGTGACTAAACCGTAAGGAGCATTTAAAACGATATCCCTAAAATTAATAATCTCATCCTGAAGAAGCCGGTAAAATAGATATAGTGAGTAAGGTACGGTGATCAAAATGGCCGTCCCCACACCTAATGCATATGTTCGAAAAAAGAGAGACTGCCCAATATGCGTGAATACATGAAGAAACAAGAGAACATTAAATCCGACCACTAACCCATATAATTGCTGCTCCACTGCCAAATAAGCTGCGATTATATACATGACAAGTTGCAATACAACAGGGATGGAAAATCTGGCTGCCGTTGTGTGTGACATTCCCTCAAATAAGCCTCTTGCCCTTAATGGTACCCGTTTGATTACCTTAGCATAGTTTTTCTGAAACCAAGCTTCTACAAAAATGATTTCTTCAAAATCATGTAGTAAAAATGTAAGCGGAAATAACCAAATGACCGTTTCTATACTTAGATTCGTATTAAGCCATTCCAACATGCTCTCACATCTCCACTTTCTTCAACTTAAAAACTATCGATTCTCTATATATTCGATAATCTTTTGAAAATCCCCTTTTGTTCCAACTGTTCCATGTCCAGGAATGGCTGTTTCAATATCCATTTCTTCTAACTTCCTCAAAATCTGAATCCAGTTCTCGGGATTTGACTCCTCAAACAGGGATGGCTGTGAATTCACAAATAACAAATCACCCATGAATGCTACTTTTTCCTCTGGAATATAAAGGACGGAATCACAGTGGGAATGACCGCCACCCAATGTAAATAGACGAGCGCTTCTTTCGCTTCCTGTAAAAGTGATTTCATCTGTAAATGTCTGATGAGGTAACACTAATTCCAATGTGGGTAAAGACACTTCCATTTCGCGTAAAAAATGAATCTGCTGCTGTAATTTTTCATCGTGTGCCTCTCCTAATTTAAGCTTTAGTGACTGGATATAATTTTTAAGACCTTGGATATCACTTTTCTGTTTATCAATTCTCGCAGGATGAAGGTCCTTCATTTTTCCATAGGTGGATTGACTCGAAATAATGGTACTTTCCTTGAAAACCTGGTTCCCTCGGATGTGGTCTCCATGCCAATGACTATTAATCACCCATGTGACAGGCCGCTTCGTTACTTGTATAGCCATTTTCTTTAAGTCTTCCGCTGCTTGTTGGGTGTTAAAGGTATCAAACACAAGGGTCTGACCCCCTAAATCCACAAACCCGGCGTTTCCGACTGCACCACCGCCTTCTTTTGCGATGGCCGCATATATTCCGTTCCGGACTTTTTCGAGAGTAAAATGTTTGCTATGAAATTTTTCTAGCATATTTTTCTTACTTCTCCTTCATTGAGTTATTGTTAACATATAAGCTTTTCTTACATTATTTTTTATAATTGGTGAAAAATAATATAGGAAAGTGTATTTTAATAAGTATGTAAATATGTTGTGGCAGACAATTAGTAGGGATGTGTAATAGTGCAATCTTTGAATCATCTCATTGGACATTATGGATATTTTGGTATCATTATTGCTTTAATTGGTGGGATTGTAGGACTCCCCATACCGGATGAGGTTTTGCTTACTTTTGTTGGCTATAATGTTTTTCAGGAGAAAATGTCATATTTCCCCTCCCTTTTATGTGCTTTTATCGGTGCATTCGGCGGTATTACGCTAAGTTATCTTTTAGGGATTAAATTAGGTCTCCCATTCTTACACAGGTTTGGACCAAAGCTTCATATAACGGAAGAAAGAGTGAATAAAACTAGGAAATTATTTATGAAGTTCGGGCCCTTTCTGCTGATCATCGGCTACTTTATTCCTGGTGTAAGGCATGTGACGGCCTATCTTGCGGGGATTAATAATTACTCTTATAAAAAGTTTGCCATATTTGCTTATTTAGGTGCCATGACCTGGTGCTTTACGTTTATTACTCTTGGAAGAGTGTTAGGCGAAAATTGGATTCATGTCGGCGCCTATTTTTCTAAATATAGTTTCTATTTATTCTTCCTTTTCCTTCTTGGATGTATTTTATTTTTTACCTTTCGGAGGAAGAAAAGAGTTTTGAGCTAAATAATAATCAAACGTTTGATTAGTTTTTCTAAACTCACCATCTTGTATAGGCAACTTTTAATCAAACGTTTGATTAGTTTTTCTAAACCCACCATTTTGTATAGGCAATATTTAATCAAACGTTTGATTAGTTTTTCGAATCCCGCCTTCTTGTATAGACAACTTTTAATCAAACGTTTGATTAGTTTTTCGAATCCCGCCTTCTTGTATAGACAACTTTTAATCAAACGTTTGATTAGTTTTTCGAATCCCGCCTTCTTGTATAGACAACTTTTAATCAAACGTTTGATTAGTTTTTTAAAGGTCCACCTTATAGCTCCGTTCACTTACCTCTCCATCAGAAAATACCCGCTCCACATATTCCATTTCTTTTACCGATAATAATAAAACGGTTGAACTCCGTGTCCCATAGTGTTCGCTTTGAATAAACAATGGAGAAAGTAACCTTTCCCACTCTAACGATACGCCTGTGTTTGGAAGAGATTCATCTAGGGCAGGATCTGCATGTTGAAGAAGCAACATTAACTCCTCAACCAGGTTTTCTCGAGCCCCTGTGATGATTTGGGACAGACCTTCCTTTCCTCTTTCCACCTTCGGCCATTCCGTATTTAACAAATGGTTACTGACACCATAGATGCCAGGCTCCAGCTTTTGAAGCTCCTGCCCATTATTTGAATAATAATAGAGCTCTTTCGCATCACCCGCTAATAAGTTATAACCTGGATACTGCTGTTTACGATTATCTAACCCCTGCATGTACTCCTTCAAATCGCCATTATATTTTAAAGCATTTGCCACTAATTCCCCGCGGGATTGCTTACCTGTGGTTACTTCCTTTGGATTGCGATAATTAGTTAACGCTGCAAATCTTCCAGAAGTGGTAACTCCCATCCACGTACCCATCTTCTCTAAATCCCGGCCTGCAAGGATGGTAGGATCGTCCTCCCAGTAGTGAATGGGTGCAGTAGGACGCCGATAAAATTCATCACGGTTAGCGGCGACAATCAATGGACATTGTGGATGAATCTTGTAAGCAAATAATATTAAACACATGGACGATCACTGCCCTTTTTGAAAAATAAATTACTTTGTACTTCTATTTAATTGATTCCTTACGCTTCCGAAACATCTTTGTAATCAGGCGTATTTGCCCTCTGTGACTCAGTTCATCCTCAAACACATGAAACCACTTAAAGTAATTATTAGCAGGACGATCCCACCAAAACGGCGCTTGTTCAAATAGCCATTCGTCTGGCAGCGTTTTAAATGTTGCAATCGTCTCGTTTCTCACCTGTTCTAATTTTTTAAGGTAGTATTCAAGCGGGTTTCCTTTAATCTGATCTCTAGCATTTTTTCCTAAATCTAATGCAGGATTAAGAGCACTTTCCTCTTCATCTGTTAGGTCCCGGTTTTCAAACGTTACAATCTGGTACGTTCTTTCAACCGAAGCCAGGTGTGCTAATAGCATTCCAATGGAATTAGCTTCTTCATCAAAGAGAAAGTCTAGCTCTTCTACGGTTAAGTTTTTTACTGCATCTAAGGTTGTTTGCCTGGTATAGTTCATCATGGATACCAATTTACTAAATTCCAAACCTAAGCCGTCTTTTTTGTCGATTACATATAAAGTTTTATTATCAAAATTCAATCCTACCCCTCCAATTGGGAAAATAATGCAATACTACTATTCGACTTTTTTGAAGAAAAACCTTTAATTACGGTGTAATTATGTATTCACGCTAAATCGTGTTAAACTAACCAACGACATATATAAATTTTATTTAAAAAATGGAGTGGTTAGATGAGTAAAGCAAAAGCAAAAGCGAAAAGTGGAATAGGTAGGGGTACAGGTAAGAAAGGCTGGAACCGTTGGCAAACTAGCGCTAATAAAGCAAAAAACGCCAAGCCTTATGTCAGCAAAGGGACTAAAAGAGCAGCGGATGCAAAAAATGCTGATCAAACTTCCGATAAATAGTTGTCTTAACCTTTTTAGTTGGTAGTCGTTGTGATCAGTACGTGCCAGTAATTCTCATTTGAATCCTTTGATGAATACTTACCGTATTGGAAATGCTAATGAACGATATAACCAACTTAGGGGGTATTTGTAATGTCAGAACTAGAGCCTTTGGAATACGAAACAGGCACCGCGATCCGTGATTATGACATCATCGATATTACATCAACTGCAACTGGCTATGATGTACTGCTTGATATTAACTTAGATAGTGGGTATTCATTAACAAGAACCAAATTAGAAATTACCCATGAGGATTTACAAGGATATGAAACAAGTGAGATTGAAGAAGGTATTAAATATGCTTTAGGATTTTTTGGACAATAGGATTGTGTCCTTTCTAACCTTTTTACTGTTTCTTTGTTAACGGTTGGTGTTGTTTTAGGAATACCTGATTTAGCTCTTTACATTCTTTCATCACATTGGTCACGTATGGCCTTTTCCTTCGTGACCCTTTATTCGGTTCTATTACTGTTTGAGTAACGTAAAACCTTCCTACGTTACCCTCTGCCTCTTCTTTTTTCTGTTTGGGGCACGTAAAACCTTCCTACGTTACCCTCTGCCTCTTCTTTTTTCTGTTTGGGGCACGTAAAACCTTCCTACGTTACCCTCTGCCTCTTCTTTTTCTGTTTGGGGCACGTAGACCCTTTCTACGTTACCGTCTACCTCTTCTTTTTCTGTTTGGGGCACGTAGACTCTTTCTATGTTACCCATCGCCTCTTCTTTTTTCTGGTTCGGGCACGTAGAACCTTCTTACGGACCGTTTATAGCATTGCTGTATAACCTAGCTTTAACTATATATAATCTTTACACGCTCTTAACATAAGGTTAAGAAATCCCCTCTTTATTTTTAATACAATTAAAGTAAAGGGGGGCGGAAAAATGACTAGAGAACTACTTGAATTGTTTTATGGCTTTGATTGTCGAGTGCTGCAGAAGGTAAATCACCATTTTGATAAAAAGCTATTAAATCTCTTTTTTCGTTTGGTCACACGTTTAGGAGGAGCAGATCTTACAATCGCTTCAACATTGATTCTCATTCTTTTATCATCAGGAGAGGCCAAATTAACGGCTATCAGCAGCGCACTGGCATTATCAGCGAGTCATATACCTGTCCATATTTTGAAAGAGGTACTCCCGCGGAGAAGACCATATGTAAAGATTGAAAAAACAAAAACTCATGAAAATCCATTACAAGACCCTTCTTTTCCTTCGGGGCATACAACAGCTATTTTATCCGTTGTAACACCCTACATCTTATTTGTACCCAACCTATCCTTTATCTTAATCCCTATTGCAGTCCTTGAGGGCATATCAAGAATTTACCTCGGCTTACACTACCCATCAGACGTCCTAGCAGGTGCCTTCCTCGGAACACTAACTGGAGTTATCACCTTTTGCATTTTATGTATCTAAAAAATACAATGTATGGTGTCAGGCACCACGAAAAGACATTTGTCCTCATACAACGTACATTTGTGGTGCCTGACACCTTTTTATTTTTATGCTTCTACAATGTTTGGTTGTTGGTAGGTCTCTTGGTCGAATTCGCCTGTTGCTTTGCTTGTTAGGACGCCTGCAGTCATGGCTCCGCTGACGTTTAGTGCTGTACGGCCCATGTCAATGAGTGGCTCTACTGAGATAAGTAAACCGACTATGGCAATTGGCAGGTTCATAATAGAAAGTACGATCAGGGCTGCAAAGGTAGCACCACCGCCAACACCTGCAACACCAAAGGAGCTAATCGCTACGACCAAGATGAGCGTAAGAATAAAGGAGAGACTGGTTGGGTCGACCCCTGCTGCTGGAGCAACCATAACGGCAAGCATGGCTGGGTAAATCCCCGCACAGCCATTTTGACCAATGGAAAGTCCAAATGAGCCTGCAAAGTTTGCTATCCCTTCAGAAACGCCCAAGTCTTTTGTCTGTGTTTTAATCGTCATTGGTAACGTTCCCGCACTTGTACGTGAAGTAAAGGCAAAGGTTAAGGTAGGAAGGCCCTTTTTCACATAATTTCTTGGGTTTAGTTTAACAAACGATAACAGTAATAGATGGACAATAAACATAACGATAAGCGCCACATAGGAAGCAATGACAAACTTTCCTAATTTAGCAATAGCTTCATAATCACTTGTGGCGGTGACCCTTGTAATAATTGCTAAAATGCCATACGGTGTGAGGCGAAGAATCAATGTTACTACCCTCATGACAATCGAATACGCCGTATCTATGATCCGCGCGAAAAACTCGCCGTGTTCAGATTCCTTTCGTTTGACTCCAAGATAGGCAACCCCAATAAAGACAGCGAAGATAACAACGGCAATCGTAGAAGTTGGCCGTGCTCCTGTTAAATCCTGAAATGGATTACTCGGAATTAACTCAATAATCTGCTGTGGCAATGTCATACTTTCCACACCGGCCACTCTTTCCTCAAGTTGAGCATTTCTAGCTTTCTCGGCATCTCCCGCGTTTAACTGAATCCCGTCAAGACCAAACCCTAATGCAGATCCAATTCCAACGGCTGCAGAAATAGCTGTCGTACCAAGCAAAATTCCAATCACAAGAAAGCTAATCTTCCCGATATTTTTGGTTAATTTTAATTTAGTAAAAGCGGCAACGATACTAATGAAAACCAGCGGCATAACTACCATTTGCAGTAGCTTAACATAACCATTTCCTACAATGTTAAACCAATCGATGGACCCTGTTGTCACCTCATGTGTGGTGCCATAGATCAGATGGATGATAAAACCAAAAATAATACCTAAGCCTAATGCTGTAAAAACACGTTTAGAAAAAGAGACATGTTTTTTTTGCATCATGAAAAGACCAAACATGAGCGCAAACAAAACAAGGATATTAACAATGATAAGAAGGGCGTTCATTTTACTCCTCCTCTGTAATTGTAAATTTTTCCATCACTTACATTCCAATGAGTCAAGTCGGAATTACAAATGAACAATCCACCAACCATTAAAACCATCAAACGTTTGATATTACATACATATGTACTGTCGGGACATTAAATACCATCGAAGAAAAAAGGTGTCAGGCACCGGCCTTGGACATTTGTCCACGAGCGGTGCCTGACACCCTGCTATTTTATCTCATATATTTTGCATTTTTCGTAGAAGCTGGTTTTTCCTATTTCCAGGAGTTTGGCGGCTTCTTGCTTATTTCCGTTGGTTACATTGAGCGCATTTAGTATGGCCTTTTTTTCTGCATGAGCCAGTGTTTCTTTTAAAGGAACCACCGGTAAGGAAATTTCCTCCAAAGGCTGATTGCTTTCCGTACGGCTCTCGATCTCAGAGGGGCTCTCCGGTTCCAATTCACGTAAATATAATGGCAGGTGAACCAATTCAATGGTTTTCCCATCTAGAACATTGATCGTTCGCTCCAACACATTCTCAAGCTCACGAATGTTTCCCGGCCAGGCATGCTGCATTAATCTTTCTTTTACCCCAGCTGACAACTCTATCCCTTTACGATAAAATCTCCTCTCCAGTTTTTTCAATAAACTGATAGAGATTTGTGGGATATCCTCTTTTCTTTTTCTAAGAGGAGGAATTTCAATTTTTATGACATTCAATCGGTAATATAAGTCCTGACGAAACTTCCCTTCCTCCACCAGCTTCTCTAAATCCCGATGGGTTGCCGCGATGATTCGAACATCAACAGGAATGGACTTTGGAGCTCCGACCCGCTGCACCTCTTTTTCCTGTAAGACTCGCAAAAGCTTGCTTTGCATCGAGAGGGGCATGTCCCCAATTTCATCCAGAAAAAGGGTCCCATTATTGGCAATTTCAAACTGTCCCTTCTTCCCCCCTTTTTTTGCTCCTGTAAAGGCACCTTCTTCATACCCAAACAACTCCGATTCTAGTAAATGTTCAGGAATCGATGCGCAGTTGATGGCCACAAAAGGCAATGATTCTCGCATACTATTATTATGTATGGCGTGGGCAAATAACTCTTTACCCGTCCCAGATTCACCGATTAATAAGACTGATGAGTTACTCTCAGATATTCTTTCTGCTAGTTTTTTCGCTGCTAAAAAAGACTGGCTATTCCCAATTAAGTCGGAGAATTGATACTTACTTTTCAATTCCTTTTCAACTTTTGTTTTATAATATTTCAGTTCTTCTACAAGTCTTTGTATTTTCGTTTTATACATCCGCCATTCCTCTGGTGTACGGAACATGACGGTTCCCAAGGCTCCGACCCTTTCTCCATCCACGATGAGAGGATAGCGGTTAGCAATCATTTCACTACCATTGATGGGGTGCAACGAAGCAAGCTCTTTTTGTCCTGTATTGGCAACGATATGCATGCGGGTATTTTCAATTACCTCTTCCACAGGCCGGTTAATGGCATCCTCCACTGTCGTCCCCAAAAACTCGCAATAAGCCTCATTAATATAAAGAATAATACCCTCTCGATCCACCACTACAATTCGTTCCGCTAATAGATTAATAATTTGCTCATGCCAATTATAGGGGATATTCTCAAATCCTTGGTACATTCTTTTCCCACCCTTACCACACTAGATATATTAATTATACCAAATATACTGACAAAGGGGTCAGACCCCACAATTATGTGGTTCCTGACCCCTTTTTACATTATTGGGCTGTATAGCCACCATCCAGGATGACTGCCTGACCGGTTATTCCTCTTCCTTTATCACTTGCTAAAAAGACGGCATAATCGGCAATTTCCGTAACAGATAATAGCCTTCTTTGAGGAACAAGCGGGAAAATCACTTCTTCAAGTACACGATCTAAGCTGACATTCCTAGTTTTCGCCAAATCCCCTAGTTGGTTTCTCACAAGCGGGGTATCAACATAGCCAGGACATAATGCATTTACAGTGATTCCGTCAGCTGCGCCTTCTAGTGCTGCCACTTTCGTTAAACCAATGACTCCATGTTTGGCACTATTGTAAGCAGCTTTCCCAGCAAAGCCGATGACACCGTTAATGGAAGCCATATTGATGACTCTTCCAAATCCTTGTTTTTTCATAAGTGGAAAAACATGTTTGATACCAACAAACGGTGCAGTTAACATGATTTTGACAAGTAACTCAAATTTTTCAGTTGGGAACTCCTCAATTGGAGACACATACTGCATTCCGGCATTATTGACTAAAATATCAAGGCTTCCAAATGTCTGGTAGGCTAGCTCTAGGCTATTTTTAAAAGCTTCCTCATTTGTTACATCACAAGGGGCAGCTAGCGCTTCAAATCCTTGCTCCCTTAACTCAGCGGCCACTTCTTCGCTCTTGACCGCGTTTAAATCCGAAATAACTACCTTTGCGCCTTCCTGTGCAAAGGTCTTTGCGAGTTCTAATCCAATTCCACTTGCAGATCCAGTAATAAATGCTGTTTTCCCTTCTAATGACTGTTTCATACGAGATCCTCCTTTAAATCTAGTACATTATGAATCATTAAATGATGTTAAACATAGAGTAAATCGCAATGACAAAGAATACAGCTACTGTTTTAATCACTGTTACAGCGAAGATGTCACGGTAAGACTGCTTGTGAGTCAATCCTGTTACTGCAAGCAGGGTAATAACCGCTCCATTATGCGGCAGAGTATCCATCCCCCCGGATGCCATCGCTACCACACGGTGCATAACTTCAGGAGGGATATGTGCTGCAGCAATCGCTTGATTGTATTTTTCCGCCATCGCGCCTAGCGCAATCCCCATTCCCCCAGATGCAGAACCTGTAATACCGGCAAGGGAACTGGTAGTTACAGCACCGTTAACAAGCGGATTGGTAAACGTACTAGAAATCGCATCACTGATTTTCGTAAACCCTGGAAGAGAAGAAATAACCCCTCCAAAACCGTATTCCGCACCTGTATTCATGGTCGCAAGCAATGCCCCAGCAATACTTAGGTTTAAACCTTCTTTAAAGTTTACGGTTACTCGTTTCCAATCAAACGCAAGGGATGTGACGATCCCGACTACTAGCGCCAGTTCAACTGCCCAAATAGAAGCAACTGCTTTTACATCTACCGTGTATGCATTTAAGCCGATAGCAGAAAAATCAAACCCATTCGGATACCATTCTGGAATGTAGGTAATGAATAGTTTATTTGTTACTCCTACAAGCACTAGAGGCACAAACGCCATGATTTGGCGTAAAACAGATTGTTGTGACTTTAAATCCGGTACCATTTCATTTTCCTCTGATTTGGCCAGCTCCAAAGCCGAAGCATTTTCTGTGCCAAAGCCATAGTAGCCTTCCCCTGCTTTTTCTGCTTTTTTCCTTCTTGTTTCTAGATAGAGAAGACCGAGTCCTAAGACAAAGATAGCACCGATAATTCCCAGTGTTGGTGCTGCGTAGATATCTGTTTTAAAGAAGTTAATTGGTATAACGTTCTGGATTTGCGGTGTTCCTGGTAATGCATCCATCGTGAAGGTAAAAGCACCGAGAGCGATGGTTCCAGGAATCAACCGTTTTGGAATGTTTGCTTCTCTAAACATTTGAGCGGCAAATGGATAAATGGCGAATACAGCTACGAATAAGCTTACGCCGCTATAGGTTAAGATAGCACCTAGTAAAATGATGGTGAGCATCGCACGTTTCGCACCGACCCAACGGACAATTGTTTTTGCAATTGATTCTGCGATGCCTGACATTTCAACTACTTTTCCAAAAATCGCTCCTAGTAAAAAGACAGGAAAATAAGATTTAATGAATCCGACCATTTTTTCCATAAATACACCGGAGAAAAACGGTAAAACATGGCTTGGGTCAACGAGTAGTACGGCTAAAAGTGCGCAGAGTGGTGCAAATAAAATAACAGAGAAACCACGGTACGCTACGAACATTAATAGCCCAAGCGACAAAAGAATAATAAATAATTGCATGAAAATCCCCCTTTGGATAATTTGGATAAGCTTCTATCTCTTGTTGGAAAGCGTTTACATCATGAAGCTCGCTTATATATTTGCAAGTTTTGTGCCAAAATTATAAATTTTTAGATAAATTACTCAGTTCTCCTAGTTTAACACTTTCACATGTTATTTATAAGATTAACACTCTTAATCTCTCTTACTATTCTTCCGGAATTACGGAATTTTCACTAGAAAGAGTTTCCGTTAATGCGGAATTTTCCGTTTCTCCGGAATGTTATTCTGTGCTTTCAGTTCTTTTCTTTTGGCTCTGTTATTACTGAATGTTGATTTCATAGTGTTTGAAAAATAAACGGAATAATTCCGCTTAAATTGGGAAATACCCTTATTCCCTTAAAAATAAGGGTATTTTTTCCGTTTATTTGTTCCAAATCGTTAAATTTTGACTTATTTAGAGCAGTTAACCGGAATATCTCCGCTTATTTCCGCTTCATAAGCGTCCTCTATATACAATAGCCGGAAATTCTCCGCTTATTAATTCTCATACCTACACGAAAATCAACAATGAATGATAACAGAACCTTTCTTTTAAGAATTTGATTTTTAGTTATTGAGTTTAGATTTCTAACAAGTTATCTTTCTTTATCAGCTTATTTTGGATGTTTATCAGCGAATCTGAGGTATTTATCAGCGAATCAACTTTTTCATTAAACTGAACAGGCGTTAGTCACTTGGACTAGTTACCTTTTCAGCCTTTTTTCTTCCTGAACGGGCACTAGTCACCTTGACTAGTTACCCTTCCACCTCTTTTCCCCCGTAAACGGACACTAGTCGCTGCCCTCCCAAACAAAAAGGTGTCAGGCACCGCCCGTGGACATTTATCCACGAGTGGTGCCTGACACCAAAAGATGCCCCCACAAAAAGAGCAGCCCCTAAATAGGACTGCCCTAAAAAACTCTCTTATTTCTTCTTCGCATGTTTTCTCATGTCAAAGGCAACCGCTACGACGATAATTAAGCCTTTAACAATGAATTGGATGTATGGACTTACCCCAAGGAAGGCTAGACCGTAGTTGATGATTTGGAATATAAGAACACCAGTGACAACGCCTGGTACCGTTCCAATACCACCTGATAAAGATACCCCACCGACCACGCAGGCTGCGATGGCATCTAATTCGTACATATTACCTGTATTATTTGTCGCACTACCTACACGGCCTGCTTCAAGCGTACCAGAGAAGCCATATAATAGACCTGCGATCATATAGATAATAATAATATTTCTTGCTACGTTAACACCGGAAACCTTTGCAGCTTCAGGATTTCCGCCGATGGCGTACATGTTTTTCCCCAATTGCGTTTTATTCCAAATTACCCAAATAACAATAGTAGCTATAATAGCATAAATAACAAGATAAGGAATTTCATAGGAACCAATTGGAATCCCACGTTGGGCAAAAGTTGTAAACTTTTCGCTTAATCCACCAATCGGCTGTGCGCCATATGGCGGGCGGTCAAAATAAATGGAAGTTAAACCATACACACCAATCATCATACCTAAGGTAGCAATGAACGGTGGAACGTGTAATTTTGATACAATGACACCATTCACTGTTGCAATAAGACCAGTTGCAATCATTGCAATAATAATCGGAACAATCAACGGTAATTCCGGTAAATTCGGATACATTTTATACGCGTAATCGCCCGCTTGCAGCATAGATGCTGAGATAACGGCTGCGAGTCCGACCATCCGTCCAGCAGATAAGTCCGTGCCGGCTGTAATCAGGATTCCTGCCATCCCTAGTGCAATGATGATACGGGACGAGGATTGACTTAAAATATTGATTAAGTTTGTAACTGAAAGAAAGTCAGGAGAAGCGATTACGATTCCAATAACGAGTAGGATTAAAAAGACATAAATCACATTATCAAAGAGCAGTTTGGTTATACTGCCTTTTTGTGTAGCTGAATTTTTCATTTGCATCTCCTCCTAATACAAAGCTGCTAATCGCATGATTTCTTCTTGCGATGTTTTTGCTGTTTCAACGATTCCCGCTGCTTTACCATTACTCATGACCAAAATTCGGTCGGTTACCCCTAAAAGCTCTGGCATTTCAGAAGAAATCATAATAATTCCCTTTCCTTCTGCCGCTAACTCATTAATTAACTGGTAGATTTCAAACTTGGCTCCTACATCGATTCCTCGTGTCGGTTCATCCAGCAATAAAATATCCGGTTTGGTTAAAAGCCAGCGCCCAATAATCACCTTCTGCTGGTTACCGCCTGAAAGACTGCCAATGGCTGTTTTTTGTGAAGGAGTTTTTACCTTCATTGAATCAATGACCCATTGTGTATCGTGTTCTACTTTCTTATCTGACAGAAACCCGCTTTTTGTTTTATATTGTTTCATGTTAGAAATAATCGAGTTAAAGCTAATGCTTAATTCAGGGAAAATTCCTGTTGATCTTCTTTCTTCTGTTACGAGTGCAAAGCCGTTTTTGATCGCGTGCTGTGGAGAATGATTTTGAATCACCTTTCCGTGTAATTCAATTGTTCCAGATGAGATTCCGCGAATGCCAAACAGCGCCTCAACCACCTCTGTTCGCTTTGAACCTACTAATCCAGCAATCCCTAAGATTTCACCTTTACGAAGTTCAAAGTTAATATTTGAAAAAGAAGGCTGTGTTTCCGCTGTAAAATCTGAAACCTTTAAGATCTTTTCTCCCGGTTCGTTTACTTTAGCTGGGAATCGCTGAGATAGGTCACGGCCAACCATCAGCTTGATAATCTCATCTGTTGTTAATTCCTTCGCGCTTCTTGTCGCAATATATTGACCGTCACGCATGATCGTCACTTCATCGGAGATCTTCAGAATTTCCTCCATTTTGTGAGAAATATAGATGATCGCCACATGCTCACTTTGGAGCTTCCGGATGATTCTAAACAGATGATTTACCTCTGTTTCGGTTAGGGACGAGGTCGGTTCGTCCATTACGATGATTTTTGAATGATAAGAAACGGCTTTAGCAATTTCCACCATTTGCATTTCCGAAACGGATAATGTGCTCACCTTGCTGCGAGGGTCGATGTTGATATCCAAACTCTTAAAAATAGCTGTTGTATCCTCGTACATTTTCTTCTCATCAACGAAAATGCCTTTTTTCGGATATCGCCCTAGCCATAAATTATCCATAACATTTTGCTGACGTACCTGGTTTAGTTCTTGGTGCACCATGGAAACGCCGTTTTCAAGTGCCTGCTTTGAATTAGCAAAGGAAACCTCTTTTCCATCAAACAGAATTTTGCCTTCATCCATCGAGTAAATGCCAAATAGGCATTTCATTAATGTGGATTTTCCTGCACCATTTTCGCCCATCAAGGCATGTACGGAACCAGGCTTCACTTTCAGGGAAACGTTGTCCAATGCAAGTACTCCAGGGAATCTTTTGGTAATATTAAGCATTTCTAGTAGATTGGTAGTACTGGATTCTGACATGAGCGAACCTCCTTACTAACTATTTAAAAAATAAGAGAAGCACCAGCGTTGTGCGTCCCATTTTTGATAAAAATTTCAGATCCTACGGTGTCCCGCTCCAAATCTTTGCAGCAATACCCCGAACGAAAGAAAAGAAGATTCCTTTCCTTCGTTCGAAGAGCGCCAGGGGCTGACCTTCATCAGCCCTGGACAGGCGCTTCTACTTTTCTTATTTATACGCGTCTTTACCAACTTGGATGTTGTCTTTTGTTACTTCAACGTAAGGAACACGAACCGCTTTCTTGTCGTCAAGCTTCCACTCTGTTCCATCTAAAACGTCCTTACCGTTTGCTGCATTTGTAGCAAGTTCAATGGTTGCTTTACCTTGGTTTTTCGCGTCATTTAACACAGTACCAACCATTTTCCCTTTTTCAATCATTTCTAATGCTTCAGGAATCGCGTCAACACCTACAACTGGCATATACTTGTCGCCAGAGAAGTATCCACCCTTTTCAAGAGATGCAATCGCACCTAATGCCATACCGTCGTTGTTAGCGATCACGAATTCGATTTTGTCATTGTATTTTGCTAACCAAGCATCCATTTTTTCAGTTGCTTTTGTTGCATCCCACATAGCTGTATCCATCGCTAATTCTTCAACTTGGATGCCTTTTTCTTTTACAGTATCAACTGCAAACTTTGTACGCGCTTCTGCATCTGGGTGTCCTGGTTCACCTTTTAATAGTACGTATTGGATTTTGCCGTCTTTATTCTTATCCCACTTATCTTTGTTCGCTTCCCAAGCCTTCGCAATCAATTCACCCTGAATCACGCCTGATTCAGAAGATGTTGTTCCTACATAGTAAGCTTTATCATAGCCTGCTAGTACACTTGCATCTGGCTCTTTGTTAAAGAAAATAACTGGAATATTCTTTGGTTTTGCTTTATCAATAATTGTTTGAGCTGCTTTTGGATCTACTAGGTTGATAGCTAGGGATTTTGCACCCTTTGCAATCAATGTATCTACTTGCTCAATTTGTTTTGCCTGGTCGTTTTGTGAGTCATTTAGCATAAGGTTTACTTTACCCTTTGCTGAATCTTCCATTGCACGACGTACATAGGACATGAAGTTGTCATCAAATTTGTAGATGGTTGCACCAACAGCTGGTAGACCGCCGTCCTTACCTTTGCCAGAATCAGAACCGCTTGTTGAGCTGCTGCAGCCTGCGGCTAATAGAATACTAGATGCAACTGTTAAAGATAGAACCAACCCTTTTTTCTTCTTAAGCATGTGATCATTCTCCTTTTTCCTTTTGATAAAGACTAACGGTGCTTAACTAGCCTGCGTGTAAGCCCTTACACATATGTTAGCATCAGGAGAACCACTGCAATAGTTCCAAACTATAGCACATTTTTGTGAATACCTAGACATTTTTGCAAACGATTACAATTTTCTGATAGTTAAATCCTATTTTTATAAAAAAATGTGAGGCGACTCCTTTGCTTGAAATCAGCCTCACATTGAAATCTTATTATTGACTAACGGTTGCCTTGCGGAATTCTGACGGTGATAAGCCGGTTTGTTTTTTAAAGACGCGGCTGAAATAATTAGGGTCTTTGTAGCCAACGGAATAGCATATTTCCTTTAAGCTCTTCCCTGGATCCACCATTTCTGCTTTGGCGTGCTGGATCCTGATCTCCGTCAGATAATCAATAAATGTCATCCCAAATCGGTCTTTAAATAATTTGCTTAAATAAAACGGACTCAATTCCACAAATTCCGCCACTGATTCTAACGTAATCGAATCAGCAAAATGCTTTTCAATATATTCCTTGGCTTTATGCAGCATACCCTTAGCATGATTATTTCTCCACACCTGCACATGATGGACAACTGATAATAAATGAGATTTTCCTTTTTCAAAAATCACATTTCTATCCTCGAATACATCAATAGTCGGTGTTTGTTCATAGCTGATACCTAAATCATGAAGCATACGCGACAGCAGAATAAACAATTCGTCGAATGACTTTTTCACTAGTACTGCTTTTACGTTTTTATCATCTGCATGCTTGGCAACAAACGTATCAAAAATATATAAAACTTGATTGACGTCCCCCTGACGGACCGCCTCTAACAATTTTTTCTCTACTTCAAGTACACCATTTTCCGGGTTTTCCTGGGATGACCCTTGTTTGACCCCAATGATATACTTACGGTTCGGTGTTTTTAATAGCTGTTTTAGGGCCAATACGGCTTCATGATAGGATTGATTTAACTCATGGGCATGATTATAAGGGAGTCCCACCCCTATTCGTAGTTCAGCCTGGAAAGATTCTTTTTGAAACAAGTGGTGCAGCCTCTCAACGATCACCTGTACACTCGTTTTAAATTTTGGTTTTTCCTCAGTCTTTTTACATAAAAATAAAACTGGTACTTGTGAGTCGGTTAATTGCCCAATCATCATCTCTTCATTTTTCCCTACTGATTTTTGGACTTCCTTCAGCCACATATACCAATTCTGCCTATCGCTGATTGAAAGCTCGGCATTCGCCCTTGGCTGAAGAGAGAGAAGCATAATATATCCCGAGGTAATTTCTACCCCTAATAATTGGCCCCACTCATCGAACGTAATATCTCGAACCGAATTAACTAATAGAGAAGATACCCACTCTTTTTGAGCGATAGATACGGCACGCTCGAGGTTTTCTCTTAAGCTTTGCTGTTCTTCTCTAAGTTTCCGCTCCTCTAAGATATCACTAGAAACACGTGCAACTGCCTCCAGGATATCTTGTTTACTGCTCGGTTTGAGGATATATTCTTTGACACCCTGCTGCATCACTTCTTTGGCGTATTCAAATGTATTAAAAGCAGAAACCATAATAAAGCGGATCCCTGGGTCCATTTTTCTAATTTCCTTAACCGCTTGAACTCCATCCACACCGGGCATTTTAATATCCATAAAAATAATATCAGGCCTGTGTTCTGCAGCCATTTCTATTGCTTTCCTGCCATTGGGAGCTTCCCCAATGACCCTTACGTCCTTTAAGGAGCTGTTAATAATTTTCGTTAATGCTTTCCGCTCAATCACTTCATCATCCACTATAAGAATACTTAACAAGCCCGCTTCCCCCTTTTTCCGCAATAGGAATGGTCAGTCTAAAATTGGTTCCCTTAGATAGCTCTGATTCGATTTCAACCACATCATTTCGCTGATAAAAAAGCTGCAGTCTTCTTATGACGTTTTTGACGCCAATTCCATTTGAATGATCTTTTGCCTTTTCAGGTGGTTCGTCAGCTCCCACAGTCCCATCCACATATTGAAGCAGTCTTTTTTTGACCGACTCGTTCATTCCATCTCCGTTATCGATTACTTCTACGTAGATTCGGTCCTGATGACGATAAATATGAAGACGGATTTCGCCATTTGCTTCATAGGCTTCGACGCCATGAATAAAGGCGTTTTCGATTAATGGCTGAAGGATTAAACTAGGAATTTCAATATCTAGACAATCTTCCTCAATCTCTGTGACAAACTGGATCCGTTCACCAAATCGAGTCTGTTGAATATAAAAATACTCTTTTACAATTCGTACTTCATCTCTAAGGGTCGAAGCTTTATCGAAATCACTTAAGTTATAGCGAAGAATAGCAGCAACTGCCTCTATCAAGCGCGAGGTATGCTCTGCTTCCTCTAAATAGGCCATCTTTGAAACCGTATTCAAAGTATTGAATAAGAAGTGAGGATTAATCTGGTTTTGAAGACTCCTTAACTCTAATTCTTTTAACAGCTTATCTAATTCGCCCTTTTGTTTGATTTCCGTTACTAGTTGTCTTAGGTTTGTCCGCATTTGGTTGAACGTTTCGGTTAACGGCTTTAATTCATCCTTTGTTGTGATTTTTATATCTTCCCCTGATAAGTTCCCTTTTGAGATTTGCTTAGCCGCTTGTGACAACAAACTAATCGGCTTAGTAATCCCCCCCGAAATCCATAATGCCAACAAGGTGCTTAGGAAAAAAGCTGCTGCGAAAAGAGAAATCGACATGAGTTTATAATAATGGTTTTGTCTTTCCATCTGATTATAGAATTCTTGATAATCAGTGAGTTTATTGTTCAACAGACCAAGTGTACTTTCTTGCAAGAAGGAGGCAATTTTCATCACTTCATTAAAATGATAGGAATATTGGTTAATATCGTCCTTTTGGAAGGCCAAAATAGTTGCATCACTTTCTTCCAAAAAACTATCGATCATATTTTTATAATTAATAAGTTTGATATCATTCGTATCTAGTTCCTCATACAGGCTACTTTGATCCTTGAGGAGCTTGGTCTTTTCTCTTTGATAGTCTCTTAGATACGAAACTTCCTTATCTAAAACATACGCATGCAGTTTTTCCGCCACTAAATTCGTCCTTTTGGAGATATCATTGAGAAGGAGAAAACGCTCAAAGCTATCATCATATTCAACGACGAGATTTTCACTGCTTTTATAAAAAAAGAAGCCGACTGAGGATAGCAAAACGACCAGTACGATGAAATAAAGAAGCAATTTGGACCGAATTCTAAATAACATCAGTTGTTGTCCTCCTTGTTATGCATCACACTTACGGGTAAGTCTCCTATTCTCATAATTCTTGTTTCTGTATGGACAACCTGAGAGACTGTTTTTCCTTCAATTATGTCAATCATCATTTTCACTGCTCTGTACCCCATTTCATAGGGCTGTTGAACAACGGTTGCCTTGATTGTTCCTCTTCGAATATAGTCCAGGGTTTCAGGTAGCGTATCAAATCCAATCACGTACACTTCTCTTTGTTTTTTATATTTCTCAATAACCTGCGCAATTCCGATCCCATCGAGGGCACTGGTTCCATAAAAGGCATTGATTTCGGGGTGGTCTTTTAGGAGTTGATTGGCCTTTTCTGCTGCTTTTACTGTACTGATTTCGGATTGCTGGATGTCAATAATATGTATTCCCGGCGCTTCTTTTACTGCGTCCTGAAATCCCTTCACACGCTGTTGCTGATGGTTCGCGTAAAAGGTCCCGGTAATAATGGCAACATTGGCTTTCCCGTTTGTATCGGTAATTAAGGCTTTTCCAGCCAAATATCCTGAGTAATAATTGTCTGTTCCTATATAGGCTAGACGAAGGCTGTTGGCAGCATCCGTGTCTACTGTGATGACTGGAATTCCTCCAGCGATGACACGGTTAATTAAAGGGGTAAATTGTTCATCACTTAATCCCTGTGTCAAGATTCCATCTACCTTAGAAGCAGCAGACATTTCAATGGTCTTTAAATGGTCGTCTATATTTGCCTGCTTCGGCCCCGAGTATTCCAGTAGCACACCATATTTTTTGGCGGCATCCTTTGCCCCGCTTTCAACGAGTCTCCAATACTCGTTATCTAGCTCTTCCGGAACAAGGACAAAATGATATTTATAGGTGTCAGGTACTTTCTTTTCAACGGGCAAATGATGGGTAACCACCTTATAGCCATAAAAAACCGACAAGGAGCAACTCACAATAAATAATAAAACACCAAATGTATACGCTACCAAAGATAACTTGCTCAATCTATCTCCCCACTCTCGATGCCACTCTAACTACCGCTATTATACGGAACATTCCAAAAATCGACAATGAAAAGAATATGGTGTCAGGCACCATAGTAAGATACTCTACGGATTCGGACCATTCTTTGCTTTTTGATGCTTGGTCTGTCCGAATTGCCGCGCCTTCTGACTATGTTTCTGCTTTTTCCGCCTACTCTGTCCGAATGACCCTCGCATTCGGACAACTCTTTGCTTTTTCCGCCTACTCTGTCCAAATGAGCCCTGTATTCGGACAACTCTCTGCTTGTTCACGCTTGGTCTGTCCGAATGATCCACGCATTCGGACAACTCTTTGCTTTTTTACGCTTAGTTTGTCTGAATAATCCCCGCATTCGACATAACAAAAAACCCACCACTGGTATGGTGAGTTTCCTTTAGAAGCTGCTATTGCGTAGGATGAGCTTCGTGCCAATGTAAATTTTCTTAGCAATTTTTCTACCTTCAATTCTTTCGAGCAGCGTGTCAACAGCCGTTTCACCCATGAGTTCAGTGTATACTTTCACCGTGCTTAAAGATGGGAACACATACTTCGATATGCTAATATCGTTGACTCCAATAATGTTCACTCGCCCAGGGACAGCAATTCCTTCCTCTAGCAACGCTCGTAATGCACCCACAGCAATCGAATCATTCGCTGCGAAAAAGGCAGTCGGCAGTCGGTCTCCATGTTCCATGATTGCCCTCTTCATCAACGAATGGCCACCATCCACGGAAAAGGTTCCATTATACATCACCGCTTCGTTCAGTAAATCCTTCTCTGCTAAATACTGCTTAAACGTCTTTTCCCTTGCATCTTCAATTGCAGAAGTCTTATCCTTGAATACTTCTCTTCCGCCAATATAGCCAATATCCCTATGCCCTTTATCAATTAAATGATCAAGCACCTTCTTAGTTGCCTTTTCAAAATCAATGACAACTGAATCAAAGCGTTCCTCATCGGGAGAGGTATCCACAAAAACGAGATTCTTTGTTCGTTTTTCCAATTCACTCACTTGCTTGCTACTGAACTTTCCAATTGCAATAAGCCCTTGAATGTCCTCCGCTTCCTTTAAATCCTCAATATTGTCCTGGAAGTACTTTTCTACCTGAATTCCATGATAACGGCATCGGTTTTCAACGCCGAGACGAATGGACATATAATACAGGTCTTCGAGTTCCTCTTTTTCCGTGTACCATTGCAGGAGCGCAATTTTCCCTGACTCCTGTTTCCGAACAGACTTCTTTTTATAGGAAAGCTCCTCTGCTACTTCAAAAATTCGCTTCTTCGTTTCATCACTGACGGAAAGCGAGTTGTCATAGTTCAATACCCGCGACACAGTAGCAATCGAAACCCCCGCCAATTGTGCAATATCTTTAATAGTTGCCATATATCAAACTCCTAATGTATTAGCAAAAAAACGATACGTCGTTGTAGAATAGTATAAATCTTGCGGCTCCAAGATAACAGTTGGAAATGCTGGATGATGAATAGCATCAGGAAATCCTTGTGTTTCCAAGCAAACGCCTAAATAATTTCTAGCACGGACACCTGATATGGAATACGGTGCCTCTAAATGGTTTGCTGTGTAAACAACGACACATGGCTGATTGGTCGTCACCAGCAATGAGCGTCCACTTTCCTCATCACTTAACATGACCGTATTCTCACCCTCTTTTGTAAAAACAAGCGGATGGTCGTAGCCTTTTCCAACAAGAACATTTTGTGGATAAGAGGATTGGATCCCCGTACTCAATCTCCGGCCATGCTGGAAGTCAAATGGTGTATTTCGAGAAGCTAGTACTCTCCCGGTCGGAATCAAATCAGCCCCTAACTCCAAGAAGCGGTCACTTTCTAACTGGAGAATATGCTCAGAACAATCCCTTTTAAGATTTCCGCTTAAATTAAAATAGGTATGATTGTTTAAATTAACTAACGTTTTTTGGTCCGTTTTCCCTTTGAAGGTTATACTCAGCTCATTTTTATTATTTAGAAGATAAGTGACCGTTGTTTCCAGGTTACCTGGATATCCCTCATCCCCATCTGGACTTAAGTAGAAAAGTTTCAGACCAACTGCATGTTCTTCCACGATTTTTTCCGTTTTCCAAATCACAGAATTAAAGCCCTTCTTCCCCCCATGTAAATGGTTAGGCGGCTGATTTTCTGCCAGCCGGTATTCCTGTCCATCCAGTTCAAACCGAGCACCTTGAATACGCCCCGCAACTCGGCCGACAACCGCTCCAAAGTATGGAGACAAGTCCAAATAATCCTCGAATTCCTCAAAACCGAGGACCACATTCTCAAACTTCCCCTGACGGTCAGGAACCATAATCTTCGTAATTACACACCCAAAATTCAAGCAGGAGACCGTCATGCCTGAATCGTTCACAAAGGTATATTCCCTTACCATTTCATCCTGATACTGACCAACCCATCTTTCTAGTATTTCCATTTTCCCTCACGCACCACTCTATAAAGATTGGATAAATCGCTTGAATCCTTCCATACCCGCTTCATCGCGCTTAAAGACACCTGCATCCTCTAATGCCTTTAGAAACTTCTTCCCGATTTCTTTTCTAACCAGGGATTCTACATTATTTTCACTTGCCACTCCATAATAACGTGTCTTCAATTCTTCCGCCCAGCTGTCATGATAGTCCGCAACCGTTTCACCCTTACCGAGAATAAACTGTTCGACTTCTACAAGCTCATCCTTTAAACGGGCTGGTAAAACAGCGAGTCCCATGACTTCAATCAGACCAATATTTTCTTTTTTAATATGATGAACATCTGCATGTGGATGGAAAATCCCCATTGGGTGCTCGTCATTCGTCCGATTATTTCGCAGGACCAAATCGAGTTCATAGGTATCGCCTTTTTTACGAGCAATCGGCGTAATGGTATTGTGCGGTGTCTCACCCGTCCATGCCAAAATTCCGACCTGTTCATCACTGTAATTTTTCCATTTGGCTAAAACATAAGCTCCCGCCTCTACAAGCTCGCTAATTTGTGCAGAGCGCAGACGGATGACGGACATTGGCCATTTCACAATAGAGGCCGCCACCTGTGGAAACCCAACCATCTCGAACGTCCAATCATCTTCCGCCTTTGCCATCGCAAACTCATACTGACCGCCCTGATAGTGATCATGCGACAGAATAGAACCGCCTACAATTGGAATATCTGCATTCGAGCCGACAAAATAATGTGGAAATTGATCGACAAAGGTTAATAAACGTAAAAAGGTCTCCCGGCTGATTTTCATATCTGTATGTGTTTCTGACAGCACGATACAATGCTCGTTGTAATACACATACGGTGAATACTGTAAATACCAGGTCTTATCGAGAAGCTTTAAACGAATCATGCGGTGATTCGAGCGTGCCGGGTGGCCGATCCTGCCGGCATACCCTTCGTTTTCCACACAAAGTAAGCACTTAGGATAGTCGACTTTTTCCACCATTCTCTCAAGCACGATGCTGCGTGGATCTTTTTCAGGCTTGGATAGATTGATCGTAATATCTATATCGCCATATCCCGTCGCTGCCTTATACTCAATGTTGTTACCTATCCGCTTCATCTGGATATAATTACTATTCTTGCTAAGCTCATAAAAATAGTCTGTTGCTGCCTTTGGGTCTTGTTTATATTTTTCAATAAAGATCTGATTAACGGTTGATGGACGGGCAATCAAGCAGTTCATGATTTTACTCGAGAAAATTTCCTTCGCATCAAACAAATCTTCTATGATTTCTTGTTCGCAGGCATAATCCACGATAGCATCAAGTAAATCCGGGATTTCCAAGCTGTTTTTCTCTGCAAAATCCTCTATTTTAAATTCCGTTAAACTTAACAATGAAAGAATTTGATTTCGTGCATAGATTTCGTCTTCCCGCTCGATTAATTGGACTGCCAGCGCTTGGTCGATTAAATGTTGAACTAGTTGATTGATCATTTTTTTCACCTCTATTTTTGATCCATTAGGGTCACCGAAAATGTCCCCTTAACGCAAAAATGCTCACTTAAATCGATTCCTCCATTTCAATTTCCTTGGCCCCATCACCGATACTCGCTACATAGAAATTTGCCTGATAGCCAACTTTGTCCGCATAGGTTACACCAACATTTGCAATAAAGTTGTCAACCTCTTCATTAGCAACAATCGCTATGGCACAGCCACCAAAGCCTGCCCCTGTCATTCGTGCGCCTAGGACTCCCGGCTGATTCCATGCAGCTTCTACTAAACGGTCAAGCTCCATACCTGTCACTTCATAATCATCCCGTAATGACACATGCGATTGGTTCATCAACTGTCCGAATGCTTCCAGGTTTCCGGTCTTTAACTCCTCCAGCGCCCTCAAAGTTCTACGATTCTCATATACAGCATGTTTCACCCGTTTGCGAACAACCTCATTCGTAATTAAGAATTGATTTTCATCAAACTCTGCTTCTGAAAGCTGTCCAAGAGCCTCAATTGGGAGCCTTTCCTGAAGCTGTGCCAACGCCTCTTCACATTCTCCCCTTCGCTCGTTGTATTTGGAGTCTGCTAACTCCCTGCGCTTGTTTGTATTCATGATTATAATTTTCTGATTTTTAAGTTGAATAGGAGCATACTCATATTGAAGTGTCTGGCAATCTAGCAAAATACCGGCATCCACCTTGCCCATTCCGATTGCAAATTGATCCATGATACCGCTGTTCACACCAATAAATTCGTTCTCTACCCGCTTGCCAAGTTTAATTAATTCGAGACGAGGGATTTCTAATCCGAACAGTCCATTCACTAATACGCCTGTTAACAATTCAATGGATGCGGAGGATGATAGTCCTGCTCCATTAGGAATATTTCCATTAATCGCGCACTCGAATCCTGATGGGATTTCGTACCCTGCTTCCACGATGTAGCGAATCATCCCTTTTGGATAGTTCGCCCAGTTATGTTGTTTATCGTAATCTAGTTGTTTCAAATCAAATTCAATGATTCCTTTATCAGGAAAATTAACCGAATACAGGCGTACCAATTGGTCTTCACGCTTTCTTGCTACCGCATAAGTCCCGTATGTAATCGCACATGGAAAAACATGGCCGCCATTATAATCCGTGTGTTCGCCAATTAAATTGATTCTGCCTGGGGCAAAAAATGCCTGTCTAGGTAAGCCATGAAATAAGTCTAAGAATGTTTTATTCAGCGTTGTGACGTTCATTTTAAAAGTCCCTCCAACTATGTCTTCAAATTCCGTTTTGTAACCCTTTTCATCTTTATGATAATTTTACTCTCTCTAGTTAAAATCTTCAAATGTTTTTACTAAAAATTTTACTAAAAATAAGTAAAAAGGGCGAATGTACATCCATTCGTCCTTTTCACTCTTATAATCTCTGAATTTTAAATTCGAATTCTAACTCCTGATTGGCAGGAATTAAATGTTCCTCTTGTACAGGTGCACCCCAGCTGTCATCACCGCCGACACCCATCTGCTGGCCTGCTACAGATACCACCGTATAGTGGACCTCCGGCAGCTCATAAGGATGATTGGCATTCTCCAGCTCAAATGCCGTATATGGTGAAACATTGCATTCAACCGGCTCAGATGTAGATGATATTCTTATTCCCTGACCACGGTCATTCATTACATCTAGACGGCGCACTCCAGTACGATTCCCCGATTCTTGCGGAACAACGTACCCAGAAACATTGCTCGAAGCCGTATTCTTAAATACACCAAGCCTTGCCCCCATCGCACGGTCAGAATAGTTCTCTTCCGGTCCCATGGCGTACCATTCGATTTGATCGTAATCCGCTGGAACCTTAAAGGATACGGCAAAAATCGGCAGTTGCGGGAGATTTTCTGCTCCTTGATAGGTAGACTTTACTATCACACTACCATCTACCAAAACCGTATACCTAATAAATACTTCTACATCGTTATGTATCGATAGTTTATAGGTAAAACCAACCGATACCTGGTCTGTCTCTTCTACAAGGTCAACTGCCACACATTTTCGTGCTAGGCTTGCTGCATACCAAAGCCCTGAGTTGAAGCCTTGAGCAAAGCCTCTGTCATTATCCGTTGTGGCTCTCCAAAACAGTGGGGCAGGTGGCAAGGCAATCATTTCTTTTCCTGCGTAATTCAACGATACCAAGCTTCCTACCGCTTTTGAAAAAATGACCTTGAAATCCTGGCCGTGAATACCGATATTCACATCCCCGTTAACAACCCGTAGATCACCACCCATAACTTTGAGTTCCTCAGCGCCATTCACCTTAAATACATATTGTCCAAATGCCATCTCATAACCAGCATCTGCCCATGGCATGCTTTCCTTCAGTTTAAAAGAGGTATGAATACAATACTCACCGGCCTCTTCAACCATTCCAGCAGACCACTCAAATTCAACTCGCCCCTCACTTTGAGGAGCTACAACCACATAATGCTGCTCCCGATGCAGCTCTTTGCCCTCTAGGTACACGATACATTCCAAAACATAATCGGAAGTATCTGAGAAAAGACTTTCGTTTCTAATGGTTACACCGTTCTCATCAGGAAGAAGCTTAAAGTTTTGATACAAATATTTGACTTCCTGCATTTTTGGTGACAGTTCTCGATTGGCATACACAATTCCATTCGTACAGAAGCCGTAATCCGTCGGACGGTCACCGAAATCGCCGCCGTACGCTAAAAACTCTTCTCCATACTTATTCTTTTTTCTCAGGGCCTGATCGATGTAATCCCAAATAAAACCACCCTGATACATTGGATATTTCTGCTCTAAATCCGTATATTTGTACATGCCGCCAAGCGAATTTCCCATGGCATGCATATATTCACAGCTAATATATGGTTTCTCTGGGTTTTCACTCAAATATTTTTCAATTTCAACTGGCTTTGCGTACATCCTGCTTTCCATATCGCTGGTGTCATTATACTTTCTGTTATGGAAAACCCCTTCGTAATGCACGAGTCGGCTCGGGTCCACTCTCTTAAAATATTTTGAAACATTAAGAATAACTTCACCAGCGTAGGATTCGTTTCCACAAGACCAGATCAAAATCGACGGGTGATTCTTGTCGCGTTCATACATGGATACAGCCCGGTCCATGACAATGTTTTCCCACTCTGGTTTATTCCCTGGAATGTTCCAGGAAGGGTCAACCGCCATCAATTTTTGCCACGACCCATGCGTTTCCAGATTCATTTCATCAATCACATAGATCCCGTATTCATCGCAAAGTTCATACCAATAGCTTTGATTCGGGTAATGCGAGGTACGGACGGCATTCATGTTATTACGCTTTAAGGTTTGAATATCCCACAGCATGTCTTCCTTTGTAATCGCACGGCCTGTCCGGCAGTTAAATTCATGGCGGTTGACACCCTTGAACACAATCCTTTCCCCATTTATGCGCATGATTTTATCCACCAGCTCGAATCTTCTAAAGCCCACTTTTTGCGGAACTACTTCTACTAATCTACCTTCTTCGTTAAACACTTGGATATAAAGCTTGTATAAGTAAGGATTCTCTGCACTCCATAGTTTTGGATGATCGAGTTCAAGTGACAGGGTCCACTCTCCGTCCTTTTCCACCACATGATTCATAGCTACTAAATTGCCATTTCTATCATACAATTCGGCCGTTATTTTTGAGATGCTCTTAGTACCAAAGGATTGCAGCTTGAGGTCAGCTAGCAGCGTACCTTTTTTAAAATCAGCCTCTAATTCTGTTTTTATAAAAGCATCGTACACATGAATTTCCGGTACCGTATAAAGATATACATCGCGAAAAATGCCGGACATACGCCAGAAATCCTGGTCCTCCAGCCAACTACCTGTGCTGCGCTGGTAAACCTCAACCGCTAATTTATTCTCTCCTTCTATTAAAAATGGAGTAAGCTCAAACTCGGCAGGTGTGAAGGTATCTTCACTGTACCCTACAAACTTTCCATTTAGCCACACATAAAAGGCTGACTCTACACCCTGAAAGGATATGTACAGCGGTTTGTCTTCCATATGAGCAGGCACAGTAAACATTTTCACATAGCTTCCTACTGGATTATCGTCCATCGGAATTTCAGGAGGACGGATATCGTGGTGACCATCCCATGGGTACATGGTGTTCACATATTGTGGTTTCCCATAGCCCTGAAGCTGAATGTGTCCAGGTACTGTAATGTCTCCCCAGCTTGCCGTATGAAAGTCAGGCTTGAAAAAGGTTTTCGGACGGGATTCAGGGTTTATGCTATAGGCAAATTTCCAATGACCATTTAAACTATGACGAAGTTTCATTGGAGAAGCACTTCTCGCCTCCTCCAGAGTCTCGTAATAATAATGGTCTGAATGAGCGGGAAGTCGGTTGACAGCAAACACTTGAAGATCTGAGAGCCAATTTATCTCTGGATTGATAGTCATCGTTAGTGATTTCCTCTCTTTTAATAAAATTTTTCTTAATCATACAACATTCCCAATGAAAGCGGTTTTACTTTTTTAGTAATTATTTTTACTAATTAGGGATTCGAACAGTGAAGGTGATCCCTTTGCCCATTTCACTGGATACATGAATGGATCCTTTTTGCGTGTCCAAAATCCACTTTGCAATAGAAAGCCCTAATCCATGTCAACTTGATACTTGAAGTCTATTAGAGAACGGTGAAAACTTGGTGAAGTTAGCTTTTTTGAAAAAAATTTTTAGGATAGTCTCTTTAAAAATGTCTGTTGATTTCCGCTCCAATTAACAGGTGTAGCAAATCAAGCTAAGGCTCTAAATAAGGCATAAAAAAGACCCTTCCTATCAGAGCAAAGGGTTCCGTTTTCGGGTGGGTTTCTTAATTAAAAGACACAAGAATTGAGGTATGAATTAGTTTACGTCTTTTTCTTTATTTATCAAGATTTCTACGAAATTTCATTAACTTTGACATAGCACCCGATCTGATAAATAGACGGAAAAATTTCGCTTAATTAGTAATTACTATTAAAAAAAGCTTAAATAGACGGAGAGATTCCGCCTATTGACTCGAAAAATTCGAAAATGGGAGATTTCGCTTTGCATAATCGGAAAAACTCCCCTTATATACCCCGAAACGAGCTCCATTCTGGATCTAACCGAAAAATCTCCGCTTATTTTACTTTTGCTGGTTACTCGATTAAGAACAAGACATCTTATTTAAAAGGGAGTGAGGATATCTCAAAAATCCAAGAGAACCTCATTTTGATGCATTACGGTGAACTGTATCACAAGTAAGTGAGGTTTTGTATTCCTAATAAAGAAACTCCCCAATTACTATTAACGGGTTCCGTTTTGGGAGAGAAATTTTTAAATAATACACTGAATAACAACATATTTAGCATCTAAATTAACACAATAATTGTAAAAAACGCTCAGAGCCTATTCTGAGCGTTTTATTATAAATTTTTATTAATTTGATTTTAACAATGAGTAAACATTGGTATCATAAGGAACACCATTTTGATACATATAGCTTTTCAAAACACCTTCTTTTTCAAAGCCTAGCTTTTTTAATAATTCATTAGATGTCTTGTTTCCAAGGAAAACAACAGCTCCAATGCGTGTTAATCCAAGTTCATTAAAGCCATATGATATTACTTTTGATGTAGCTTCAGTTGCGTACCCTTTTCTCCAATAAAGGGGATGAAGTTCATAACCTATCTCAGCCCTTTTGTGTTTAGGAGACCAAACATTAAACCCAATTGTCCCGATAATTCCTTCTTTTTCTTTTAATTCAATTCCCCATCTAATTCCTCGTTTTTCTTTGTAACTTTTAGAGAAAAACTCAACAAACTGTTCTGCTTGTTCTATGCTTGTTAAAGCGTCTTGTCCATAATAACGAATAACATCAGTATTAGAAAAACAATTAAAAATGCCTTGAACATCCTTGTTTACAATTTCTCTCAATATAAGTCTTTCTGTTTCTAGTGTTGGAAACAATTCTCCCACTCCTTTTTTGAACTTTCTCTTTTTTTAAACAACATTAATAATATCTTAGCATGAAATTCCAAATAACATTAAAAATCATCCTGTTTTTCTTAAAGGTGGGAGATGAGAACTTGCATTAGTTACTTAATTAACTTGTCAATTTTACAGAGGACAATAACTATTGTCCACTTGATAATTAGGTTGCTAATACCACAGTTATTTTTATAGTAAAATCGAAACAAACATTGGTTTAACAATAAAAAATAAAGACCAAAACGCTATGCGAAATGGTCTGCTAAATCGATTGCTATTTAATGTTTTCTTCCCCTCAACGGAACAGTTAAATTACTATGGGGATTTACTTTTTTATTTACCAATACGACTATCATTTTGGCACATATTTTAAGAAAAGCACCTCAAAACGGAACCCTTTACTATCAGAGGAAAAGTCTTTTTTCTACCTCTATTAAATTGAAGGCCATGTGACTCTTAACTAGCCAGCGGCAGTATAATCTCCACTAGTGTTCCTTCATTCATTTTACTCTTATATGATATACTGCCATGGTGTTGCTTAAGTATTTTATGACAAATCATGATTCCTAAGCCTGTTCCCTTTTCTTTTAAGCTATAGAATGGCTCGCCTAGACGCGGAAGAAGCTCTTCAGGAATCCCGCAACCTTGGTCTTGAACAGAAATCAGGCACTCACCTTCAGCACTCTTTCGAAGGCCAATGCTAATTTCTCCGCCATCCTTCATGGCCTCCATCGCATTTTTTAAAATATTGAGGAATACCTGCTTCAATTGATTCCTTTCACAAGTAATAAAGAAAGCAGTATCTTCCACCTTTAAATTAATTTGAATACCATTCATCAGCGCTTCTGGGGAAAGTAACTCTAATGTATCTTTTAGTAAATTTCGCAAATCGGTCCGATTTAATTGTACTGCCTGCGGCTTGCCTAAAGAGAGTAATTCGCTGGTAATCCCCTCTATCCGCTCTAATTCCGTAAGAAGCAAGCGGTCAATTGCGGTATTCTCTCCCCGATAGAGTTGTAGGAATCCTTTGATTGTTGTTAAAGGGTTTCTGATTTCATGTGCTACTCCCGCAGCCAGTTCCCCGACAATAGAAAGCTTCTCTGATTGCAGTAGGATTTCCTCTGCTTTTTTCCGTTCAGAAACATCTCGACTGATAATAACAATATGCTCAACTGATTGTCCTTCTCCTTTAACAGGCATACATCGGGACTCAAATTCTATATAATGACCTTCCTTGTGCTTCAATCGGAATTCCAATGCTTGCGATTCCTTCTGTTCAATTATTGTCTTAATTGTATGTTTAAAATCAACGACGTCTTCTACATGAATGAACTTACATAATTTAAATTTTTCTAGTTCACAACATTGAAAACCTAAAACGACCTCATGTGAAGGTGAAAAGTAACTGATCGAATGATCCTTATTCATCACTATAATAAGATCGGATGTATTTTCAGCGATGAGGCGATATTTTGATTCACTTTCTTCTAACATTTTATACATATCAGACAGCCTATTATTCAACCTGTGGAGCTTTACATAGGACTCAATGAGTAAAGCACCAATGACCACTCCTAACATGACAAATAATATATATTGAATGTGAAAGAATGGCTTGTCTCTAAATACATTGAAAAGAAATGGAACCGTTACTATGTAGATGACCACATAGGAGGCAAAGAAAATGGCACTCCTTTTGATCGCGGTCAACCGCGAAATATACACATGGATAATCGAAAAACTAATCATAATGATGGACCAGCCAATAATAGCCGGCATCCATTGACCACTTGAATACAATCTTATGAGCAATGAAAAAATCCCAGTAATGAACCCTGCAATCGGTCCGAGATAGGCGAAAACCAGGATAACAGGAGCGTACCGTATATCGTACGAATAACCATCCTGGTGAATGGATAATAAGACAAGAATGATTGAAACAATCCCCCCGTATAATCCCACCCAAAGTTGAACTTTCTTAAAGGGTCTATGATTGATAAACGAGCGTATTACCAGTGGCAAACTAACCATGAGTGAAAATATGGAGAGATTCATAATATAGTCTAAAAGGATCACTGATTCCACCTATCCCTTGTTAAAATCTTACTATTTTCTCTTATATTAAACTAGAATATCCACTATTGCTATAAGGAAAATATATATTTGGTTGGTATTTTTGTCCAATTAATATAATTGGTCAAAAAAAGAAAAAGACCTTTCCGCCGCTGCGAAAAAGTCTATGAGATATTTATAAGTGAACCTATTTTGATAATAAAGCAAGCACGGTGTCTAAAATAACATTTACACCTTTTTCACAGTCTTCCCACGTCGTCAGTTCTACCTCGCAATGGCTCTTTCCATTGATACTTGGCACAAACAGCATGGCGGTCGGAACATAGCTGGCAATAAATTGAGCATCATGCCCTGCACCGCTAACCATTCGTTTATTGGAGTATCCAAGCGACTGGGCAGATTGCTCTAAAAGCTCGCAGATTTCCGGCTCAAACCAAACCGTATTCCGTTCCCATAGTTTAGTAGTCTTGATCTCACAGCCTTCATTTTCTGCGAACTGAGGAAGCCCATGAATGAAATCTTTGACGGTGTTGACGATTTCCATATCCTTATGTCTTGCCTCAAGAGTAAAAATTACTTTATTTGGGATAACGGTATGAATGCTTGGATATACGTTCATTCGACCGATTGTAAATACTAACTCTTCATCCAGGCTGCCTAAACGTTGACGGATTTCATTAATAAGGTTGTTCGTTGCAAAAAGAGCATCTTTTCGCATATCCATTGGTGTAGTACCTGCATGGTCGGATTCTCCTGTTACTTCTATTTCATAACAGCACATCCCTACCACACACTCGACAACACCAATGGTGAGTGCCTCTTTTTCTAAAATAGGCCCTTGTTCAATATGCAGCTCTAAAAGGGCAGTCGCTTCTTTGAGTCGATTGTCTACCTCACCCTCATAACCGATAGCCTTTAAGGCCTCTTCAAAGGTAGTACCTTCTGCATCTTTCTTTTGCAGCATAACCGATTTATCAAATTTCCCAGATAGGACACCGGAAGCCATCATAGAAGGCTCGAATCTTGCCCCTTCTTCATTAGTAAAATTAACAATAGTAATTGGAATTTTGGGTTTGATGTTATTTTCTACCAGTGTTCTAACTACTTCTAAGCCGGTAACTACTCCTAGTACACCGTCGAAGCGCCCGCCTTTTTTCACGGTATCCAAATGGGACCCTATTAAAATAGGCGGTTTATTTTCGGTCCCTTCAAGTGTGGCGTACATACATCCCATATCATCGATTTTGACCGACATGCCTAACTCTTCGCAGCAGGAACGAAAGTAATCTCTAACGCGACGGTCTTCCTCTGATAACGACAATCTTGTAACCCCATTGTTTTCTGTCCGGCCAAAATCCGCAAATCGTTCCAGTTCCTTCATCAGTCTTTCCCCATTAATCAATAGCTTTTGTTTTTGCATACTGAACACTCCCCTTTTTAAATAATGAGATTACGTCTGTTTCCATTACTGTTTTATTGAATCTCATGGAGATGAAAAGCTTAGGATGGTTTAGTTGAGCCGATGGAAAAGGATTATGTTACCTTTGTAATTATGTAAAAATTCAGTCAATAAGTTTATTATACAATACTACCAGCCACAGTCATTAGACAAAACATCAAATCTTTCCAAGCAATTGTTTTATAGTTTGTATGATTTCATATTTTTCTTTTACTAAATTAGAAATTATTGTATCTTTGAAGGAAATATATAGATAAGAAACGTGAGGCACATCGTATGTGGAGAAACAGGAATGTTTGGATTTTACTGTCTGGGGAGTTTATTGCGGGCCTGGGGTTGTGGCTGGGCATTATTGGGAACCTAGAGTTTATGCAGGCGAAACTTCCTTCGGATTTCTTAAAATCATTACTTTTAGCAGGAGGGTTACTTGCCGGGATTGCTGTCGGACCATATGCTGGCAGGCTAACCGATCAAGCTAGTAAGAAAAGAGTCATGTTAATAGCCGGTTTCGTACGTGCTATTAGTGTGATTTTTATGCTTATTGCCATCCATACCGGTTCCATTTGGTGGATGGCCGTGTTTTTGGTTCTACTGCAAATTTCAGCTGCTTTTTATTTTCCAGCACTTCAGGCAGCACTTCCACTTATTGTGGCTGATAAAGATTTGCTTCAGTTAAACGGGGTTCATATGAACGTATCTACCCTGTCACGGATTATTGGAACCGCACTGGCTGGAGTCTTGCTGGTGGTTCTGCCCTTATCCATGCTCTATGTAGGTTCGCTTGTAGGATATGTGGGGCTCTTTATCCTTACCTGGTTCTTGAATTTTGGTGAAAGACAACTAGATAAACCAGAAAAGATGAACAACAAGTCTTCAGAGAAGAATAGTTTTAAAGATGTTTTTCCCATCATTAAAAATCTACCGATTGTCTATATGACACTTATTATGACACTTGTACCGGTGCTGTTTCTCGGCGGATTCAACCTGTTAGTCATTAATATCAGTGAACTCCAGCATAGTTCAGCTATAAAAGGTTGGATCTACACTGCTGAAGGGATTTCCTTCATGCTTGGTGCCTTTATTATTAAGCTGATCACTGACAGGGTATCACCTTATATCATATTGTTTTTTTGTTCATTTTTAATCGGCGGCTCAGAGTTGTTCCTTTATTTAGCGAATGTTCCTGTGTTAAGTGTATTGGCCTTTGCCTTATTTGGCTTTTCCGTAGGCTGCTTTTTCCCAACAGCCGCTACCATTTTCCAAACAAAAGTGCCAAAGGAGTATCACGGACGGTTCTTTTCCTTCCGTAATATGCTGGACCGAATTTCCTTTCAGATTGTCCTGCTGATCAGCGGTTTTCTCCTAGATTTAATCGGCCTGCAGCTTATGTGCGTCCTATTCGGTGCAATATCCATTATCACGACCACCATTTTCTACACTAGGCACAAGCGGATACAAATGGTCCAACAAAACCAAAAAAAGGCATCATCCAGTACATAGTGGATGATGCCTTCTTAGATGTCCACGGCAGTAGGACAATTGTCCACGGATGGTGCCTAACACCCCAAAAGTTTTAAATGATGTCCTCTTCTTTGGCTTTTAACGCAGCCTGAAAGCGGTCTTTTACGTCGAGTTTGTGATAGATGCTTGATATGTAGTTTTTGACGGTTCCTTCGGATAAGAAAAGTTTTTCTGCGATTTGTTTGTTGCTGAGACCATAAGCTAAATTTTGGAGGATTTGCTCTTCCCGCTCTGTTAGTCCGTACTTAGGCTTGCTCGGTTTTTCATTAACTTCCTTTGTCGTTTGAATCTGTGAAACTAACGCCTTAGCTAATTCCTGCGATAATAAGGTTCCTTCTTTATGAATATGTTTGATACCGGAAATTAAATCCCTCGGATGAATCGCTTTTAAAAGATAGCCTTCCGCCCCAATCGAGAGAGCTTCTACCACCTGCTCCACCTCTTGAAAAGTTGTTAAAATCATAATTTTAATTCCCGGCCACTTTTGCTTAATGATTCTCGTTGCATCGATACCATTTAATACAGGCATTTGGATATCCATCAACACCAGTGATGGCTGTAGTGTTTCACAAAGCTCTACTGCCTCTGCCCCATTTGCAGCTACCCCCACCACTTCGATGTCGTTATCTGTATTTAATACAAACGCTAAGCTTTCTCGTATTAATTCCTGGTCATCGACAACCAGTAGCTTAATTGTCTTCATTTTCCTACCCCCTTAATGGAAGGGTACAAACTACCGTAACCCCTTCATTTACTATATTTTCAATCCGTAACGTCCCATTAAGTTCCTCTAGTCGATTTTTCATAGCTGTTAATCCAAAACCCCAAATATCGGACTCCATTCTTTTTCCATTGTTAGTCACTTTCAGTTCCATCATTTTTTCCGAAAAATGAATCGTGGCGGAAATAGACGAAGCCTCCCCATGTCGCTTGGAATTTGTCATACACTCCTGTAAACAGCGCACAAAGGTTAATTTTATCCGGGGAGAGACGGTGGGCTCAGCCCCTAAAATAAAAAATCCTACCTTTGTGTTTGTATGCGTTCCGAAATCTGTTATTAATTTTTCCAGTTGGGTTGTTAACGGTAAGTTGTCTTCGGTAGGAGCAATTTGATGAATTGTCCTTCTAACCTCTGATAGTCCCTCTCTAGCTACCTCAGCTAAACTCGTTAATTTTTCAGCCGCAAGCTTAGGGTGACTTTCAATCATATAAGAAATAGCGTCCAATCCAACCGTCACAGATGTAAAATGGTGGCCGATGGAATCATGGAGATCTCTGGCCATCCGATTACGCTCCTCTAACAGGGCTAATTTTTCTACTTCTGCCGCATATTGCTCAAGTGCCTTGTTTTGTTGCTGAATAAGTTCAACCTGTTTCATATTTTCCGATAAAAGATGTTTGTACCGCTTTTGCGATTTCGTAATGAGATTAAAGCCCAACCCAATTCCGAAGAATAAGAGGACATCAATGTATTGCAGGTAAAAGCTAAAAAGGTTATCAATCGTCCAATAACGATTGGCAGGGAGAAGAATTACAAATAGAGGAATAGACCAAGGTGCCGTTCTTTTTGTCATTAAATAGCCAATCATCAGGATGGGCATGAGAATAATGGAAGTGCTTAAATTAATCCCCAAAATAATATTTATATAGATTGAAAATCCGCCTGACAGAATCAGCTCGGTAAGGGCATAAAGAGTAGGATTGCTGTATCCCGGTCGCCAAAAAACTAAGGGAACGAAGAAGCCTAAGGAAACAAAAGCTGCAAATTCCAAATAGGAGAGATGACCAAGCCTTTCGCTGTACACATAATAATACGTTAATCCCGTTGCATACCATCCGCATCTTAATGAGAAGAGTAACCAATCAATCCACATCCAACGTTTACCTTCCAAACCCACCACAACCATTCTACACTTCTATTACTTTTATATTACTTGATGAACCCCATTCGGTATAGTATCCCTTGTCATAAAAAGTCATGACTCATTTCACTACGGTCATATGACTTTTTCTCGATAGTATTAGGATAGAAAAACTATTAGCGCGAATCTATAGGAGGAGTATCAAATGAAAATATTAGGTTATATTGGTATGTTTTTAGGAATTATTTTATTATCTAGCATTGCATTTATCTATTACACGGAAGGCGCAGAGGCTTTCTCTACAAAAACGGTACCCTTGCACGAAGAACAAACAATAACTGGTACGGAAGTGAAGAACCTTTTCGTCCATTCAGATTCTGTTGATGTAAAGGTGATCCACGGTTCCCAAAAGGAGATAACTGTTGAACTAAATGGTGAAGTAAGTGAAAAAATGAAGAATGCCTTTGATTTAACTGTCACTGAGGCGAAAGAAACCTTACTTGTTGATTTAAAAAGAAAATTTCGCCCTTCCTTTACCGTTTTTGCTATGAATAAGAAAACGGAATTGACCGTTACGATACCGGAGCAATTATATGAGAAGGTTCATGTGGAAACCACCTCTGGTGACATACGTGTAAATGATTTATCAGGGAATCAAGTTATGCTTAAAGCCACTTCAGGAGACATTATGGCCCAAAATATCTCTTCAAGTGAAGTATCTGTTCAAGCTTCTTCAGGCGATATTGAAGTAAATGGGATTTACGCCCAACAGATTACAGTTAGAACGTCTTCAGGAGACATTAACGGAAGGCTAGTAGCAGGGTTTTCTAACCTGGCTCTAGAAGCAACGAGTGGTGATATAACTCTTGATGCAAACGAAACATCGTTCACTTTGGACTTCACAGCAACGTCAGGAGAGGGTGAAGTCCACGTACCAGGCTTCCTATACGAAGAAAAAAACGAAGAAAAGATTTTAGGGAAGAAGGGAGATGGCATGCACTCCATCACCGTAAAAACAACCTCAGGCGACTTTACATTCCATGAATAGAAGAAGGGGTGTCCACCACTCACGGACGATTGTCCACAAATGGTGCCTGACACCCCTTTTTTTATTAGCCTATTTTTTTCTTTTGGTTTGCGTTTGTTGGTGCACTTTCCCATGCTTCTAGGTTTTGTAAGCCTTCGATGTTTGAAGTATAGAAGACAGGGTTTTGGCCGTTTGCTTTTTGCTTCTTATAGTCAGCAAGGGCCGCAAAAGCAATTTTTCCTAATAGAATAATAGCGATCAGGTTTATAATAGCCATTAATCCCATGAATAAGTCAGCAAGACTCCAAACAAAGCTCAGTTCTGCTAATGATCCAAACGCAACCATGCCGACAACGGCAATCCGGTACGCGTTTAGCAGCAGCTTGTTATTTTTAATAAATCCAATATTCGATTCACCGTAGTAGTAATTCCCCACTACAGAACTAAAGGCAAATAAGAATACGATAACAGCAAGGAAAATACCCGCCCATGATCCTAAAGAGCCTTCAAGGGCGTTTTGCGTTAAGATAATTCCGTTGCCCTCTTTTGAAGTATATAGACCTGATAATAGAATAATAAACGCAGTGGAGCTACAAATAACAAGTGTATCCACAAAAACACCCAGCGCCTGAATTAGGCCTTGTTTTACAGGATGACTGACATTTGCAGTGGCGGCTGCATTCGGTGCACTACCCATGCCCGCTTCGTTTGAGAACAGCCCACGTTTGATCCCATTCATCATTGCAGCACCAATTGCTCCTCCAGCTACTTCTTTCATACCAAAAGCACTTTCAAAAATTAATGCAAACACGCCAGGAATTTCTGCTATATTCGTTACCATGATGTACAGGGCGATGAGAATATACGCTCCGGCCATAACGGGAACCATCCACTCGGCAACTTTGGCAATGCGCTTTAGTCCGCCAAAAATAATAACGGCAGTAATAACCGATAAGACAACCGCAATAACCATTTTATTAATTCCGAATGAATTGTTCAGAGAGCTTGTAATTGTGTTCGCCTGAACAGAGTTAAAGGCAAGTCCAAAAGTTATGGAAATGAGAACAGCAAAAGTAACCCCCATCCAACGGGCTTTCAATGCTTTTTCCATATAATAAGCGGGACCACCTCGGAAGGTGTCTCCGTCTTTGACTTTATAAATTTGTGCAAGGGTTGCTTCTATAAAAGCAGATGCTGAACCGATCAATGCAATTAGCCACATCCAGAAAACAGCTCCTGGTCCACCGGTAGTGATGGCAATGGCCACTCCTGCAAGGTTTCCTGTTCCTACCCTTGATGCCGTACTGATACAAAAGGCTTGGAAAGATGAGATTCCTTTTTTATCCCCTTTGGTCCCTTCACCCATTAGGAGAAACATCTCTCCCACCATACGGAATTGGACAAACTTTGTTCGTAAAGTGAAATAAAGACCTGATCCAATTAATAACACGATAAGAATATAAGACCAGAGTAAGGTATTGGACTCATTTACAAAATTTTCAATCATCTTCATCTAATCATCACCTTCTACCCCTTGTTTTTTTATATACTGATATAATTTATCAAATTCAAAGAACTCTGACAATGTATGAAGTTTCCAGTTTACTAGACACGATAGAAATCCTCTTTTTCCAAGGGACTTTTTTAAAAGTTTAGGATAATCGTAATATTGTAAAAAAATAGGTCGTTATATCTAATGAAATTATGTAAAATAGAAGTAGGGCTAAAATGGTCCTACCAATTTTAAAAAGAAAAACTAATTTAAGGGTGAACGTAATTGCAATTATTCAGGAAGGAAACAATCCGAATATGCTAAAAGCTAGGCTGTATGACATATCCATCTTTCTTACTGCTCTGGCCATAGCTATTAGCTCAAAACATATAATAATACCCACATCTGACTTTATTAAGGCATTAATTGTGTTTTGGGTTTTCTCCAGTCTGTATTATCACCTTAGAGTTTTTTCAAAAAACGGCAACACTAATTTTGAATATGGTATTAGCTACTGTTTATCATTTGTTTTGTTTACTGGTCCTCTTGGCTTATTCATATTTGAAACGCTCTACCGCTTTACCGTGTATGCTTATAGAAAGTGGACAAAGACCGCTGACCAAAGTGAGTTTACAGACACTTTATATAATATTGGTGCCTTTGTTATTACCAACTCAATAGCCTACTTCTTGTATCTACAATTAGGATCGATCATTGATTTTAATCACTATCACTATGGTTTTTGGATTTCGATGTTTTTACTAACATGTATCGCCTCCCTTCTTTCCGCAACCTTCTTAGTTACTGCTTTTTACATAATGGGTGATTTTAAAACCCTTAAAGAAGGTGTAGACTTTGTTTTTAAAAGTAGAAGTTTGCTTGATTATGGGAAAGTAGCCATCACCAACGGATTGCTTTTCTTGTTTTTAAAAGATGGGAAATGGGATATGTTAATTAGTTTATTTATTTTAAACTATGTGGTAAGCCGTTCCTTTTTCTCGAAGGCTCAAAGCGCTCAGCATAAGCTGGAGAGGGACAAGTTCGAGCAAATGGCCTATACAGACTTCCTGACTGGCGTGCACAACCGTACATTTATGGATAAAAAAATGGCTGAGCTTAATCAATCTGGAGAACAAATTGGTATTGTTGTATGTGACATCGATAAGTTTAAACGAATCAATGACAATTTTAATCACGCAGTAGGTGATAAAGTCATTCAGCACTTTGCTTCTACGCTAAAAAGCTATCTGGATGAAGAGGATTATTTGTTCCGTAGTGGTGGAGAAGAATTTACTCTTTGTCTCAGAAAGAGAGATTATGATCAAACACGGAATCTAGTGAATGAGATTCTGAAGGGCATTGAAAACAACGCAGTAAATGTTGAGTATCAGGGTGAACACGTCTCCATATCCTATACTGCTTCGTTTGGCCTTTATTACTACAAGGTAAACGACCAAATTTCTATTGAAAAAGCCTATATTATGGCTGACCAGCTGTTGTTCCGTTCCAAGGATCTAGGAAAGAACAGAGCTTCCATGGTTAACGGTCTAGCAAAAGCAGTAGTCGTGTAACTAATTTCATACCATTAAAAAAAGAAGCGGTTTGGGCCGCTTCTTTTTTATTTTGGCGTGGGTATCAGGCACCATAAAAAGACATTTGTACACCTAAGACATCTATTTTGTGCAATTTTAGAAGGAATTTTATATCTAAAACTAGGAATTCTACAAAAAAGAAGAGGAATTCTACAAAATTCTAATTAATTCTACAAATTCGTGGTTGTATTCTACAAAACATGGGAATTAACTTCCAAATATAACTCAAAAACATTAGCTCATAGAGATATTCTACAAAACTCAGAAGGAATTCTACAAAACTTCAATTTATTCTACAAATTCAAGGGTGAATTCTACAAAAGTTGGAAATTAACTTCCATTCCATTAATCCAACCAATCAAAAAAAGTGTCAGGCACCAAACATGGACATCTGTCCACAAGCGGTGCCTGACACCAAATTTAAATGCTATATCTAATTATGAAACACGCTTTAGATGTTTGAATTGTCCTTTTGATAGAACGGTTGTTTCAAGGCGGTGGGCCATGAATGCTGCTAGAATAGATAGAACGATGTCCTTTGGCAGCGGAGCAAGCATCCAGAACCAAGCCATTTTATAGGTGAATCCCTCAGGAGCAGCTGCCCAAAGTTTATAAGCAAAGTACATCCAATTGGTTCCGAAAACATAGTTTACAGCCATTCCGATTAAAGCAGCTATAATAAAAGTTGCTAACCCTTTTTTCTTCTCTACTATTTTTCCAATAACAAAGGCAGTGAAAATATAAGAAAGAATAAAGCCAAAGGTAGGTTTAATCAAGATTGATAACCCACCAGAAAAGTCAGCAAAAACAGGAACACCTACCAAACCTACTAACATGTAAACTGTCATAGCGATAGATCCTAATCGACTTCCCAAAATAGCTCCTGCTAGAATAGCAAAAAAAGTTTGAAGCGTAATAGGTACTCCGCCAACATGTAAAAATGGAGCAATGGTACTAATATTCGCACCAATGGCCATTAATGCCACAAACATGGCTGATAGTGTTAAATCAAGTGCTCTTAAATTTTTCATTTACGTTCTCTCCCACCCTACAATATAAATGTCTTAAATTTAAAATAAATGGTAAGACAACCTTTTGTCAACCAAATAATAAAATTGGTTGACAAAAAATTTATCGCTTCTATATTAATAAAGGAAAACTCTTATTTAACTATTACATTTTATGGCTTCTTCCAAAACGCTATTAGGTAGCTTTTATTTTTTTAATAAAATAAAATTTTCAAAAAACATTTTGACAAACTATCTTTTTAAAGGTATATTAAGATAACGAAATTATTATCTGAATTTTATAAAAGTATATTTACATAGGGGGAAACATAGTATGGAAAAACGTCAGCAGTGGGGGTCAAGATACGGATTTATCATGGCGGCAGTTGGTTCGGCAGTTGGTCTAGGGAATATTTGGAGATTCCCAGCCGTTGCCTATGAAAATGGAGGAGGAGCCTTCTTCCTACCTTATCTATTCGCCATTTTAACAGCAGGAATTCCTATCTTAATTTTAGAATTCACGATTGGTCAAAAATACAGAGGTTCCTCACCACTATCATTGTTCCGGTTGAACAAAAAAGCAGAATGGCTTGGTTGGTGGCAGGTATTAATCGCCTTTGTTATTTGTACTTACTACTCTGTTATCATCGCATGGGCTATCAAATATACGATTTATTCATTTGGTACTCAGTGGGGATCAGATCCTAGCAAGTTCTTATTTGGAAAAGTTCTACAGTTATCTGATAAACCAGGTGAAATTGGCGGACTTGTTTCCGGAATTGTCACTCCATTACTTTTTGTATGGGCAGTCACTCTTTTTGTCTTATTTCGTGGAGTTTCAAAAGGAATTGAAAGGCTTAATAAGATTTTCCTTCCTACTCTTGTAGTAATGTTTTTAGTAATCGTCGTTCGTGCTTTAACTCTCGATGGTGCAGCTAGTGGATTAAATGCCTTTTTCAAACCAAATTGGGATATGATTTTAGACGGAAAAGTTTGGATTGCCGCTTATGGACAAATCTTCTTCTCCTTATCTATTGGATTTGCCATCATGATTACGTACTCTAGTTATCTACCAAAAAAATCAGACATTAATAATAATGCCTTCATCACAGCTTTTGCCAACTCTGGATTTGAATTACTAGCTGGTATTGGAGTGTTTGCAGCACTTGGATTTATGGCAAAACAACAGGGAGTACCAATTGATGAAGTGGTTAGCAGTGGAATTGGACTAGCCTTTGTTGTATTCCCAAGCATCATCAACGAGTTCCCTGGCTTAAATGGATTATTCGGTGTATTGTTCTTCCTATCTTTGGTTTTTGCTGGAATGACGTCACTTATTTCCATTGTAGAAACATTTGTGGCTGCTGTTCAGGATAAATTCAATGTCTCACGTACGAAAGCAGTCTTAACTGGAGGACTAACAGCAACGGTTATTTCTCTTCTTTTTGCCACACACGGCGGATTGTATTTACTAGATGTGGTTGATTATTTCATCAATAACTTTGGAATTGTGTTTGCAGGTCTTATTGAAGTAATCTTAGTTGCTTGGTTCTTCAAAGGGTTAACTGGTTTACAAACACATACAAATGAAATTTCTGACCTTCGTGTAGGTACTTGGTGGAAAGTATGCCTTGGTGTCGTTACACCACTTGTTTTGGGTTATATGATGTTTGATAACATTCGTCAAAACTTAAAACAAAATTACGAAAATTATCCTACAGAGCTTATTATGTATGCAGGTCTGTTGGTAGTGGCAGTGACAATCCTTATTGGTATCCTACTATCTCTTAAAGGTTGGAAAGCATCTGCCAATATAGAAGAAAAAAGGGAGGTTGCTTAATATGTCAGGAAGCGCAATAACTATGATGATTGTTGGGATGGTCATTTTATGGGGCGGACTAACAGCCAGCATCCTCAATGTAGTCAGAGTATCAAAAAAGTCAAAAGCTTAACACACAAAAGGATTGAGCAGTTCCACCGCTCAATCCTTTTTCCATGCTGATCAATATTTTTTTGGTCGGCAGTTTTTACAGACTTTGATGGTTTGGTTTGTTTCTGTCTTCTGTGTGTAAAGAAGCTTTACTCCCGTTCTACTGCACAATGGGCATGTCCCACGACCATTTGAAGGCAGATAACTAATCGTTTTTCCCCTATTTCTTTTTGCCATTTTCCATCATCCTTATCTAGAAATCTCTTGTTTCTTTATCTAATGTTGGACTGGCACAAAGATTGATAGGCATATAATTGTTTTTAAGAAAAACTTTCGGACGAACTGGGAAAATCGCTATCCCTTCTCATTCCTCCCAGCAGTATATTCCTCTGACAAATTAGAATCGCTATTTAACAGATTACGAATCTCGTCAGGTACTGGCACCTTCCGCCTTGTTTGACGATTAATCGTTGTTAGAACTACTTCCGCAGCTACCATTCGCTCTTGCTGCTCATTCGTCATCGTTTGCTTCAGTGTAAAACTTGTATTTCCTATCCGCTCTAGAGACGTTCGAACCCATAATCGATCATGATTGAATACTTCTTTTTTATAATCGACCCCAATATGTACAACCACCGCCTCAACCCCAAGGGAGACACAATATCGGTACCACCACTTGCGTCCCTCATCTAAATACTCAAATAGCTTTACATTACTTACGTGACCCCGGTTGGCTTCCGCTACGATGAATAGCTCTGAATAGGCCAAACTTCCATCCCTCCCCCTCCTCAATTGATAAAAAACCACCTATCAATAATTCGCTGCAGAATAGATGGATACCTGCCCGCCCTTTCCACACAACCTCACTAAAAATGGCACGACAACACACCTCTTCCCATAAGATAGCAATAAGAGTTGAGTCTAAACTTTTCAAACGGAGAGGAAAGATGTGGTGCTTTTTTATGAAAAACTATCCAGTTCATTCCCCTTCATTTCAGAACCTTCAAGAGACTGGAATGACATTTGACCAGGTATTTGAACGGATTATTACATTTATGCGATTCGATCCAAACGGAAACTACCGCCTGATGGTAGGGACAGACTCACAGGTCCATAAATCGAATACGGTCTTTATTACCGGAATTGTGATTCAGAATGAGGGTAAAGGTGTATGGGCTTGTATTAGAAAAGTGGTTGTTCCCCGAAAAATGACACATCTCCATGAACGTATATCACTGGAGTTGTCTTTAACAGAAGAGATCGTCTCTCTGTTCACGGAAGAAAGAAAAAATGAATTAATCTCTATTGTCCTTCCTCATTTATACCATGGAGCTACTTTTACTATGGAAGGCCATATTGATATCGGGGCCGGAAAACGGAATAAAACGAGTGAATTTGTCAGGGAAATGGTCACTAGAATGGAATCCATGGGAGTCGAGCCTAAAATCAAGCCGGACGCCTTCGTCGCCTCAAGCTATGCGAACCGATACACAAAATAAGGGTGCCTGGCACTACACAAGGACACTTTGTCCATGAGCGGTGCCTGACACCCTTATTTATTTGCTCAGGCTTTTAAATACATTTTAATTAAATATAGGTGAGTTGAACTTTTACTGTCGTTCCTTTGCCTGGTTCACTTTCAATTTTCATGGTTCCGTTGTGTTCTTGGATGATTTTGTTACTAACGGTTAGACCAAGCCCAATCCCCTTGTCCTTGGTTGTATAGAATGGCGTTCCTAAATAGCCCATTACGTGCGAGTCAATCCCAATGCCTTCATCAGCAAAACTAATCTGAACTCTTTTCCCCGTTAATTTTTCTACATAAACATGGACATTCCCTCCACTCGGCATGGATTCGATGGCGTTTTTAAGAAAATTAACAAAGACTTGTTTCAGTTGATTAGGGCTGCATAATAGTTCAATATCATTTGCTTGATTATAATCATGGTTGATGATTTGAACATTATGCAATAATGCTTGCGGGTGCAAAATATTCACCGTACTATCTAAAATGGAATGTAGGCCCTTCCTTTCAAATTGAATGGCCTGTGGTTTTGCTAGTGACATAAACTCATTGACGATCATATCAATCCGGTCAAGCTCATTCATTATAATGGACAAATAATTATCCTGCTTCTCTTTATCAAGCGTACTTTTTAATAGCTTGGAAAATCCTTTTAATGAAGTCAAAGGATTACGTATCTCGTGCGCGACCCCCGCTGCTAATTGGCCAATGATTGAAAGGCGGTCTAAATTCCGTAAAGCATCATCATTTTTTACCCTATCCGTCACATCTCGTCCAACTGTAACATAGCATTCTACCTCATTCTGCTCATTAAAGATGGGTGTAATTGTAGTCTCGGAATCTATTACTTTATTATCCCCCGTCTTTAATTTCACTTGAAGTAGTTGAGGTTCACCTGTTTCAATTAACCTTTGGTATACTCGTTTAAAGTTTTCTTTTTCCTCCGGAAGGATGAGATCATATACATTTTGACCAATTAGTTGTTCTGGTTTAAAACCAACCCCTTTTTCATGAGAAGGGCTTGCATAGATGATCTCTTTATCTTTGGAATAAAGCTTTATCATATCTGTAGTGTTCTCGGTAATTAATCGATACAATTCACGCGTTCTTTTTAATTCTCTCTCTGTATTTATATGCTCCGTTATATCCCGGTAGATAGCTATTACGGCAATAATTTCCCCCGCTACGTTTCGAAAAGGAGAATAAGACACAGCTATATCCAGAAGCCGTCCATCTTTATGATAACGTTGTGTCACAATGTCATGGAAAAACTCCCCTTGTTTTACCGCGCTTATTATTCCATTCACTACGTCAGGGTTTGGGAATTCCTCAAATTTCCGCCCAAGGATCTCTTCCTCTGTATAGCCGAAAATCTTCGTATACATGCCATTCACTCGAATAAACCGATTCTCCATATCAACAATACAGATTCCATCAGCCGTACAATTAAGAAAAAGATCGATTAATTCATCAGGATTATAGACAACAGACTCATTCTCTTTTCCAAAAATAGGGAAACTCTTAGCCACAAATATCTCTCCAAACACATTAATCTCTACCTTCCATTTTACAGAACTTTGCGACAAAGAAAAGAAGTATTTTTTGGTGAGTGTCAGGCACCAAAGAAAGATACTTTTTGCGATTTATCCATTCCACACTGACATTTTCTTCTAAACTACAATAATTAATTTTTTCCCCCTATCATATTGGACTTCCTTTCCCTCATAAATTTTGAATTAAGGGGGTGGCTAATTGAAAAAAGGTCTATTGGCATTGATTTTATTACCATTTATTTTTTTATTATCAGGATGCGGCGGGGATCCTGTACATGATGATTTGCTTAATTATGTGAATAAAGAAATGAAAGAAGCAGGCAAATTGGAAAGTGCCGCCGTTTCTGCTTATGAAGGCGTTTCTGGGGCAAATTATACCGATGACCAAACGATGTATGACGCATTAACCAAAGACGTTATCCCTAATTACAACGAGTTTATTAAGGAGCTAGATTCTGTCAACATCGAAACGGAGGAATTACAGAATATTCACGAGATTTATATCGAAGGCGCGGATATCCAATTTAAAGCCTTTACTACTATTAAACAGGCTTTAGAAGAACAGGACCCAGCCCTCATTCAACAAGCGAACGACATGCTGGCAGATGCAAGAAAGCATATTCGCGATTATCAGAATAAGCTTGATAAACTAGCAAAAGAACATGATGTAGAAATTAAGAAATAACAGCAGATGATTTCATGAAACAAGGTAGGCCGATTCCCCCTCTGATTTTACAAGAGGAGTACCGGCCTTATTCTTTAACTGATTGGTCTCCATCAGTTTCGTCTAGACTGAATCACGTTTCCGAATCGGCAGTCGCTCGAAATACGTCGCCATTCTCCACAGCCATTCGAGCGGTCCAAACCGAAAAAAGCAGAGCCACATGCTACTGAAGATCAACTGAATGACTACAATAATTAAACAAAGGTAAAATGATTTAGTATATGACAACTGCCCGTATAGGTTTAGTACCTTTCCAGCCAATAACATGAAAACCGTTTGTAAAATATAATTTGTCAGGGCCATCCTACCATAGCTTTTTAGTGGTGATAGTACTTTCTGAACGAGCGGAATTTGTAGCAGTAACACCAACAGTCCCACATAGAATGCAGACACAATTGGTCCGATGGTAATACCGAAATTAATAAACTGCCTCATGTTGTAGGAATGACTGTAACCAAGTTGTTCAAACACCGTCGGGCTAAGTTGATATTGATATAAGAGGCCAACCATACTTAATAAAAACATAATACCTGTGAAAATAGCTACCTTCTTCCACTGTTGCGAGGTCTCCTCAAACACTTGATACTGTCCAGCTGCAATCCCTAAGAGCATTAGTGGAACTACCATAAAAACTTTAGCCGAAAAAAGACTTAAAGCGAGCAGCATAGCTAGGCCAAATAGAAGATTGACCCATTTAGGTGCCCTGTAAAAAGGTAAAATAATGAAGCCGCTAACGGCATAAATGGTCAACGCTTCTCCAGGATGAAACTTTACATGAATCAACCCAAAAAGAAAAAGTACAAACATGCGTCGTAAAAACAGCATGGTTCCCTTTTTCCCTTTCGCCTCGGCACGTGAAATAAATATATAAAACCCAACACCGAATAAAAAAGTAAATATGGTATAAAAGCGACCTTCAACAAATAAATAAAGAAATCGCCAGTAAGAAGCATCCATGGTGCCAGGTTCAGGGAGCTTAACAGACAACAACGGAATAATATTAACTAAAATAATCCCTAATAAAGCAAACCCCCGCAAATAATCGAGCACATACAACCTCTTATCTAATCCCATAGAATTCATCCTTACTCTTGTATGCTTCAAGTTTACTTTCTTCATATTTCAATGATTTGCGATTCACCGTATTTACTTTTGCCATACACGCTTTAGCCTAACTTCCTTTTCCTCGAACTCTAATAGGAATACATCTGGATTACTAAGGTTCTTCCATTGTTCAAAACCAAAATCAGACTGATAGTTTTTCAGTAGTAAAGACATCAAATTCCCATGTGTGACGATGAGGGTATTTTCAGCTTCACCCTTTAATACCTCTTCAACCACACTTACAACCCTCGCCATTGCTACACGGGTTGACTCACCACCATCAAACTTTAAATCCAAATTATTGTAGGTGGCTTGCAGTTTTTCCAACCAATCCTCTAATACCTTTGTACTTAAGATTCGCTCAGATAACCGTTCATCTGTTTCCACTTCGATCTGTTTCAATTCAGCCAGCGGATTCACGGAATGAATCGCTCGTACAAATGGACTGGAAACAATTCGGTTGATTTTTATTTTTGAAAAAAATTCCGCTAACTCAGCTGCCTGCTGGACGCCTTTATTAGTTAAGCGAGCCTCTCTTGGCTGCCCCTCCGCCTCACAATGCCTGACTACGTAAATTCTTCGAGCCATCCATTCCTTCCCCCAAACTCTACTTTTTAATTGCTTTTATTTTTTCATCAAGAACTTCAAAGGTCTTTCTGAGTTTCTCTTTGGGAACAGCTGCAAATCGATCGCCTATATTCACCTCGAAGTAGCATTCCTCCGCGTGGGTTTCTCGTAAATAGCTGGTCAATCCTAGCCCTGTTTCCTCATATACAACTAAAAGAATCGGCTCCAGTTCTTGTTTGGAAACATGTACATGCACATGGAACATATTAGAAACCGGTATGGCCGGCTTGGTTTCGACTGCATGGCATTGATTATAAAGTGCTGCCAGCTCCTTCGCTTCCTCAAAATACTGGGCCATTTTAGGAATCCTTTGATCAAAATAATAATCGGCACTGATTATGTATGGGTAAAGACTAATTAAATCCCCACCGTGGCGTCTTTTCCACACTTTTGATTCCTCTGTAAAGGCCTTTTCACCTGCAAGAATGGCTCCAGCAATGCCTCCAAGCCCCTTATAAAAGGATACATACACACTATCAAAAAGCGCACATATTTCCTCAGCCGACTTTTGATAGTAAGGGATAATTTCAAAGAGTCTTGCCCCATCTAGATGCAATTTGATGCCTTTTTCACGACAGTAAGCTGATATCTCCTCAAGTGTTCGATAATCCGGCAATTGACCACCAATCTCACGCTGTGGTAATTCTAGCAATAAACAAGCAATATCCTCATCCATACCAAGGACATCTTCCAAACTAATTACTCTACTTTTATCTGCCAGCAATACAGGCTCGATATGATGCAATTCCTTTAATCCATCTTCTTCATGGATTTCTAAATGACTCAATGGATGATAAACAACCTTTTTGACACCCTTTTGATCACACCAAATCCGTAAGGCAATTTGCTGCGCCATTGTTCCACTCGGGAAAAATACAGCCGCTTCTTTCCCTAAATATTCTGCCATTTTTGTTTGAAAATCCTCGATGATCTTGCCTTTCCCATACATATCACTTTCCAAATCCCCATCCACATTCGCAAAAGCCTCTTTTAGGACCTGAATGTCTCGATTTCCGTGACCAGGTAATTGATATTCCGTCTCTTTAAATGCATCTAATAATGTTTTCTTTTCATTCATAGTCAACGTTCCTCCCCACTTTTTCTCCGTGTATAAAATATACTCACTTAAACTAATACAAACATATGAAACACAAAGGCTGCAAGGAATATCATCGCCGATATAAGGTGGAATTTCCTCCTGAACCCTGAAGCCTTTTTATGACGCAAATACCCGGCAGCGAGAGTAATACCCAGGAATACCAACGCCAGGTATCCGCTTAACAATTTCACATGATTGAACCCAAGTACTCGACCAAACTCAAATAGGTTGATCCATGCGTGTCCCAAGATGATCGTTGTTGCTAACAAAGCAATTTTAATATGCCATTTCATTAAGTATCGGGAAAACTTTGCAAGGCGTATTTTCACCTTACGGATGGATGTATTTCTGATAACTAGAAATATGAAATACATGTTGATATTAATCAAAAACAGGATGACACCCAACTGTGCTAATGTTTGGCCTGTTACAACTAATGTACTATCATGCGGGCGGAAGAACCATATATACACAACCGATAGAACAATTAATAAAATGTTGGCTACCGTCCAGATACGGTGATACATGAAAGTGCCTCACTCCTTTCACTTACTATCCTAATCGATAAATTAAAAATCGTTCATTCGGATTCTTTTCATAAACATACGGCAGAACCACTTCCTCGATCAATTCAAAAGCTGTTTCCTTTTCTAAAAAGTAAATATAATCTTCCGCTGGATAATATAAAACCAGCTCGATTTCCCGTGGTGATTGTTCATAGGAACACAAAATATTATTAATAATCTTTCTAAATACTTGAACAGAAAAAGGGTTAAAGAAGTAAAATCGATTGTCTTCTTGCTGCACTTCGTACTCTTCTGCTAAACAGCAAAGAAAGTGAACCTTTTCCCTATTAGTCTTTTTCGAATATGTTTTTTGATTTTGAACTGCAGCCTGATAGAGCTCATTATCCATTTCCACCCCTACCACCGAAGCGCCGAAGAAATAGTGGATATAAAAATTAAGACGTCCTTTTCCACAGCCAAAGTCCACAATATGATCTTGGTTATTTAACTTATATTTTTCAAATAACACCTCAAGTGCACTATAAGGTGTCGGTTCATACCGATGATAGTGCAAAGATTTATGAAATCCCTGCTGTACCTCTTTTGTTTTTATGTTTAGTAATTTATCATAATAATGTTCCTTCATGGCTGTCTCCTACCTATTAAAAAACTCATTAAAATCAAACCTCTTTTCATATTATCCCATATCAAAGAAGGAAAAAGGAGAACCATGTAGAAATGTAGAATAAATCGAATCACTATGGAGCTGACGCCCTTTTGAAAATAAAAAAAATCTTAAATAATAATGCCGTTGTGGTTTCTGATAACAATGAAGAGAAAATTGCGATCGGGGCAGGCATCGCTTTTCAAAAGAAAAGAAATGACATAATTAATCCAAATAAAATTGAAAAGCTATTCATCATGAAAGAAAACGAGAAATTTCAGCAGCTTTTACTTAAAATTCCTGAGGAGCATTTTGCCCTCGCTGAGGAAATCATCACATATGCAGAGGAAGCTCTTGGGTCCAAATTAAATGACCATGTCCACATTGCCCTTACCGATCACTTATCCTTTGCAATTGAAAGGGTGCTTCAAGGCATCCAGTTGAAAAACAAGCTGTTCCATGAAATAAAAACGCTCTATAGAAAAGAGTTTGATATCGGAATGTGGGCCATCAAACATATTGAGAATAGGACCACTATCAAAATGCCTGTTGATGAGGCAGCCTATTTGGCACTTCACATTCATACAGCTAAACTGCATGGTGGAGATATGAAGCAAACACTGCGGCAAACGGCGATCATTGGCGAAATGATACATGCGATTAAAGCGTGTCTTCACGTATCCATTGAGGAGGATGACCTATCGTATCAACGATTACTGACCCATCTCCGTTTTACACTTTCTAGAAGCAGCCATTCTGAGCAGCCAGTAATGGACGATGAAATGCTGACTATGATCAAAAAGAAGTTCGCAGTCTCCTATCAATGTGCCAAAAACGTCGCGAAGCTTCTCACAGAACAATACAGCATCCACCTTCCTGAACATGAGCTTGGATACATTACCATCCATATTGAAAGATTAAGAAATCTATAATGACAAAAAAACGCTTAGACTATTCGTACGTCTAAGCGTTTTTCCATATCCATGTATTTTATTTCTTGCGAATCTTCATGATTTCATCCGCTACGAACTGGACATTTGTTCCTACGATGACTTGAATGCTTTGTTTTCCAACGATATTAATCCCTGGAACACCGGTTGCCTTAATTTTCTTTTGGTCCACAACATCCATGTCTTTCACTTCTAATCGTAAGCGTGTTACACAGTTATCGACAGAAACCACATTGGCGTCGCCGCCCAATCCTTCATAGATCTGTGCTGCCATTACTGCAAATTTACTTTCACCTGTAGCAACACCCACTTCGCCAGCTTCAGCCTCGTCATCATCTTCCTCACGACCAGGAGTCATTAAGTTGAACTTGACGATAATGAATCGGAATAAGAAGTAGTAGATCACCGCAAATACGAGACCTTGAACTAGTAACATATATGGCTGATTGGCAATTGGTATTCTTAAGCTTAGCACAAAGTCGACTAGACCCGCACTAAAGCCGAAACCAGCTGTCCAATGGAACGCTGCTGCAATGGCTAATGACAGACCTGTCAAAATCGCATGTACAAGGTAAAGCATTGGTGCAACAAACATAAAAGCAAATTCAATTGGTTCCGTTACACCTGTAAAGAAGGCCGCGAAGCCCGCAGCTAACATCAAGGAAGCTACTTGTTTTTTCTTCTTTGTTTTTGCCGTATGAACCATTGCTAACGCGGCAGCTGGAAGGCCAAACATCATTACAGGGAAGAATCCTGCTTGATACATGCCTGTTACGCCTTTTTCCCCTTTACTTGCCCAGAAGTTCCCAATGTCATTGATACCAGCCACATCAAACCAGAACACCGAGTTTAACGCATGGTGTAACCCTGTTGGTATTAATAGACGGTTGAAGAAACCATATAGACCGGCACCAAGCGCACCTAATTTTGAAATTCCTTCACCGAAAGAAACTAATCCAGTGAAAATGACTGGCCATACGAAAAATAATACAGCTGAAACCACTAACATCGAAACCGCCGTCATAATTGGCACTAATCGCTTGCCGCTAAAGAATGCCAATGCATCCGGTAATTTCACATGACTGAAACGATTGAACATCGTTGACGCGACAATACCTGAAAGAATCCCTACAAACGCATTTCCAATTTTTCCAAACGCAGGGTCTACCTTTGCTGGATCAATGCCTTGTAATAAAGCCACTGTATTGGTTGAAAGCAAGGTAGTAACAACTAGATAGGCGACCAAACCACTCAGCGCAGCCGACCCATCTTTTTCCTTTGCCATCCCAAGTGCTACCCCAACTGCAAATAGGATTGGGATATTATCAATAATCGACGCCCCTGCTTTAATTAAGAAAGCGGCGAGCGCACTGTCTGCTCCCCAGCCAGTAGGGTCAATCCAGTAACCGATACCCATTAAAATCGCAGCAGCTGGTAATACAGCTACCGGCAGCATCAAGGAACGACCAATTCTCTGTAAATATTTCTTCATTTTCTAACCTCCTCTTAAAATGACGACCTACTAACAAAACAACTAATCATACAAAATACGAACAACTAAAAATAAAATAATTCCCTAAAAAAAATGCACAATAGCCGCCGTTTTGTCAGTCTACTACCCCCACCATCACCTCCTTTAAGCCTCAGTAATAATAACGGTTTCCCCTTTAATGCTCTTTTTTTCTTGTGTAAAAATGTACTGTTTGCCATTTTCATTACTATTTGTAATAACAATAGGTGTTATGATACTTTTTGTGCGTTTTTTTATCATATCCAACTCAAATTCCATCAACAGCTGCCCGGTAGTCACTTTATCCCCCACATTGACCCCTATCGTAAATCCTTCCCCGTTTAAAGATACGGTTTCGAGACCGACATGAATGAGAATTTCGGTTCCATCTACCGCACGAATACCAATCGCATGCTTAGTCTCTGCAATGAGAATGATGCTACCCTTTACAGGTGAATAAACTTTTCCCTCTTCAGGGATCATAGCGATTCCCTCACCCATCATCTTTTGACTAAACACCGGATCTGGAACCTCGCTCAGCGGTAGGATTTCTCCATTTACTGGTGCATATATAGAAGCTTTCTCCTTTTTAAATATGTTAAATCTCATCTTCTTTACTCCTTTTTTCTTGGTTAAATGTCCATCTAACCCTATTATTATCTTACGGTCTTGTATTAACTCCTAGTACTAAAAAAAGCGGAAGCGCCTTGGTCAGCCCCGACAGGCAAATGTTCTTCTGCAAGAAAAGTCGCTCTTTGACTTTTATTGCAGAAGAACATTTGACCCGAGCTGTAACAATCATCGCTTTATCAAGCCATGATTGTTACAAGATACTCAAGGTAGATTATTCAGGGTGAAAACTGGCTAGGCGCTGGAACTGGACAATTCTCGAAGTCGAGTTTTATGCTTTCTGAGTAAAATAAAAAAGGCATGGAGGTATAATAAAAGGACATGAAAATGCCTTTCATTTTACCACCATGCCTGATCGTATCAGTAACATGTGATCATTATTAATAATAACCTTATCATATCATTTTTCTGCAAGATTACAATATGTAAGCGCAAACATTTTCTTAACGCTATGATTTTTTCAATAACTCATGGATGATTTTTTCACAGATTTCATGTGTTTTAAGCGCATCTTGTGCAGAAATCCCTGGGGTTGAATTTGTTTGTACCGATTGGACAAAATCTGCTACCATCTGTTCAAACCCACGTCTTAATAAGGTGGACTCCCAGTCGCTGCTCCGGACATCAATTGTTTCCATATTTTTTAAAATAGTCAGTTTGGACACATTGTGGACCGTTCTTTTTTCAAGCGGCCCCATGACCTCGGCTATTTCCTCGTTCGTCCCATTATCCCGATTCATGATGCCAATGGCCGACCTGCCGTCACCAGCAATGAATTGAACCACTACATGATAAAGAGTCTCCCCAACCATTCTCCCGTTGACAATCAAATCTTTAATGGGGTACGGAAATAGATATCTCATTGTATCTACTACATGAATAAAATCATCATAAATAAACGTCCGCGGTTCTCCTGGTAAACTATTGCGGTTCTTCTGAACCACGACCATATTTGGCTCCGCCACTTCTTTTAATTTTGTATAGGAAGGTGCATATCTCCGGTTAAACCCCGTCATTAGAATGAGTCCCTTTTCCTCCGCCAGCTCGACAAGCCTTTTCGCTCCATCATAGTTATCGGAAATAGGCTTATCAACAAACACATGAATACCACGTGTTAAGAGTGCCTCCACAATTTCCTCATGGGAAGCGGTAGAGGAGTGAACAAATGCCCCGCTAATGCCACTGTTCATTAAGGACTCCATGTCAGAATGAAGATGTTCAAACCGGTACTTGCTGCCAATGGACCTTAGCTTCTCTTGATTTCTTGTATAAAAATGAAACTCAATTTCTTTCATGCCGCTATAGACCGGCAGATATGCTTTTTGCGCAATATCCCCTAGACCAATGACACCCAATTTAAGCATTTTGTTCCCCCTCCAAACTTAATCCCGGTATTGTATAGCTAGTCCTTTTAAGAAGTTTCTAGCGTATTTGTCACCGCACTCTTTATAATTTTTATGGCCTACTTTTCTTAATAAAGCACTTAATTCACCTTTTGTGATCGTAATCCCTGCACTATCAAATATATCAATCATATCCTCACTAGTTAGAGTTAGTGCTATTTTCAATTTCTTTAAAAGGATATTATTCACACTTTCCTTAGAGAATTGCGGTCTATCAGGTTGGCCTGGTTTTGGTTCTATCTTGCCGCGCTTAAAGGTAATAAGGCCATTTAAAAATGACTCAAACATCTTATTATTGCATTTTATTACGTCTTCCTCATTGTCTTCCTCATACTCTACATCATCATTTGATTTTGTAAGTATTTTAAGGACTTCCTCTTTTGTAACTTCAACGCCACCAAGCTTAAAGATCTCAACCATATCCGTATTTTTTATATCCAAAGCATATCTTAATCGTATTAATATATCATTATTTTCCATTTAGAATAGAAACCTCCATACTTCTTCTACTTTCTCACAAGCCATGCACAGCACTCGACATGCGTCGTCATTGGGAACATATCAACCGGTTGCACTTCTACTGTCCTGTAGCCTCCGTCTTCTAAAATCCGCAGATCCCTTGCTAACGTTCCTGGGTTGCAAGATACGTAGACAACCTTCTTCGGCTTCATCTCAATAATCGTTTGCAGTAATGCTTCATCGCAGCCTTTGCGCGGCGGGTCCACTACTAAAACATCCGCCGAATTTCCTTCCTTGTACCACTTTGGAATGACAACCTCTGCTTCCCCAGCTGCAAATTCTGCGTTCTTGATCTCATTCAATGCCGCATTTCGCTTTGCATCTTCAATCGCCTCAGGAACAACTTCTACACCAAATACTTTTTTGGCCTTTTGTGCTAAAAACAAAGAAATCGTTCCAATGCCACAATAGGCATCAATGACATTTTCTTCTCCACTTAGATTCGCATATTCCAATGCTTTGTCATACAAGACCTTTGTCTGAACAGGATTTACCTGGTAAAACGATAGAGCTGATATCGCAAACTTTACATCACCAATATAATCATAGATGACCTCATTCCCCCATAAAACATTGGTTTTCTCCCCCATGATTACATTGGTTCGTTTGGAATTTACATTGTGAACGATTGATTTTAACTTAGGCAATCGAGCGACCATTTCCTCAATCAGCTTGTTTTTCTGTGGCAGGTCCGTGATTCTTGTGATAATCACAACCATCAGTTCCTCCGTCTGCTTACCATAGCGCGCCATAATATGCCTAAGTACACCTTTATGGCTTTCCTCCTGGTAGGCAGGAATACCAAGCTCGTTGCAAATTTCCTTTACTACTTGTACCGCTTCATTAACCTCCGGCAACTGAATCAAGCTTTCATTGGTGTCCACAATTTCATGGCTTCTTGGCTTAAAAAATCCAGCAATCAGTTTACCATCTTTCTCTCCGACTGGTACCTGTGCTTTGTTGCGGTAATGGAACGGTTCTTCCATCCCTAGAATCGGATGTACGACCACATCCTCTAACTTTCCGATCCGAGTGAGCACTTGCCGAACTTGATTTTCTTTATATTTCAGCTGCCCTTCATAGCTAATGTGCTCAAGCTGACAGCCGCCGTATTTATGTTTTTCTTCACTGGGAATTTCAACACGGTACGGGCTTTTTTCATAAAGCTCGATTAACCGGCCGATTCCGTATCCTTTACCGGTCTTAATTACCTTAACCTTTGCTTTTTCACCAGGCAGACCATTGGGGATGAATAACGGATAACCCTCAACCTTTGCAACTCCTGCTCCGTCATGGGTTATATCCTCAAAAATGACATCTATATAATCGTTCTTATTTACCGGTACTGTTCTGCTCATTTGCTTCGTCCTTTGCTCCGTTTTTGACTAGAAGAATTGTATCACATTCTGAGGAAGAATACGAAACAGGGTCACATGCGGGATGTAATTTATGCTAAAATTTTCCTATACCTTTATTTTGAATGAGAGGAGGCATTATGAAAAAAAGAAATTGGCTTTACCTTTGCTTGGTTGTTCTATTATTTACAGCAGGCTGGTATGGTTATCAAACTGCAACTGACGATACCTATGAAGGCATGTCCATTATTCCTGAAGAGCATAAAGATATCCCCTTATATCCCGGATTAGAACCAACAAGAAGCGATTATGTGATGGAAGGCGATTCTTGGCAGGAGGTTTTCTCGTTTTATGAAAAAAATCTTCCCAAATACGGTTGGAAGTTAAATTTAAAGGGTTCCGCACTTGATGATAAGGATCCTGAAAACGATTGGTCGGGAGCGTATTCTGAGTGGACAAAGGAAGGGTTCGACGGTGTATTATGGATATCGGCCAGCTACAATCAAGGGGACAAGCAAACAGAAGTCATGTTTGATCAAACTCCTATTCTACATTCTTCCACTTGGATTGAGCACACACCTGAAAGCCTATGCATTCATGCTGATGCGTTACGGTCACACTGTGAGAAGATTACTGACCCGGATGAAATAAAGGCAATTATTCATTTTATTAACAATGCTTATGATTCAAAAGAAAAAGCACCTGCTCAAGTTGATGAAGGCAGGATAGACTTTGGAACCTTTGATGTTTACTTCCTTTATAAAAAAGATGCGGAAATTATTCTTTGGTCAGATAAGGGGACAAAAACAATGAAGCCCGAGCCGGAGTTTTTGGCGCTTTTGAAGATTTCATCCTAAGAGTGGTTCTTTATCGGCTTTATGAAGGACAGTTCTTTTCATATTCTCTTACGTTTTGTCCTTCATCCGCTTTATGAAGGACAGTTTTTTCCTATTCTCTTCTGTTTTGTCCTTCATCAGCCTTATGAAGGACAGTTCTTTGCGTATTCTCTTCTGTTTTGTCCTTCATCGGCTTTATGAAGGACAGTTTTTCGTATTCTCTTCTGTTTTGTCCTTCATCGGCTTTATGAAGGACAGTTTTTCGTATTCTCTTATGTTTTGTCCTTCATCAGCCTTATGAAGGACAGTTCTTTTCATATTCTCTTACGTTTTGTCCTTCATCCGCCTTATGAAGGACAGTTCTTGGGAATGTAAATTATTTTGTGTAAATGGTTAAATCCTATATGATTTGACTATATTGAAACTAAAGTGTTCTTACCTACTAGGGGGATAGGGCAATGCTGGGGAGCAACCCGAGCATCTAGTAGGGTTCTGTACAAAAGGAGAGAGGATTTTTCCTCTCTTTTTCCTTTTGGGAGAACGAAAGCGATAAACCCTTAGGGCAGAGCCCTAACTTAACTACGTCAATTATTTCCCAAGCCGGCCCTCAAACATGATATCAAACTGCTGTCTACATTCTAACCAGCCAGGAATAGGATTAGACCATTTATCTGTAACTCCAACAGTCGCAAGGTAAACAATTTTTCTTAATGCATTATCCGTTGGATAAGCAGTTTTTGTTTTTGTGACTTTCCTTAGTTGTCTATGGAATGCTTCAATAGTATTGGTTGTGTAAATTAACTTTCTAATCTCAACTGGGTAAGAAAAGAAAGTCGTGAGTTCTAGCCAGTTGGTCTCCCATGATATAATAACAGAAGGATATTTATTTCCCCATTTTTCTTTAAACTCATCAAATGCCAATTCTGCTTGTTCAAGTGTATATGCTTTATATACCTTTTTTAAATCATCCATAAGTTCCTTACGGAATTTGTGAGGAACACACTTTACATTATTTCGTAATTGATGAATGATACAAGACTGAATATCTGTTTTCGGAAACGTGGCATTAATTGCCTCTGAAAAGCCAGAAAGCCCGTCTTTACAGGCAATTAGGATATCTTGTACACCACGACTCTTCAAATCTTGGCAAACGTTCAACCAAAAACTAGCACTCTCATCTTCGCCGATCCAAATACCAAGAATGTCCTTAATACCATCTGTATTTACGCCTAAAACAGTGTAAGCTGCCTTACTAACAATCCTATTTTCATGCTTAACTTTAAAGTGTATTGCATCCAAAAACACAATAGGATACACAGGGTCTAGTAGACGGGACTGCCATTCATAGACAAGAGGCAACACTTTGTCTGTAACCTTACTTACTAAACTAGAAGAGACGTTAATACCATAAATATCCTTCATGTGGTCCTCAATATCCCGTGTGGACATACCTTTAGAATAAAGGGCAATTATTTGATCCTCTAATCCATTAATAGATGTCTCATATTTCTTTATAATCTGCGGTTCATATTCACCTTTACGATCTCTAGGGATATTTAACTTGGTTTCACCTAACTTAGATTTAATGGTCTTTTTACTATAGCCATTCCGACTATTTCCCGTATTAATACCTTTAGAATTATGTTTGGAGTACCCAAGGTGCTCCTCGATTTCAGCCTCGAAAACCTGTTGAAGAGTCTCCTTGAAAAGGTCCCTAATCATGGCATGAATATCGTCCACTGTTTCACATTGACCTGCCAATTCTCTAATTGTCATATCCCTATAATTTTGCATAAATGATCATCTCCTTATTTGGAAAGTATAACCATTTACACAAAACTATAGACGTTCTCCAGTTCTTTTCATATTCTCTTCTGTTTTGTCCTTCATCGGCTTTATGAAGGACATTTTTTTCGTATTCTCTTCTGTTTTGTCCTTCATCGGCCTTATGAAGGACAGTTCTTTGCGTATTCTCTTCTGTTTTGTCCTTCATCGGCTTTATGAAGGACATTTTTTTCGTATTTCCTTATATTTTGTCCTTCATCGGCTTTATGAAAGACATTTTTTTCATTTTCTCTGAAATTTTGTCCTTCATCGACGTCATGAAGGACATTTTTTCTCATTTTCTCTTATATTTTGTCCTTCATCGGCTTTTCCTTCTTAACAAACACCAAAAAGACGCCCTTCTCAGGACGCCAATCATTTATTCTTTCATCGCTGCTACTTTCTCTTTGACTTCTTCAATATTCTTCATTTTGTTATCCCAACACTTTTGGCTTAAGTCGACTGGGTATTCTTCTGGGTTCATAATCCGCTTGTATTCTTCCCATAACGAATCTAAATTCGCCTTCAAGTAATCACGGGATTCTTCCAAACACGGAAGCTCATACACAAGCTCGCCATCAACGAAAATATCTTCATGAAGTGGTTTCGCCGTAAAGTTTGTAACCACCTTATTAATGAATGTATGCGTTGGGTGGAACATTCTCAAGCGCTTTTCAGGGAGCTTCTCATCCTCCATCGCAATATAATCACCCTCTGCATGGTGATTCGTATTATTAATAATGCGATAGATTTTTTTCAGGCCTGGAGTTGTTACTTTCTCAGGATTAGAGGAAATTTTAATCGTATCCTCCAGATCCCCCTTGTCATTCTCAATACAAACGATTTTATAAACAGCACCAAGTGCAGCTTGATCATAGGCAGTAATTAGCTTTGTACCAATTCCCCAGCTATCAATTTTTGCACCCTGTGCCTTCAAGTTAATAATCGTATACTCATCTAAATCGCTGGAAGCGTAAATTTTTGCATTCTTAAATCCAGCTTCATCCAATAACTTACGTGCCTCTTTAGAAAGATACGCAAGGTCTCCGCTATCTAAGCGAATTCCAATAAAGTTAATCTGGTCTCCCATCTCTTTTGCCACTTTAATCGCATTCGGCACGCCAAGACGGAGTGTATCATACGTATCAACTAAGAACACACAATCTTTATGTGACTCCGCATACTTACGAAATGCTGTATATTCATCTTTATATGCTTGAACCATGGAATGGGCATGGGTACCAGCGACTGGAATCCCAAACAATTTCCCTGCTCTCACGTTACTTGTTGCTTCGAAACCAGCAAGGTAAGCCGCTCTCGTTCCCCAAATAGCTGCGTCCATCTCCTGGGCACGTCTTGTCCCAAATTCCATTGCAACCTCATTGCCCACAACTTGTTTGATTCTTGTAGCTTTCGTCGCAATTAATGTTTGGTAATTCACAATGTTGAGCAAAGCTGTTTCAATTAACTGTGCTTCAGCCAAAGGCGCTTCTACTCGTAAAATCGGCTCATTGCCAAAAACGAGTTCGCCCTCTTTCATGCCACGAATGGTTCCAGTAAACCTTATATTTTTTAGATATTCAAGAAAATCTTCCTGATAACCTACTTCATTTTTTAAGTACTCAAGGTCGTCTTCCGTAAAGTGGAAATTTCGAATGTACTGAATGACCTTTTCAAGACCAGCGAAAACAGCATAGCCATTCCCAAACGGTAGCTTGCGGAAAAATAATTCGAAGACCGCACGTTTATTATGTATACCATCTCTCCAATATGTCTCTGTCATATTAATCTGGTAAAGATCGGTATGAAGAGTATAACTATCATCTTGATAAATGTGTTTCATAATCGCCCTCCGAAATACTATTACAGATTCTCACTATTACAAACAATAATATCATTAAATAGACTATTTCACCATAGCACCTAGCGATTGTTCAAAATGTCCGAGGGCCCATTCATGTCCAGCTTGATTAAATGAGGCAACAGCGTCCTTGTAAACAACGATTTTGAAGCCTTTATTATACGCATCTACCGCCGTGTGCAGCACACAAATATCCGTACAAACCCCCACCAAATGAACCTCGGTAATGCCACGCTCCCTTAGTTTGATTTCCAAGTCTGTACCAGCGAAGGCGGAGTACCGTGTTTTATCCATAAAAACAACATTTTCATGGACCTTATTTTTCTCATATTCATCCTTTAATGCTCCAAATAAGTCTCTTCCAGATGTACCGCGAAGATTATGCGGTGGGAATAATTTGGTTTCCGGATGGTATTCATCCCCTTGGTCATGGACATCAATAGCAAAGACCACGTAATCACCATTCTCAATAAACTCCTTCGTTAGTTGAATGATTTTCTCCTCGATGACCTGACCTGGTTTTCCACACGTTAGCGCCCCACTATCTGCAACAAAGTCAACTGTATAGTCAATGTTGATCAATACCTTCATATCCCACACCCCTTATTTGTCTTGACTGTTGTCTATAAGCCATTATATACCTTAATTCTAGAGCTAATTCGGTTTTTCCTCCTATATAAACCTCCACGTTACGAAAAAAAGCTCGCTCCATATGGAACGAACTTCTTGTTAGCTATATCTTTTACCCGACTCCCAATCTGTCGGTCTGTCTAGCGGGCGAATATGGTCAAGTGGCACAAACACTTCTAAATGGCGGTATAGGTTTTCAAACTCTGCTGGAAGCAGTCCGCCAAATTCACCGTCTAAATTTAACTGCACCCTGTCATCGGAATACACTTTAATGCGATTTGCCTGTGTGTAAATGACATTGGGGTCATTCACATGCTCCCCGCGGACGGCTAAAGTTGATATCCGAATAAACTCTGCTAAATTGACCTTTTTCAAAATTAATAATGAAAACAGTCCATCATTAATAGAGGCATCAGGCGCAAGCTTTTCAAATCCTCCAATGGAATTCGTCAAGCCGACAAGAAACATCATAGCTTCTCCTTCGAACAGCTTCCCATCATATTCAAGCTTTAAATGCGAGGATTTAATTGAAGGAATCATTTCCATTCCTTTTAGGTAGTAGGCAAGCTGACCAAGCATTGTTTTTAATTTGCTAGGGACCTCATATGTAAGCTCAGTAAGCCTTCCGCCACCTGCGATATTTATAAAATACTTTTCATTAATACGACCAATATCGACGGGAATTAATTCCCCTTTTGTGATTATGTCGACAGCGGCTCCAATATCCCTTGGAATTTGAAGCGCACGGGCAAAATCATTCGTTGTTCCAGCTGGAATAATACCTAATTTCGGACGATACTCCTGCTCAGCTAAGCCGTTAACCACTTCATGAATGGTTCCATCTCCACCTGCAGCAATGACTATGTCATACTTGCGCTCGACAGCTATGCGCGCCGCATTTGTTGCATCGCCTGCTCCGGTTGTGGCATGACATGAGGCCTCATAGCCAGCCGCCTCTAATTTCATAAGTATCTCCGGCAACTGACGCTTAATCAACTCACGTCCTGAAGTTGGATTATAAATTAGTCTTGCTCTTTTCATCATCATCATCCTAATTTTTATAAATAACAACGACTCTGTCAATTCTATATTCTACCAATTATTATCCTCGCTTACAAACATAACGCGAAGCCATAAGTACTATTCTCTCTCCAGAGTCCACCTTCTATCATAATCTTTTTATTTTTTTTTGCAAAAAATATGATGATGTTTCCTACTAATTGCTATTAAGACTTACATTATACGCATTAACTATATTGATACGGTGTTTTCCTTCTCCTGCTTGATACACCGCATTTTTCAACACAGATGAATTCTCTATGCCTTCAGAAGAAGCCGTATCCTCCGATACCTTCCATTCGCCATCCTTTCCGCGAACATCTTCGACTCCAACTGCCGCTACCTTCAAATCACTATTTTTTGCAACATCGACCATAACCGATGAAGCACTCTCAATATTCCAGTCATTCGCCAGCGTCCTAGGCTTTAACGTAAGCTCGTTCCCGTTACCGATCACCTCAAGCTTCACATCACTTGGTACAAGAAGCGTTGCCGCAACATTTCCTTGTAAATCAAACGGCCCCACCTCATTTGGCAAGGTCTTCACATTCAGATATAACGTATCGCCTCTTTTGTTTGCTGAAATCAAATCTTCAGCTGTTTTTAACAGCTTATCCTTCTTAGCTGTTTGAACCCGATACGTACCAAACATAGAAACCTCTTTTTCTTCTGTCGCCTCAATCGTCATATCATAGCCTACAGTTCTGACTACCACTCGTTTGATACTATCATCCATTTGATAGGAATAGGCAGGAAGCTCAAACGACAGTTCTTCCCTCGCAATTAATTCCTCCACCTTGTCCATCAAACCTGTCGAGCTAATAACGGCAAACGCTATTCCCGTCGTCCCCATCAGTCCCACAAAGAAAATACTAAGAAAATCATATTTTAACATGGGCTTTTCTTGCCGTGACAAAAACAAATAGAGTAAAATTTCGACACCTAACACGATTAATAAAATCGGCCACCACGCACTCATCACCTGAACCATACTAAACCCAAGAAATCTTGAAAAAAAGAGGAAAAGTCCAAGAAACAGGAGCGATCCTCCCATTGAAAATGTACCCACACGCCAGGTTCTCATACCTCTTCCTCCTTTCTTTTTCTAAAAAGGAACCCAATTCCGGCTCCGATTAGGACCACCCCTGTTATCGTTTTTCCCCACTTACTCATGGCTTTCTACCTCCCGCTTCTTTTTACTACCAGATAATAGCTTGATTCCCCCTCCGATTAATAACAGACAAACAAGACCTGTCTGGAAATACGGCTGGAAGTAACCTTGAACCCAGTACATCACATCAATATCCAATAGTCTTGAGAACACGGGTGAGAAGGCTGGAAGCAAGACGTTCATCACTAAATAGTACACTCCCATGATCACAAGCCCAATACCCACCCATTTTTGGTGATTAAGGAAATAAGCAATGATTGGCACATCTTCAATCGTTTCCTCACCGTACCTAGATGCTTTTTGCAGTCCATCAAAAAAGCTGTAAAACCAAATAATCGGTATTAAAAACAAGAAGATTCCTAATCGTAAAACATCTAAAATATAAATTGAAAATAGAAATGCCGCCATTAGCTGAATCCCTCGGCGCTGTAAACCTAAATAGAGGTGGCCGGCCCCAGGGAAGATAGAAAGAAAAGTCGCAATAGATTTGCTCTTCTTCCCGTCTTCTCTTCGCATTTCAAAGTCTTCCAAAATACTCCGATCTATTAACTCTTCGCCGCGTTGCTTTTTATTCACCTGTTGAACGGCATCGAAAAATCCATACACCCAGATAACCGGTAAGCCTGCTAAGAACACCATAAATTCGCCCCGATTAGACATGGCTGTTACAAAAATAACCATGATGGCAAGACCCAAAAACGCTGCTAAAAGGGTCAAGCCTCTATTCATCAGGCCAATCTGCAAGTGACCGAGACCTGGGATAAACGACAAAACAATTGTATAAAAACGTTCGGAGTCTTGATTTTGAATATCATCCGGATTGGTGGCCTTTAATGCCGCCTTATGTTTTGAAATCTGAAGTCCCATATCTATAAAGCTAATAATGTAGAAGACAGTGCCTCCTAAAAAGGCTATGAAAGCTTCCCCTCCTGCATAATTCATTGCACCAATCAGTGTCGCAAACGCTGCAATACCGACTACAATAAGATAAAATAAGCCACGAAAAACTTTACCGTTATAAATATGACCAAGACCGGGAATAAGATTTAATGTTAACGCCTTTGTCGGATTTTTCATTTCTTATTTGCCTCCTTCTTTTCTATTGAATCCATCCATGCGAATGTTTTATTCATCATCCCTTCCGTCATAGATGGCCTTTTTTCCTGAACCTGTTTGGTTTCTAATGAATTGGCATAAGTTGCAAGAGATTGGAAAGCTCCAGTAAAAGTTAACAAGATTGTCGCAGCCGCTGCCAATAAATAATGAAACGCAGCATGCTTATACAACGGCGTCTTCTTGTTTGATTTTTTTTCTTCCAGTTTGGTGTCAGGCACCATGCCTTTCTTCTTGGAAACTTCCGCCATTACGGCATCGGTAAAACTAGTCTCATTTGAAAGAATTGGGAGAGATGATTCATTTGCTGTTACTGCTTGCAAGTAGACTTCAAGGCATTGGTCACATGTATATAGATGATTTTCAAACTCTTCACGGGTCTTACCAGTGATTTCATTTCTTACATATTGCAGCCATTCATCGTAGGTGTAATGCTTCATGAAAAATCGTCCTCCTTCCAATTCTTTTTCATCCAGCTTCGGGCTCGGTACAGCTTCGTTTCAATCGTCTTCACCTGTACTTTTTGTTCCTCAGCCATTTGTTGATAGCTTTTTTCCGCTATGTAAAACCCATAAATGACTTCGCGGTAATTCTCTGGCAACTCATCAAGCCTTTTCCTAACAAGCTTGCGTTGATCATTTTCAATGATTTCTGTTTCTACACTATCCCTCGGTGTCCCTAATGCCTTTTGTTCGAGGGCATCCACAACTTCCTCTCTTCTTCTTGCCTGTTTTCGTTTTACATCTATCGCATGATTGACAGCAATTCGTGTCATCCACGTTTTAAACCCTTGATTTTCATATTGGGAGAGAGAGGTATAGATTTTCATGAACACTTCTTGTGCGGCATCTTCTGCTTCCTTTTGGTCACGAAGAACAGCAAAGACAGTCCGGAACACGTCATTGCGGTACTTCTCAACCAAAAGTCGAAAGGCATGTTCATTGCCTTCCCGCACTTTTTCTATTATTACAGTGTCGCTAATGATTCTCTCCCCCTTTCTCTCTGTTCTTTCATATCAATAGACGAAACGTATATCAAAAACCCCTACACTTTTATATAAATATTTTTTTATCTTATCATGCTCTCTTGAAGACCATCATAAAAAAACGTGCGAAACGGATCGCACGCCTAAAAAGATTGCTTATTCTAATCGCAAGATACAAACATTACAGTCATGAGGAATCTCAAAAGATCCCCCTTCCGGTAAAGAGTCCGTTAATTCCTTTAATGCTCCCTTTCGAACCGATTCGTCTAACCCCGCTAGCCAGGAGATCGACTCTACTCGTTCCACCCATTCCTCTTTCGAAAAGCTAACAGTGTAATTCAGCTTGTAGAAGTCTCTAATTTCAAAACCTTCCTTTTTCCACTCTTCAAACCACTCAACTGGAAAGCCATTAATTCGCATTTTAGAGTCCGCTTTTGAACCAGCCGGTGTTAAACCGCTCACTACGTATTTTTCAATAACCTTTAAGGTCTTTTCCACCACATCCGGTCCTGAGAGAAATCCAGAATCAATGATAATTAATGTCCCTTTTGCTTTTAATATCCTTTTGATTTCCTGAATAGCCTTTGGACGATCGAACCAGTGCCACGCCCTCAATACCGTCACAATATCAAACTGAGAATCTTCTAAACCTGTGGCTTCCGCTGTTCCCAGTAGATAGGGAATATTAAAATTCTTCATTTGATTCAATAAGACAGCCTGATTTAACAATTCCTGTGATGGTTCAATACCAACTACATTTGCTTTTCTCATCGCCATTTTTCTTGCAAGTACACCTGTACCTGAACCAAGGTCAGCGATCGTTTTTCCATCAAAAAATATATTGCGCAGCTGCAGGCTTTCCATTAAAGTCACGGGAATATCTTCTCTTGATCGGGCATAGCTATTAGCAACTTGGACAAAATCAATTCCACTCATGTTAGTTTCTCCCTTTACTTCCGAATATTGAGATATTAACAAAATAATACCATCTAAGTATGATAGAATGCTATTAGAATTAAAAATTATATGTGAGGGACTGATGCATATGGTTTGGTTATTGCTTCTTGCTTCTTATTTAATCGGAAGTATTCCCACCGCTTTGATTGTGGGCAGACTACTCTTTGGTGTCGATATCCGGGAACTTGGAAGTAAAAATCCGGGAGCAACAAATACGTTACGGGTTCTTGGAAAAAAGTCTGCTATTTTCGTCCTTCTGATCGACCTTGCAAAGGGTGCTTTAGCAACTTATCTGCCTATCCATTTTCAAGTGGAGGTAGACCCCATCTACTTTGGATTACTCGCTGTGGTTGGCCATTGCTTTCCCATTTTTGCAGGGTTTAGAGGTGGCAAAGCTATTGCCACAACCGCTGGTGCATTATTAATTTCCAATCTCCCATTGTTGATTGTTGCCTATCTTTCCTTTTTTGCCATTATTTTTTTAACCAAGTATGTATTTTTCGGATCGATTTCTGTTGGATTAAGCATGCTTGCCTATTCCTTTTATTCACCTGAATTAGATTTAGACCTCATCTTTTTATTCTTTTCATTCTTTTTAATTTATCTACACCGTTCTAATATTCGTAACTTTATCCTAGGGATCGAACCAAAGATTAATGATAAAAATTTAAGCAAAGATCGCATCCCCCCAAAGGGTGGCGGCAATTTTAAACTCTAAAAAGAGGAGGCTGATTCCAATACCAGGAATCAGCCTCATTTTTATTTTAATAATGTAGCTATTATGCTGCTTGCTACTGTTTGCCAAATGGCTGCGTCCTGCTGATAAGATGTTCTCAAGCGCTTATACATTTCCATTTGTCTTTCCTGAAAATCAACTGCATCCTTTTCAGGCAGGGCTGCACGTTCCTTTTCCACAAGTGCCTGCATTTCTGGTGCTCTTGGACCCCAAACCGCCACTTCATTTCCCTCATGGTCAATAAAAATGAAAATGGGAATGGCCCTTGATGTGCCATTTGTTAAGTATTGGTCCATTAACTCTAGATTCTGATCTCTGAGAACAAACCGAACCTCCATCCCGCTGGTTTCAGCAATTTTGAGTAAAATCGGATTGTTCAAGAGCGCATCTCCACACCAATCCTCTGATATAACGATGACTCGTAACTGCTTCTCCCTTAATTCCTCAAGCTTCTTGGTGTCTTCAGCAGATAGGGTGAAATGCTCATAAATCGATAGCATCTCTGCTTTATTACTAGTCATTGCATTTATATATTCATCCGCTGTCATCCCTTTTTGAAACCAAACGTTTAAACCCATCCCTACAACACCCCTTCCGATTTTCTTCTATGATAGTCGTTTTAGTCAGACGTTACAATTGAACTGCATTCAAACATATTTCCATGGTATTCTACAAGCACTTAATACTATTTTCATAAAGCAATAAATTAGTACTAGAAATGAGTTTAATAAGTTGATAGAATATTTTATATATAGGAAATATTATTATAAATAATTTCCAATATAATAAAGGGGGAAAAGTATGTCAAACGAGACACTACAATTAGTTTCGATTGGAATCTACATCGCCATGATGTTATTCATTGGTTGGTATTCTTTTCGAAAAACTAGCAATCTGACGGACTACATGCTCGGGGGAAGGTCTTTAGGACCAGCAGTAACCGCCTTGAGTGCTGGCGCAGCTGATATGAGTGGTTGGCTATTAATGGGCTTACCTGGCGGAATTTATGTAAGCGGTTTAGCGGATGCTTGGATCGCTGTCGGTTTAACAATTGGAGCCTACTTAAACTGGTTATTGGTAGCACCTCGTCTGCGCTCCTATACGCAGGTAGCCAATGACTCTATTACAATTCCAAGCTATTTAGAAAATCGCTTTAAAGACAAAACGAAACTACTCCGCATTGTATCAGGTATCGTTATACTTATTTTCTTTACTTTCTATGTGTCTTCAGGAATGGTTTCGGGAGCAGTATTTTTTGAAAGTTCATTTGGAACTGGCTACCATACAGGTCTATATATCGTTGGCGGCGTTGTTGTTGCCTACACTTTATTTGGTGGATTCCTGGCAGTAAGTTATACAGACTTCATTCAAGGGTTAATGATGCTGATTGCGTTACTTTTAGTTCCTGCGATTGGTATCTTCCATACTGGTGGTCCAGCAGAAACGTTTGATACGATTCGCGCGATTGATCCTACCTTACTTGATTTATTTAAAGGAACTACCTTTATTGGGATTTTATCTGCAATGGCTTGGGGCCTTGGATACTTTGGACAGCCACATATTATCGTTCGGTTTATGGCCATTAAAACAATCAAAGAAACAAAAAGTGCCCGTCGCATCGGAATGGGCTGGATGATTATTTCTTTAGTTGGTACCATTCTTACTGGATTTATCGGCCTGGCATTCTTCCATAATAATGCTGATTTTTCATTAAAGAATCCAGAAGCTGTCTTTATTTCGTTAAGTCAAATCTTCTTCCATCCTTTATTTGCAGGATTTGCATTGGCTGCTATTCTGGCTGCCATCATGAGCACGATCTCTTCTCAGTTGATCGTAACCTCAAGTGCACTAGTTGAAGATTTATATAAAGTAGTAATGAACAAAAACGCGAAGGATAAACAGTTAGTTTTCTTAGGCAGAATGGCCGTGCTCCTTGTTGCTGTTGTTGCAGCTGCACTTGCTTTCCAACAAAACAACACAATTTTAGACCTTGTCGCCTATGCGTGGGCAGGTTTCGGAGCATCATTTGGTCCTATCATTCTATTAAGCTTATTCTGGAAAAAGACAACCAACTGGGGAGCCCTGTTCGGAATGATCGTCGGTGCTGTTACCGTTATCGTTTGGAAAAATGCGGACCTTGGTAAAGTCATTTTCGGCGAATCGCTTTATGAAATCGTTCCAGGCTTCGTACTTAACCTGGTTGTGGCTTACATTGTCAGCTTACTCACTTATAAGAAAAATGATGAAATCGAAAAAGAGTTCACTGAAAGTGTTCGCTTACTAAAACAAGAATAGACTATAGAAAAAAGCCCGGAGAATCTATAATCCGGGCTTTCTTTCATTCAGCCAACTCTTTTGCTAATGCTGCCAGCTTAAGCACGGTCTTCCAGTTCCGTACGGTTGCAGGAACGCCTAGCTTTGGCAACTGAGTCGCTAGCTTTGAATCACGGATACTTTGACGAAAGAATAAATAAATATCCTTCCCAACAATTTGGCATTCATCGAGTTCACTTTTAAAACCTTGCAAATAGTCGATTTTTTCCGGAGAGGGTTCATCTGCCAAAAAAGCCAGTTGAATACTTTCCCCCTCGTTTAAAGAATCCGGCGAGTAAGGACAATCCTGAATGATTTGATTCAACGTTTCAGCAGTCCTTAAGATAACGGGAACAGGAAAACCAAACGTAGTTCTGATTTCTTCCTCTAATCGTTGGGTGAGTTGTGTAGCCCCCTCCTCAGATTCAAATAAAACATTCCCGCTTTGAATATAAGTCTTCACCTTATGTAAACCCATGCTTTCAAGCAGCTGTCTTAATTCAGCCATTTTTATGATGTTATGACCGCCAACATTAATCCCTCTTAATAGTGCAATATATATTGTCAAGTGAGTTCCCTCTCTTCCTCTTCTCTAAATCTTACCATTTTCTCAGCAAACTAAACTACTAGAGTGAAGGAGATGGTGACTAATTTGTAGAATGTATGGAACATGCATTTAATAGGAGGAATGAATAATGGTTCCACAAAGGGTAAGTTTAATTACAATTGGTGCTTTTAATTTACCAGCACTTCGGTCTTTTTATCAATCATTAGGCTGGGAAGAAACCAGTATTAGTTCAGATAACTATGCTGTCTTCAAAACAGCCGGTGTGCTGCTTTCCTTGTTTCCAATTGAGGAGTTGGCAAAGGATGCGAATGTTGAAATTACTCATTCAACAAATGCCTTTCGTGGGGTAACTTTTGCTATTAACGTGGACGAGCCAGGGCATGTTGACTCAGTGATTGAGGAAATTCACGAAGCTGGCGCAAGAATTGTAAGAGAACCAAGTGATGCCTTTTGGGGCGGTCGGACTGCCTATTTTGCCGATCCAGAAAATAATCTTTGGGAAGTGGCCTGGAATCCTACCTCTGTATTCGATGAACGTGGGGCAATGATTTCGTTTTAATTTATGGAAAGGCGGTAGGCAGTAGCCTAGCGCCTTTTTTATAATACTGTCTTTTCACGTCATAAAATCCACTTTCCGACAAGTTCCCCGATATTTCCTTATTAACCAAACGTTTAGTTAAAACTGCAATAAACCCGTTTAAATACTCACTTTTTTCCCGGGAAATGAAGCGAGTAATGTCGAAATCTGATTCGACAACAACCGCATAAAAAAGGCTGGCAGAGTAGTTTCTGCCAGCCTTCGTTTTATCGTTTTTGCAATTCCTGCTGCAACAATTGATTGACCAGTTGTGGGTTGGCCTGTCCCTTTGTTGCTTTCATCAACTGACCAACAAGGAAGCCCACTGCTTTACTTTTTCCATCCTTAAAATCCTCTACTGATTTCGGGTTGGCATCTAGTATTTCTGCAATAATCTTTAGAAGAGTGCCCTCATCGGAAATTTGCACAAGTCCTTTGTCCTTTACGATTTGCTCCGCATCGCCACCGTTTTCAATTAACTCTTTAAAAACAGTTTTCGCGATTTTGGAAGAAATCGTACCATTTTCAATCAGCTTAATCATACTTGCCAAGCCTTCTGGAGTTAACGCAACTTGATCAAGTTCTTTCCCTTCTGCATTCAGGTAGGCTGAAACGTCTCCCATTATCCAGTTCGACGCAAGCTTGGCATCCGCCCCACCTGCTACAGTTGCCTCAAAGAAATCAGCCATTTCTTTCGTCACGGTCAATACCTTAGCATCGTAGACAGGCAGACCTAGTTCTTCTATATATCGTTTCTGACGTTGGTCTGGCAGTTCAGGGATTTCAGCACGGATTCGTGCCTTCCAATCCTCGTCAATATATAAATCAAGTAAGTCCGGCTCTGGGAAGTAACGATAATCATCTGAGCCTTCTTTTACACGCATGAGAAGGGTTGCACCCGTCGCCTCGTCAAAGCGGCGTGTTTCCTGATCAATTGTCCCACCTGATGAAACCACTTCTCGCTGACGCTTTTCTTCAAATTCAAGCCCTTTACGGACAAAATTGAATGAGTTTAAGTTCTTTAACTCTGCCTTTGTTCCAAATTCCTCTTGGCCCACAGGACGAATGGAGATATTCGCATCACAACGGAGTGAGCCTTCTTCCATTTTACAATCAGAAACACCTGTATATTGAATAATTGACTTTAATTTTTCCAGATAGGCATATGCTTCATCAGGAGTGCGGATATCCGGCTCGGAAACGATTTCTACAAGCGGCGTTCCCTGACGATTATAATCGCAAAGTGAATAGCCTTTTTCATGATTTAGCTTACCTGCATCCTCTTCCAGATGGATTCTCGTAATACCAATCTTTTTCGTATAGCCGTTTACCTCAATTTCAATCCAGCCATGCTCTCCAATCGGTTTGTCAAATTGGGAGATTTGGTAGGCTTTCGGATTGTCTGGATAAAAGTAGTTTTTTCGGTCAAACTTCGTGTGAGTAGCTACTTCACAATTCAAAGCCATAGCTGCTTTCATACCGAATTCAACTGCCTTTTTATTTAAGACAGGAAGAACTCCAGGATATCCTAAGTCAATGACACTTGTATTTGAATTTGGCTCCGCACCAAAATGGTTTGGACTCGCCGAGAAAATTTTTGATTCCGTTTTTAACTCTACATGGACCTCAAGTCCAATGACTGTTTCAAATTCCATCATTTCACCCCCTACAATTCTGGCTTCTGTTTATGAAAGTTGGTTGCCTGTTCAAATGCATGGGCAACACGGTAAATGGTCGTCTCATCAAAATGCTTACCGATGATTTGTAAGCCTAATGGCAGACCCGCATCAAATCCACATGGAACGGAGATTCCTGGAACACCCGCAAGGTTTACCGGAATGGTTAAAATGTCGTTCACATACATCGTTAGTGGGTCGTCGATGTTTTCACCAATTTTAAAAGCAGGCGTTGGTGTAGTTGGTCCAATAATGACATCATAGTTTGCAAACACATCTTCAAAATCCTTCTTGATAAGTGTTCGAACCTGCTGTGCCTTTTTATAATACGCATCATAATATCCAGAGCTTAACGCAAACGTACCTAGCATAATCCGGCGTTTGACTTCATCCCCAAAGCCCTCTGCCCGCGTCTTTTTATATAAATCGATTAAGCTTTCCGCATCCTGTGCACGATAGCCATAACGAACACCATCAAATCGAGCAAGGTTCGCTGATGCTTCAGAAGATGAGAGCAAGTAATAGGTTGCAAGTGCGTATTTGGAATGTGGAAGTGAAACCTCTTCCCAAACAGCCCCAAGACCTTCTAGCACCTTTAACGCATCCAGCACCGATTGACGGACAGATTCGCTGACACCTTCACCTAAATATTCTTTTGGAACAGCAATTTTCAGTCCCTTTACATCACCTGTTAGGGAAGCCGCAAAGTTTGGTACGTCCACATTTGCTGACGTAGAATCCATTGGGTCTAACCCAGAAATTGCTTGCAGAAGATAGGCATTGTCTTCCACCGTTCTTGTAATTGGTCCAATTTGGTCAAGTGAGGAGGCAAATGCCACAAGACCGAAGCGGGACACACGTCCATAGGTTGGCTTCATTCCAACTACACCACAAAAAGAAGCAGGCTGGCGGATGGAACCTCCTGTATCCGATCCTAGAGAAAAGAGAACCTCTCCGGAAGCGACCGATGCCGCGGAACCACCTGATGATCCTCCTGGAACCGTATCAAGATTCCATGGATTTCGTGTTTTTTTGTAGTAAGAGTTTTCGTTCGAGGAACCCATGGCAAACTCGTCCATGTTTAATTTACCAATCGTAACAGTTTCTACTTGCTGTAGCTTTTGAACAGCAGTCGCATCATAGATAGGATCAAAGTTTTCTAGTATTTTACTCGCACAAGTGGTACGGAGTCCTTTTGTCACCATGTTATCTTTTAAACCGATCGGCATGCCAAAAAGCAGCCCTTTTTCGGCTCCGGCGTTTAGTTTATCATCCAGCATTTTGGCGGTTGCTCTTGCCCGCTCTTCGTCCAATGTTAAAAAGGCTTGTACCTTTTCCTCCACCTGGCCAATTCGTGTGAACGATTCATTGACGAGGTCGGAAACTTTTAGTTCTTTTTTATGTAAAAGCTCATGCAAATCTGAAACTTTATAATCAAATAAACTCACTTTTTTCCCTCCTTACTCTCCCAAAATCGATGGAACCTTAATCTGCCCATCTTGATGTTCCGGTGCATTTTTGAGCACCTCTTCACGCGGCAGTCCTGGTTGTGGAACATCCTCACGCAATACATTTTTCATATCAAGCACATGGTAGGTTGGCTCCACATTTGTTGTATCTAATTCATTCAGCTGTTCCGCAAAAGAAATAATAGCATCCAACTGTTTTGTAAACTTTTCCGCTTCTTCCTCTGTGATCGCTAACCGTGCCAGGTTCGCCACATGTTTCACCTGCTCATTTGAAATTCGTGACATCTCAGATTACCTCCAATCCCAATTATCGTTATTATTTTAATATTGATGATACCAAACTTTTCCGCTTTACCGCAATGATTCCTTCATCATTATTAACAAAAGAATAGAGTTTTAGATTGGTTCTACAAATAATCTTTCTTTTTTCATACTTACGACACTGACAGGTAATACCGCCATCAATTATAATGTTCTAAGAAGAAAGAACTGGGAGAGTTATGGAATGAAGAAGCGAAGACGGAAGAAGTTCAAAACCTTTTTCGTACTATTTATAGTTTTTTGCGCCTTAGCGATGTTTCAAAATTATTTTCAAAAACCAATTTCAACACCTATAGATAAAAACGATTCATTTGCTGATGTAAAAAAATATAGTCCCTTAATCCAACAAGAACTAGCAAAATATCATCTTGAAAGCCAGACCCACGTTCTTATTGCTCTCATGCAGCAAGAAAGCCATGGGAAGGGCGGGGATCCGATGCAAGCCTCTGAATCAGCCGGATTAGCCAGAAACTCGATTACCGACCCAAAGCAAAGTATTCAAGTCGGAGTGAAGCATTTTCAACGGGTATTCACTTATGGTAATCAGAAAAAAGTAGATTTCCCTACTATAATACAGGCCTACAATATGGGTATTGGGTATGTGGATTACGTGGCGGCGCACGGCGGCAAACATAGTGAAGAGTTAGCAAAACATTTTTCTCTTCTTCAAGTAAAAAAGAAGCCAACTCTTTATACATGCGGTGGGAATAAGAATAATTTCCGTTACCCTTACTGCTATGGCGATTTTACCTATAGCACAAAGGTTACAAAAAATATTCAATTATTGGCTGATAGTATTCCAGTCACCGGCTCAGACAACGAAAAACCAACCAGTGGATCTTTTTAATCGATTCATCGGTTGGTTTTTTTTCTAAAATTAATAATACGCAAGAGAAGTTTAGCTGGTATGTACCCCAGCATTCCGCCCAATGTATTTAAAATCAGGTCATCGACATCGAAGCTGCCAAACTCAAATAATAATTGTAGAATCTCGAAGGTCAAACTCAAGCAAAAGGAAGCTAGCATCACAGCGCTAAGTCTTTGAAACTTTTTCATGAGCAATGGTAAGATAAAACCGAACGGGATAAAACCAATCACATTCCCTGCTAAGTTCTCAATACGAATATTCAAGTTAACATCCGCTATGTAGAGATAAAAAAAGATTGTTTTAAACGGGACAAAATTATTCGAACGCCAATGATATTCATCATAAGTGAAATTGAAATGATGGATGATTTCTGTTAAAGGGATATATTTAAATAATATTAATTTCGTTAGGACGGCTAAATATAGGCATAGTATGATTATTAATAATAGCTTAAAGATAATTTTCATTCATTTAATACTCCCTAAAAATTTACAACACCACTCAACGGTACCATATTTTTTTAATAGAGTGTACCGTTATTTTAATTAAATAGGAGGAATCTTTCATGGCTGAACATCATTTCCATTTGCACGCAAACTGGCCAGGCTTACGCAATGACGTTGGAGAAATTGAAGCAGGTAATTTAAAAACCAAAGTGTCGATTCCACCAGAAATGGATGGACCGGGAGTGGGCACAAACCCTGATGAAATGCTCCTGGGCGCCGCTGCCACCTGTTATATCATTACCCTTGCAGCGATGATGGAACGCAGTAAATTGCAAAAAGAAAACCTCACAATGGAATCTGAGGGAATTGTCGATGTAACAAGAGGCGTCATTACCTATAAAAAGATTATTCACCGACCGCTGATCGTACTGAACCACGATGCTACTGAAAAAGACATCGAATTGGCTCATACACTTGCCAAAAAAGCAGAATCGTCTTGTATGATCAGCCGCGCCATCCAAGGAAATGTGGAGATGGAGCTTCATACATCTGTAATCAGAGGTGGGGACAGTCCCCCACTGCGCTAAAGCGCAGGGGGACTGTCCCCAAACTCCATATGTGGTTTTTCACTTTTATAATAATCAAGCCGGTCCTGCAGTGTACCTGTGTGGAATTCTAATTTGTGACCATCGGGATCGGTGAAGTAAATTGACTTTTTATCCTTTTCATTCCTTGGCCGACTAGGTAGAATGTTGACCTTTAATTTTTGTAGCTTCTGGTACATTTTTGTATAGTCCTCTTCTTTGATTGAGAACGCGATATGGGTGTACGACTCATGGATTTCGTTGCGTGGAATATCTTTTTCGAGATTAAGAGCGAGCCAGAGACCATTCAAATCAAAATAAGCCGTACTTCTTCCCTTCACAAGCAGTGTTGCTTCAAGAACATTCTGGTAGAATTCAATTGATCTCTCTAAGTTTGAAACTGAAAATAGCAAATGGTTGATTCCTTTTAACGACATACGATCACCACTTCTTTTTTCCATTATTATACAACAAAAAAGCCCTTAGTATCGTGGAGTGACTACGAGCCTTTAGTTTTTGCTACCTATTAAAGAGTTTTGCGAAAAAACCCTTACTTTTTTTAGCCTCTTCTTGTACCGCTATTTTCTTTGTTATATAGATTTCTTCCTTGTCGATGGCATGGTCCATCGCTAACACTAACCCTATTTCTGAATCGTGTTCTTTATTGGTAACAATTGTATGCTCCATTTTTTGCTTATTTGCCACTTTAACATACTTAGAAAGTTCCTCATAGCTCATATTCCCATTTAAAAATAAGTGCGCCTGTGGATTTTCTTTCATTAATATTTCTATCTGCGGATAAATTTCTGTTTCGGCCACTTGGTTCTTTTTTAGGGCAACAATAATCCTTTCTCGTAAAGTCCCTAAGTATTTGCGCCGCTCATCCGGTTTTGTCTCCATCGCTCCATAAATCCCCTGCTGCAACACTTCATCAACCGTAGGCTTTTTCAAATAAATCAACTCCATTTAAAAGGCTATTACTATGTATGATAATACCCTATAAAACGTTACTTACCAAAAATATGGGGGTTGTCCGTAAAATTAACAAAATGTTCATCCCTTTCGCTCTCTATTTTATATAAGATTGACATAGAGAATAAGAAAGGATGTGGAGTATGCCTTATAAAGCTAGAATTGAATCAGATGTGATAAAGATTTGGAGGATATTAAACGCCCGTATGACTCTTACGGATGATGAGCAGAAGAAATTTTATTATCTTGAAAAAGGATTTGCCGGTGAAGTTCAATTTGATTTATACACGGAGAAGCTGCAAAGTAAGCCCTTGATATTAAATGATTTGCTCCTTGAAAGTAACAATTCTAATCTTCAGATTGATTCCACCTTGATGTTTCCAAAGACCATTTACCTTTTTGAAGTAAAAAATTTTGAAGGTGACTATATTTACGAAAATGGCAATTTCTACACTTTTCCCGGAAAGGGAAAGGAAATTAAAAATCCTCTAGACCAGCTAAAGCGAATCAAATTCTTATTCCGACAATTACTTCAAAACCTAGGGTATCGCTATAACGTTGAGGGATATGTTATTTTTATTAACCCCGAGTTTCCCCTTTACCAATCCCCTAAAGATGAACCCATTATCTATTTATCCCAATTGCCACGTTTTATGAAAAAACTAAACGAACTCCCGTGCCAATTAACTAAACAGGATCAAGCACTTGCTGACAAGCTTGTGGCGTTGCACCAAATAGAATCCCCATATACTCGAATTCGTCCCTATCAGTATGAGGAGCTAAAAAAGGGACCAACATGTAGAACGTGCCACTCTTCTTCGCTCTCCGTTTGTGGAAAGAAGTTAGTGTGTGATGTTTGCGGGTGTGAAGAGTTGGTGGAATCCGCTATTTTGCGGGGTGTCGGAGAATTGCGGCTGCTGTTTCCGGATATGAAAATCACTACGAATTTAGTTTATGATTGGTGTGAGGGTGCGGGATCGAAAAAAGGAACCAGCAGGGTTCTAAGTCGACATTTTAGTGTGACCGGTGTTCATCAATGGGCTTTTTATGAGTGATTAATAGTGTGTTCAGGGATGAAGGACAGTTTTCAACTTTATCCACTACATTTTGTCTTTCATCAACCCGATGAAGGACAGTTTCCATCTTAATCTATCTCATTTTGTCCTTCATCCACCCGATGAAGGACATTTTTCACCTTAATCTATTACATTTTGTCCTTCATCACCTCAATGAAGGACAGTTTCCATCTCAATCTATCTCATTTTGTCCTTCATCCACCTCATGAAGGACAGTTTCCATCTTAATCTATCTCATTTTGTCCTTCATCCACCTTATGAAGGACAGTTTTCATCTTAATCCACCTCATTTTGTCCTTCATCCACCTCATGAAGGACAGTTTCCATCTTAATCTATCTCATTTTGTCCTTCATCCACCTCATGAAGGACAGTTTTCATTAGACTCTACTACATTTTGTCTTTCATCCACCTCATGAAGGACAGTTTTCATCTGAATCTATTTCATTTTGTCCTTCATCCACCCGATGAAGGACAGTTTTCATCTGAATCTACTTCATTTTGTCCTTCATCCACCCGATGAAGGACAGTTTTCATCTGAATCTATTTCATTTTGTCCTTCATCCACCTCATGAAGGACAGTTTCCAGCTTAATCTACTACATTTTGTCCTTCATCCACCAGATGAAGGACAGTTTTCATCTTAATCTACTTCATTTTGTCTTTCATCTTCTAAATTAACATGAAAACACCAGTCTATCTTTATATAAAACAACAAAAACCCTCCCCCCTAAAAAGGAGAGAAGGGTCACGCCCAAGCCATACCACAAGCCACATGGCCATGGCCACAAAATTATTTCTTCCCAGTAAACTGCTCTTCCTCAGTAGAGCCCTTCAATGCCGTTGTCGAAGATGTTCCACCTGTAATCACCATAGATACCTGATCAAAGTACCCTGTACCAACCTCACGTTGGTGACGAGTTGCCGTGTAGCCGTATTGCTCGCTGTCGAACTCGGATTGCTGCAATTCAGAGTAAGCCGCCATGCCGCGCTCCTTGTAGCCACGGGCAAGCTCGAACATGCTGTGGTTCAAAGCATGGAAACCAGCAAGCGTTACGAACTGGAACTTGTAGCCCATTTTTCCAAGCTCCACTTGGAACTTAGCAATCGTCTCTTGATCCAATTTCTTTTTCCAGTTAAACGATGGTGAACAGTTGTAAGCGAGAAGTTTGCCAGGGAATTGCTCATGAATCGCTTCCGCAAACTGTCTTGCTTCCTCAATGTTCGGTTCAGAAGTCTCGCACCAGATCAAGTCTGCATATGGCGCATAAGCTAAACCGCGAGCAATCGCTTGATCAATCCCGGCTTTCACTCGGAAAAATCCTTCTGGTGTACGGTCTCCCGTAATAAACGGTGCATCATTCATATCAATATCACTTGTAATTAAATCCGCTGCATTCGCATCCGTACGGGCAACTAATACGGTTGGAACGCCCATAACATCTGCCGCCAAACGAGCAGCAATTAAGTTGCGAACCGCCGTTTGAGTTGGAAGCAATACTTTACCACCTAAGTGTCCACATTTTTTCTCGGAGGAAAGCTGATCTTCAAAATGGACGCCGGAAGCACCCGCTTCAATCATACCCTTCATTAACTCAAAACAGTTTAACTGTCCGCCAAAGCCTGCTTCGGCATCGGCCACAATTGGAGCAAACCAATCGATGGAGTTGTCTCCTTCCGAATGAGTGATTTGATCGGCGCGCTGTAACGCCTGGTTGATTCGCTTAACCACACTTGGAACACTGTTCGCTGGGTATAAGCTTTGGTCCGGATACATATGACCGGAAAGGTTTGCATCGGCTGCTACTTGCCAGCCGCTTAAGTAGATGGCTTTTAGCCCTGCTTTTACTTGCTGTACTGCCTGATTTCCTGTTAGGGCACCTAGTGCATTCACATAGTCCTCTTCATGTAAAAGCTTCCATAGCTTCTCAGACCCTTTGCGAGCCAAAGTATGTTCGATATCAACTGAACCGCGCAGCTTGATAACATCCTCAGCTGTGTACGGTCTTGTAATCCCTTTCCAACGGCTATCCATTTCCCAGCTTTCTTGTAACCCAGCAACTCTTTGATCTGTCATTTTCATTTCCTCCTAGTAATCTATTATTTTTTGATAAAAATAAACACAACAATCTATAACAGTTCATATCCAGGGAGTGTTAAAAATTCTGCAAATTCCTCATTGAAAATCAACCCATCAAACAATTTCACTGCTTCATCAAATCGTCCGTTTTCGAAAGCTACAGTCCCAATTTCTTGTTTGATTTTTTCTAATTCTTCGACCTTCAATTCCTCATACATTTCAAAGGTTACTTTTCTGCCATCTTTTAATATGCCTTTCGGATGGCGAATCCATTGCCAAAGCTGCGCCCGTGATATCTCTGCTGTTGCCGCATCCTCCATTAAGTTGTAAATTGGAGCTGCACCTCTGCCTGATAACCAGGAAGCCACATATTGAATGCCCACATTGATGTTCGTGCGTACCCCTTCTTCTGTAATGGTTCCACCTGGTACCTCTAATAAATCTTGGGCATTGATGGTGATTTTTTGCTGCTTCGATGTATGGATTTGATTTGGTGTCGGCATTTCACGATTGAACACTTCCATTGCCACCGGAACAAGTCCTGGGTGGGCAACCCATGTACCATCGTGCCCGTCACGTGCTTCGCGTTCTTTATCCGCTCTTACCTTGGCAAAGGCCTCTTCGTTGGCCTGCGGGTTATTCTTAACCGGTATTTGTGCTGCCATTCCTCCCATTGCCGGCGCTTTCCGACGATGACAAGTTTGAATGGTAAGTAAGGAGTACGAACGCATAAACGGTGCGGTCATCGTCACTTGTGAACGATCAGGAAGAATAACATCCTTCTGATGACGAAGCTTTTTAATGAAGCTGAAAATATAATCCCATCTTCCGCAGTTTAAGCCGGCTGAGTGTTCTTTTAATTCATAAAGGATTTCATCCATCTCAAAGGCAGCCATAATCGTTTCAATTAATACAGTGGCTTTGATAGTTCCTTGATCGATGCCCAGGTTTTCTTGAGCAAACACAAATACATCGTTCCAAAGCCTTGCTTCTAAATGGCTTTCAAGCTTCGGTAGGTAAAAATATGGTCCAGAACCTCTTGCAAGTAATTCCTTCACATTGTGGTAAAAGTACAAACCAAAATCTAAAAAGCTTCCGGAGATAGGCTTGCCATCTAATAACACGTGCTTCTCCTCTAGGTGGAGTCCTCGAGGTCTTACAATGAGAACTGCTGTTTCCTTCTTCAGTTCGTATCTCTTCCCATTCGGGTTTTCAAATGAAATTGTCCGTTTTACTGCATCTCTAAGGTTGATTTGTCCTTCGACGGCATTTTCCCAAGTGGGTGAAGTGGCATCCTCGAAATCTGCCATAAATAGTTTTGCACCAGAGTTCAAAGCATTGATAACCATTTTCCGGTCAGTCGGTCCTGTTATTTCCACCCTGCGATCTTGAAGGTCTTTTGGCAGCGGAGCGATTGTCCATTCTCCGTTACGGATGTGTTTTGTCTCAGGGAGGAAGCCTGGCAATTTACCATTGTCAATTTCCTCTTGACGCTTTGTCCTGTACTGCAACAGTTCTACTCTTCTTCCGCCAAACTTTCTCTCTAACTCTTCAATAAAATTCAATGCCCCAGGTGTTAAAATCTCATCATACTGGGCTTTTAGGGCCCCAACCACTTCAATACCAGTCGTTTGCGTTGACATGAACTTGATCACCTCTTTGTTATAATACAGTATCTATCCTCGTTTTGTATTATATAACACGTTTTTCAAAAATGGAACCACTTTTCTGAAAATTTTATAAAAATAGGTAAATAATCCCTTACATTCTATTTTTTAAACACAAAAAAAGCCTGAATGACAATCCAGACTTGTTTTTTAAAAATAATATTTAGGTATATGTACCTACAAACAATCTAAAATAAACGCTGAAAATCCTCTTCCCTATCTTCACTTTTTAAAAATTCCTCACTTACAATGGCTGTTAACAGTTTCTTTTTTAACGAGGAGTCTTTCACCTCTTTTAAAATCCATTGCCTTTTTGAAAAAAGAAATTCGAGATAGTCACTGTATTGCTCATCAAATTGCTGTTCCAGCTGTTCCCGAATCTTCCCTGCAAGGATAGGGCTTGCTCCGCCTGTTGACACAGTTATACTTAATCGACCTCTTTGTACCTGCGCCGGGACATGAAAATCGGAATCTTCAGGATCATCTACAACCATGACGAGTTGATGGTCTTTCGCTACACTTCTCACAAACTGATTTACACCCTCATCATTTGTAGCAGCAAAGACCAGAAACGCATCCTGAATATCATCCTTCGAAAAAGTTTTGTCAAGCCAGACGATGTCACCATCCCTTGCAAGCCTTAAAAGCTCATCAGTTAATTCAGGACTCACCACGGAAACAAGAGCACCAGTGCCGAGAAGCCCCTTCACTTTGCGCTCCGCTACTTTTCCTCCGCCAACAACCACTGTTTTTTTCCCATTTAAGCGCAGCATAATCGGATAATTAGTACTCATCTCCTTACGCTTCACACCCTTTATCAACCGGCAATTCCAGATAGGCAACCAGGCCTTCTTTTGTCGCTTGATCCGGCATCCCAGTTGTTGCAAGACCCGCCTTTTTGACTGCCGCCTGAGTTTGTAGGCCCATGCTGACAACCTGCATTTCTTTTAAAAGAGATATACTATCGAGCCCGCATTCACTTAAAGCATCGACAAATGGTGCAACCGATGAACTGCTAGGGAACACCACTGTATTTACATCCGCTTCTTCGTGCATACGTTTAAAAATAGGCAGGAATTGTAAGTCTAGTTCTTTTTGGCTTGTAACCATCATTTCAGCCTTCACAAAGCCTTTCTTCAAGATACTCGCATCACCGACAATAAGCATATCTTCTGAATCGACCATCTCTTCTGTGAATTTAGCTAAAAATCCGCGGTCCTTTAATGCCTTCAACGATTTAATGGAAGCACCGAAAAAGTCTGCTCTAATGCTCCGAATATCGATTTCCTGCTCTACCACAGCCTTAAAAAATTCCGCTACACTTTCAGGTGAAGCAAATACAATTTTTTCATATGCAGTAATAGTTGTTAGGTCTAGCGGCATGGGCGTCTTTTTCCATTTCGGAAACTCAATGACATCTGCTCCATGAGTCATTAATTCACTAGCTAATTCACTAGGGCTGGCACTCGTTCTTGCAAGCAGGATTTGCCGTCCGTATAACGGCTTTTTCTCGAACCAACTTATTTTTTCACGAAGAGAAATGACTTCCCCCACTAAAATAATTGCTGGGTTACTGAATTTGGCTTCCAAGACCTTTTCCGAAATGTCCGCTAGTGTTCCTTTTAGTGTCTTTTGACGGCCAAATGTTCCCCATTGGATCAATATAACAGGTGTCGTTGCTGGCTTTCCATGGGTCATGAGATTCTCACAGATAAATGGTAAATTTCCAACTCCCATGTAAAAAGCAATCGTATCCACACCACGAGCAAGACCTTCCCAGTCGAGCTTAGGCTTGCCGTTTTGAGACTTATCGTGGGCAGTCACAACAGCAAAGGACTCTGCATGTTCACGGTGTGTTACTGGAATTCCAGCATACAGGGGGGCTGCTATCCCTGATGAAATGCCAGGGACGATTTCAAAGGGTATTTGATATTGGGCCAGGGCTGCCGCTTCTTCTCCGACTCTGCCAAACACACCAGGGTCGCCGCCTTTTAAGCGGACTACCATTTTACCTTCCAGCGCCTTTTCCACTAAAAGATCATTGATGTTCTCTTGGCGCAAAATATGGCGGTCAGGTAATTTCCCACAATAAATGAGTTCGCAATCTCCCGGAGCAAACTCTAACAGTTTAGGATTTGCAAGCCGGTCATATAGAATAACTTCGGCTTGCTTGATTGCTTCCAACCCTTTAACCGTTATTAAGCCAACATCCCCTGGCCCTGCTCCTACTAAAAACACTTTCCCCTTCTTCATCCTGCAGCCATCCTTCCGCTATGCTTTGTTGGGGACAGTCCCCTGCTGCTTTAAAGCAGCGGGGGACTGTCCCCACCTTTTTATACTATGATGAACACAATATCTTCTTTTATTTCTACTTTAAAGGTTTTTACTTGACCTTCGTCTGGTGCCTGAACCCTTCCATCCACTAATGAAATTTTCCAATCGTAAACTGGGCAATATACATAGTCCCCGCTGACCATCCCTTCGGAAAGGACTCCACCCTTCGGATGGGGACTGCGATTTTCAAGTGCATAGACACCGCCGTTTGATACTTTAAATAGAGCAATTTCTTGATTATCGATTTTTATGGAATACCCTGTTCTACCCTTCAGATTGGAGTAGTGTACGACTGGAATGCGAGTTAGTGTTTCAATCATTTGAATTCACTCCCAACTGTGATCATACGTTTTGCATAATATTTATCTTGGATTTCTTCACTTTGAATCGCTTCGTTCCAAGGCTCAATATACTTTCTCAATGTCTGATCCATTCGCTCATTTAAGGCTTTTCGTGTCGCTTCATCAGCCAATACTTCCTTTACATGCTCTAAGCTCATTCGTTCTACCCATTTAGACGTCCGCTCCAGGTAGTTGGCTGTTTCACGGTAGTATTGCAGGTAAGCACCTGTCATTTCCATAACCTCTTCCTGCGTTTTCATCGTACACAGCAGGTCACCAGGGCGAAGGTCTACCCCACCGTTTCCAGCCACATAAATCTCCCAACCGCCGTCGATTCCTACGAAACCAATGTCCTTGATTCCTGCTTCGGAACAGTTTCTTGGGCAGGCTGACACCCCCATTTTTACTTTATGAGGTGTATCAAGGCGTTCGAATTTCTTCTCCAATTCGATGCCAAGAGCCATGGAATCTTGGGTACCATACCTGCAGAACTGAGCACCAACACAGGTTTTAACAGTTCGCAATGTTTTTCCGTATGCATATCCTGACGGCATATCAAGCTCTTCCCACATCTGTGGCAGGTCTTCTTTTTTCACACCGAACAATCCAATCCGCTGTCCACCCGTTAATTTTACTAATGGTACATCGTATTTTTCAGCTACTTCCGCAATTTTTTTCAAATCAGCCGCTGTTGTGACCCCACCGTACATTCTTGGTACAACGGAATATGTCCCATCCTTCTGTATGTTCGCATGCATTTTCTCATTCACCAATCGGGAATCACGGTCATCTTTATATTCATCCATATGAATCATGCCAAGGTAATAGTTAATGGCCGGGCGACATTTTGTACAGCCTTCTTCATTGTTCCATTCCAGCACGTTCATAACTTCTTTCACGCTAGTTAAGCCTTTAACCTTAATCTCTTCCACCAATTCCTCACGGCTTATGGTTGTACAGCTGCAAATGCTTGTCTTTTGGGCAGCCGCCGCATCGAATTGGTCACCGAGTGTATAGGCAAGGATGTTGCTGACCATTGGTTTACAGCGTCCGCAAGAGCGGCCGGCATTTGTACAATGACTCACTTGATCCAGTGTGGTTAATCCTTGGGTTTTGATGGCTTCCACAATCGCACCTTTTGTGACACCATTACAGCCGCAAACCAATTCATCATTTGGCATGGAAGCAACATCATCGCTTCCTCCTTCACCGGTACATTCCGATTGCAACACCGAAATGCTCGTCATTCCACTAATATCTTCTTTTTTCGTTAACATTCGGTATAACTTCGTGCTATCCTTCGTATCTCCATATAATACCACACCAACAATGACGTTGTTTCTTGTTAAAATCTTTTTATAGACGCCGTCATATTCGTTGTAAACCATAATGGATTTGGTCGATCCATCTTCAAAAATCTCTCCGGCAGAGAATAGATCCACACCAGCAACCTTTAATTGTGTTCCTGTAACAGACCCTTGATACGGTTCACCTACATTTCCACAAATCCGGCTTGCCAGTACTTTTCCTTGTTCATAGAGTGGAGCAACCAATCCATAAACAATTTCTCTATGCTCGGCACACTCACCAACTGCGTACACATTTGGCACGCTAGTTTCCATGAAATCATTCACGACAATTCCGCGATTCACGTAAATGCCGCTGTCCCTCGCTACCTGTGTATTCGATTTAATCCCAATGGCCATAACGACAAGGTCTGCTTCTACCTCGGAGCCATCTTTAAAACGAAGGCCTTTGACCTGTTCATCCCCAAGGATTTCGACTGTTTCTTTTTCCATCAAGAAGTTCATGCCCTGTGACTCCAGCTCCGTTTTCAGTAGGGAGGAGGCAATCGGATCCAACTGGCGCTCCATTAAGTTCGGCATAAGATGAACCACATCCACCTGCATGCCTAAGTTAAGTAGTCCTCTTGCAGCTTCCAGTCCGAGCAGCCCACCTCCAATGACGACTGCCTTTTTGTATTGCTTTGCCGACTTGATCATCGTTTCACAATCTTTGATATCACGAAATCCGGTGACACCGATTTTGTCTGCACCTGGAATCGGTAGAATGAAAGAATTCGATCCTGTTGCAATAATTAACTCATCATATTCTACAATCCTGCCTTGCTCAGAAATCACACGTTTTTGTTCTACATCGATTTTTGTTACCGCATCACCTGTAAATAGCTCAATATTGTTCTCTTTATACCAATCTAGCGGATTGATAATAATATCTTCAAAGTTGGTATCTCCCTGAAGGATATTGGATAGCTTTATCCGATTGTAGTTTGGGTATGGTTCTTGTCCAAAAATAGTTATCTCAAATTGCTCAGGTGATACTTTGAGTATTTCTTCGATCGTTCTTACACCAGCCATTCCGTTTCCGATCATCACTAATTTTTTCATCGTGGGTCGCTCCCTATATATTGAATTCTTAATGTTAGTTAGTAAGGTTTTCTTTATAGTTAAATTGTAAATCTCTGCCCATAAAAAAATTGTGACGTTCGTCACTTTTAAAACAATACATGTGAATGATTTCACATTATTGTCATAAACCTCTTTTCGCTAGATAATAATTATAAGATTGGAATAATATGACATGTTGGGGTGTTACATGGGAAAACATACGATTTATAAAAGTGAGGAAGGGAAAGCGGATATACATAGATTCTATGAAAATTATCTAAGAGAATTTAAGATTACTTTCGAACGAGTATATGTAGATACGACATTTGGAAAAACCCATGTGTTAGTGTCGGGTCCTACAGAAGGAAAACCTTTGTTTATTTTTCAGGGAGGAAACTGTATCAATCCCATGACATTATCATGGTTTCAGCCTCTATTTAAAAACTACAGAATTTATGCGCCGGACACCATTGGTCACCCTGGCTTTAGTGAAGAAAATCGGATATCTGCAAGTGATGATAGCTTTGCCCTGTGGACTGCGGAATTAATGAACCATTTTCATATCGAAAAATCAGCCTTTTTAGGGCCCTCCTATGGAGCTGGAATCATTCTTAGAGTTGCTGCGTTTATGCCTGAAAAAATAGCATGTTCGATTTTAATAGCACCAGCAGGGATCCAGCTCGGTTCAAAGGTAGAGATGATTAAAAAAATCCTTGTTCCGTTACTCATTTTTAAAACGAACGGATCCCGAAAGCAGATGAACAAAATAGCAGATTCGATGTCTGATAATAGCATGAGGGAAATAGATAAAGACATCATCGCCAGTATTTTTAAACATGTGAAGCTAGAATCCGAGATGCCTAAGCTCACAGAAAAAAGTGAACTAGTCAACTATCACTCTCCCACCATGATTATTACTGGCAGGAAAGACGTGTTCTTTCCTGATGACAGGATACAAAAAAAGGCGAAGGACATCCTCCCAAATCTAATAAACTACCACGCATACGATATGGGACATTTCCCCTCTAAAGAATATTTAGCAAAAATCAACAAAGAAATCGAAGACTTTTTACATTTACATTATTAATATTTTCAAATATTAATAATGCTAACAGATTCCGTATCCTATCGTAAAAAGGGAATTTACACCTAAAAATGCAAATCAAATAGCACAGTTGGAAATGAAATGAACTGCGCTATTTCCTGTATTTATTACGAACCTTCGTCAACTAATGACTCACAATATGCATAGTTAAAGAGTTATGGTCACATGAGGCTTGCTGAAGTGACTCGTTCCCCCGCTACCAACTAGTACGTAACCATTTTTCGGGAACACTACAAGTCTAGTTGAACTATCAGAAAGTAAAATTTCCACTTCGGAGTTATCTTTCAAAGCGGTATATTTGACATAGCCTGTTGAAGTGATAGTTGTCTTCCAGTTATTATCAAACTCTGCCCTTAAAACACGGTTTGAATATGTTTGATTTGTTAATGTCTTTGATGGTGTTTTAGACTTTGGTTTTGAATTTTTCATTTTCATCTCCCCTCCTTTGTGTACGCGAGCATTATTTTGCTCCCCATATTTTATTCACTATTACTAACTTGAAATTGGACAAGAATCACAGCTTTTAAAAATTGTATGTGTGAATCAACAATTACATCTAACATCCATAGCCTATATGCAAAAAAAGACACTTACCATAATTAGTAAGTGCCTAACCAATCGCCTTTTTTAGATTACTTGCTTTTCTTTTTTAAGATTAGATGAGTCCTTAACCATTGAATTCAAAATAGGAACAAGTGCACCAATGATGGCAACGGGAGCTAGTTCCCAAAGTGCTAATGGCGGTGTTATCAGAATTCCTAACTTATGAATGGCAAATAGGGCAAGAAAATAGGCGGCACAACCTATAAGGCCCGACCACCAACTGATATTTTTAAACAATAAAAACACAAGGGGAATAAATAATAGCGTGATTGGAACATAGGATGTCGGATACTCCATCGCCGCAAAAATGCCTTTACCTAAGAATCGCAATCCAATATACAGAGCTGCTGCCATGAAAGGAATCGTAAAATCCCGACAAAATCGAATGATTAAAACAGTTAGCAATGCAACCATTAACACAGAATAGATGGGGTACACCCATTCCGGAATGCCCCCAAATATTTGTGAGGCAGGGTCGGAGATCAAATCTAATATTTCCTGTGAAGCAATGGATTTCCCTTGAATGTACTGGTCATAGGAAATCGCTCCATTTTCCTGCTGCATGTTCGGAAACATAAAGCATTCGAGGAGAAACATCGCAAACCATGTATGCATCGATTTCCAGGTTGGTGCAATATCCCGAGTAAACTTATAATATCCACGCCAAACGCCAAATATCATAATGTCAGTTGCAATATAGTAAACAAAATGCGTGGGACTCCAAGTTGTTAAGTCAATCCCATATGCGATATGATACGTAAAATCTAATGGGATTCCAATTAGGAATAACACATAGCCAATGGTAATTAGGTTCCTTGAAAAGTGGTCCATGTAGTGTGAGCGTCGCCACTCTTTTATTAACAAAAACGCCCCTAAGGCAAAACCAATTGTGTTCACAATATGGGGAATGGAATATTCCTCAAATAAATACTTAAAATGATAGGAGGCATCCCAAGCAGAGCCAATAAATTTTAGTAAAAAAGCAATCACCCATAAACGGTAATATTTCAACTACATCATCTCCTTCCTCACCCTATCCAAGCAAATCAAATATATCCCCGAAGATGGCAATAAGGATATAATTAATTAGCAAAGCTACGCCAAATGCTAATCCTGCTACTCGGACATTTTTCTGAGTAAACAATCTGTACATAAATACAATACCTGATGAAACAACAAAGAGGTTGCAGATGATAAAAGTCCACAGGGTGCTTTCACTATGCTCTACGGTTGTCACATGAAATAAATATAACGGTATCAAATGCTCATACCTCCATCACGGATTTTGACATGGTCCACTCTATCTTACCATTATATTAGACCTTTTTGACTACTCAATTTACATAAAATTCTTGCAATGGTTCAAATAGGTAATTAATAGTAAATAAAGAACCAAACTTAAAAGTAACCCACCATTGGCCAATGGTTGAAAGCAAGACATTTGCTGCAATCCCTCCAGCTATAGTAGGCGAAACTTTTTCTTTTGTTTTTACGCCTTTCTTATCTTGATTTCATCTTACCTTCTTTGTTTTGTTTCCATAATAGCGCTTGAGCTTGATTTTCAACTCGGTCTTAAGACTTAGAAAGGGGCTGTCCCTTAAGTAATTGCTTAAGAGCTGACCCTTTCTACCTTCGGAAGTATTCGCCTACGTAGATGGCATTGATGTTAGTGCTAATGGAGTCTTCATACAGAAAATTCTTGCAATGGTTCAAATAGGTAATGTACAGTAAATGAAGAATGGCTTGAAAGGAGGAGTTCCTTTGAAATATTATATTAGTGCTTTTCTTCTATTATCCGTATTTCTAACTGCATGTAATCCGCTAAAAGTCCCGAAATCTACGATGAATCATAAAATGAGCGCGACACCAACGGATGTGGTACCAACAAAATCCGAGTGGATTTTGGGTGCTGATCCCCCGCAGGCAAAAGTAAAGATACCCATCTCCCTATTAATCAAAGATTCTTCCAATCAGCCGATCAAATCGTTTGAAACGATTCATGAGAAAAAAATGCATTTATTTATAGTGAGCAAGGATTTGGCTTATTTTTCACATATTCATCCGACCTACAAAGAGAATGGTTTGTTTGATTTCACTGCTAGCTTTCCTACCAGAGGAGACTATAAGCTCATTTCCGAGTTTACCCCTAAGGGTGGAGGAGACAGCAGTGTAGAAACTCATTGGCTTCAAATTGAAGGGGAGGAAGGAACGGCTGTTCCTTTAGTTCCTGATAAGGAACTGTCACATGTTGTAGAGGGGAAAAAAGTAGCGCTCTCCTTTGACCATCTAATGGCAGGAAAGACGGTGCACCTTATATTTACGATAAAAGATGCAAAAACGAATAAACCGCTGAAAAATTTACAGCCTTATTTAGGGGCACTAGGTCATACAGTCGCGATAAGCGCCGATGCGGAAAAGTATTTGCATATCCACCCCATGACGACAGAAGGAAGTGGACCCGCCGTAACCTTTATGACCATATTCCCTGAAAAAGGCCTCTATAAAATTTGGGGGCAATTTAAGCACAAAGGAAAAGTTTTCACCGTTCCATTTGTAATAAACGTACCAAAATAGAAAAACCCCTTCTCGTAATGGAGAAGGGGTTTTAACTTGTTGTAAATTAGTACATTTCAGATGTTGTTTTTGCTTGCATGTGAAGTAATAAGTAGTCAGGTCCGCCTGCTTTTGAGTCCGTTCCAGACATGTTGAATCCACCGAATGGTTGGTAGCCAACAATCGCTCCTGTACAAGAACGGTTGAAGTACAGGTTACCTACGTGGAAATCTTCACGAGCCTGCTCTAAGTGAGCACGGTTTTTAGTGATAACAGCTCCTGTTAAGCCATACTCAGTGTTGTTAGCAATTTCAATTGCTTCAGTGAAATCTTTCGCTTTTGTTAAACCAACAACTGGTCCAAAGATTTCTTCCTGCATAATGCGGGAAGTTGGCGTAAGGTCTGCAAAAATAGTCGGTTGGATAAAGTAACCTTTAGAGTTATCTCCTTCGCCGCCAGCCATTAACTTACCTTCGCTCTTTCCAATTTCAATATATTCCATGATTTTCTTGAATGCATTATTATCGTTCACAGGACCCATAAAAGTGCCTTGATCTGTAGGGTCACCCACAGTTAATTCTTTTGTTAATTCAACCACACGGTTCAATACTTGATCGTATACATCTTCAACGATGACAGCACGTGAACATGCAGAACATTTTTGACCAGAGAATCCGAACGCACCTGCAACTATGGATTGTGCGGCAAGCTCAAGATCTGCTTCTGAGTCAACCACAATCGTATCTTTTCCGCCCATTTCTGCAATCAAACGCTTCATCCATACTTGACCTGGGTTCACCTTAGAAGAACGGTCGAAAATACGAAGACCGACATCACGTGAACCTGTAAAGCTGATGAAACGAGTATCTTTATGGTCAACTAAATAGTCGCCTACTTCAGAACCATTACCTGGTACAAAGTTCAAGACGCCTTTAGGAAGACCTGCTTCCTCCATTACTTCTACAAACTTTGCTGCAACCACTGGAGTTGTTGATGCAGGTTTTAATAGTACAGTATTACCGGAAACAATTGCAGCAACAGTTGTACCTGCCATAATCGCTAATGGGAAATTCCATGGGGAAATGATAATTCCCACGCCTAGTGGAATATAGTCATAACGGTTAAATTCATTTGGACGGCTATTAACTGGTACACCATTTTTAAGTGCCAGCATTTGGCGTCCATAATATTCAAGGAAATCGATTGCTTCTGCTGTATCTGCATCTGCTTCTCTCCACGGTTTACCTGCTTCTTTTGTTAAAAGAGCAGAAAACTCATGCTTGCGGCGGCGAATAATAGTCGCTGCTTTAAATAAAACGTCTGCACGTACTTCTGGCTTTACTTTTTTCCATGTTTTAAAAGCTTCTACCGCTGCCTGCATTGCTTGTTCAGCAAGCTCTTGGCTAGCTTTAGACACGCGGCCGATCACTTCTTCTTTATTTGCAGGATTATAGGAAACGATTTTATCTTCCGTTGTGATTCTTTCACCACCGATTACAAGAGCATAATCTTGGCCTAAATAACCTTCAACGGTCTTAAGACCTTGAAGATATGCTTGACGGTTTTCATCAATCGTAAAATCTGTAAATGGCTCGTGCTTATAAGGTTGTACCATTACTTAAACCCTCCTATGTATTAAAACGTTTACATCCACTGTTCATTCTAACATGTTTCATTTCAGGGCTCAATGATTTGAGAACTAGAAAAAAGAGGCGATTAAACGCCTCTTATTGGTAAATATAAACGAACGGTTCAGTGTCATCCGCCTTTTTGACTATGAGTGCTTCCGGACCATCAACTGAGGTTACACTAACAGATACAGATAGGTACTTTGGAAAATGCTCCATTACCAAACCTGTTACATATTGCGTAAAGCCGATCCCTTCTGTTTTACCGTAAAACTGAATAGGAATGGTAATATCTAAATCCTGGAGCTGGTCACCATTATAATAGGCTCTTCCAATGACCCCATTAAAGTTTGGAAAATAATTTTCTACGTCCTGCTTGAAGTTAAGGAAGGCGATGGAATCATCCCGATGATCCTCTTGGGCATCGTTTGAAGGAAATAAGTAATATTTTTCATTTACCTTTTCCCAATCATTTACATTCGCGCTTCCTTTATCAACTGTTGTATAGGTGAAAAACGTACCTGGAACCACCGCAGATTTACTATTTTGTTCAAATAAAGCGATGGTAATAGGAACATCTTTTAGACTCTTAATAGTACGAGTCCGCTTCACCACTTCCTCTGCCAACTTCTTTCCTTCCTTTTCCATTTCAGCAAAAGGAATCTTCTTCTCTAACGTATCTCCACCTTCTGTTAATTTGTAATAGTAGATGGAGTTTAACGCAAGACCAATCGTAACACCAGCAAGAGTTACATTCCCCTTATCATCTTTGGTTAAGTAATCATGTTCTAAAATATGAGCCAAATAGATAGGGGATGAAGGCTCAGCACCAGGAGCAGCCGAATTGACAGGATTTAAGCCAATATTATCTGCCGGCTTCATTTTGTTTTCTTTTAGCTGTGCATCTGTATATTGTCGGTTTAACCATCCTCTGATGGTCTTCCCTTTAATTTCCTGACCTTCACGAAAGTAATACTTCTCTGTATCAAAGCTGTTCTGAGCTATTCTCATCAAGCCCATTTCAAATTCGTTTAAGTCGTATCTTGTATTTATATTATTAACTACCAATCCGCGCGCTTCCCCAGGGACAAATGGTAGGATAGTCCGATAATATTTATTAGAAATATTATACTTTGGTATAATCGCCTTCCCTTTGTCTTTCTCCTTTGTTTGGACCACTTCATTTTGCTTCTGAAAATTGGGTGCACAAGCACTCAGCAAAAAGACAAGGGAAAGAGCGACTATTGAGAGTTTTCTCATTGTCGACACACCTCTTACTTATTTAATTCTTCTACAAGCTTCTCCTCATCCCATACTTCAATTCCTAGTTCTTGTGCCTTGGTTAGTTTGGAGCCGGCATCCTCACCTGCTATCACGAGATGTGTCTTTTTGCTTACACTGCCTGCCACATTTCCACCAAGCGCTTCGATTTTCTCCTTCGCTTCATTGCGTGATAACTGTTCAAGCTTTCCTGTAAGAACGACGGTTTTTCCAGCGAAAATACTATCGGATTCCTCAGCAGAGACTGGCTTTGTCCCTTTGTATTCCAAATTGACACCTACGGCAGCTAATTCTTCCATTAACTCCTTCGCTTCTTCTTGGTCAAAATAGGCAACAATCGAGTCAGCCATTTTATCTCCAATTTCGTTAATCGCAATTAACTCCTCTTTTGAAGCATCGGCTAACTTATTCATCGAACCAAAAACCTGGGCAAGCGTTTTGGCTGCTTTCGCCCCAACATGACGAATACCAAGACCAAATAAAAGTTTTTCAAGAGAATTGCCTTTAGAAGTTTCGATTGCCTTTAACAGATTAGAAACAGATTTTTCACCCATACGTTCTAGAGCTAACAGCTGTTCCTGGGTAAGTTTATAAATATCAGCTACATCACTAATTAATTTCTCCGCAAAAAGCTGACTTATTACTTTTTCTCCAAGGCCATCGATATTCATCGCATTACGAGAGACAAAGTGGATTAGCCCTTCACGAATTTGTGCCGGACATTTCGGGTTGATACAGCGTAAGGCTACTTCACCTTCGAGACGGACCAAGTCACTTTCACATTCCGGACAATGTGTTGGCATATGGAAATCCACTTCATTTCCTGTTCTTTGATCAGCTAACACGTTGACCACTTCAGGAATGATGTCACCTGCTTTTTTCACTACCACTTGATCGCCGATTTTAATATCCTTTTCACGAATCAAATCTTCATTATGGAGTGAAGCACGCTGTACTGTTGTGCCCGCTACTTTAACAGGTGCAAGGATAGCCGTTGGTGTCACTACCCCTGTTCTACCGATGCTTAACTCAATATCTAGCAGAGTGGTGACTACTTCCTCAGCAGGAAACTTGTAAGCAATCGCCCAGCGCGGACTTTTTGCTGTTGTTCCAAGCTCCGCCTGCTGCTCGAGAAAATCCACTTTTATGACAATCCCATCGATTTCATAAGGAAGATGAGGCCGTTTCTCTACCCAGCTGTTTACATACTCTATTACTCCATCAATGGTGGCACATTTTCTTCGTTCTTTATTTGTTTTAAAGCCAAGCTGGTCTAAAAAATCAAGGCCTTCACTATGGGAAACAACCCCGGTTTCACCGACATTGCCAATTCCGTATAAAAACACATCCAGCTTTCTTGAGGCAGCAATTTTGGGATCGAGCTGTCTTAAGGAGCCTGCTGCAGCATTTCTGGGATTAGCGAACAATTCCTCGCCGCGCTCCGCCCTCTTCTCATTCAAAGCTTCAAACGAACGCTTCGGCATATAGGCTTCCCCGCGCACCTCGAGTGAAACATTTTCCCGTAGACGAAGCGGAATCGATTGAATCGTCTTTAAATTAGCAGTGATATCCTCACCAATGGTTCCATCCCCACGGGTTGCCCCTTGAATGAACAAACCATTTTCATAGCGTAACGAAACAGCAAGGCCGTCAATTTTCAATTCACAGACGTAGGAAAAGTCGTCTCCTACAGCCTGACGAATCCTGCGGTCAAAATCCTTTAAGTCTTGATCATTAAAGGCATTACCTAAGCTTAGCATCGGTGTACGGTGCTCCACCTTCTCAAATACGTCAAGAACCACACCACCTACACGCACCGAAGGAGAGTCTGGAGTCTTTAACTCTGGGAACTTTTCCTCTAGCTCTAAAAGCTCCTGCATTAGCCTGTCATATTCAGCATCTGGCACAGATGGTTGATCTAGCACATAGTATTCATAGCCATATTGATTTAATAAGTTTCTTACTTCCGTGATTTTCTGTTCAGCCATTAGAAGGTCCATATATCCAGCCCTTTCATAAAGGTATTCCACTCATGGATTATAGCATGAAGGATTATGCTTTTTTAATTGGTGCAAATTTAGCTAATAGGCGTTTGATACCTACTGGGCTTGGAAACGCAATATCAAGTTCTGTTCCCTCTCCCTGCCCTTTAACACTTACAACCGTTCCAATTCCCCACTTACCATGTTCTGCTTTATCGCCAACCTTCCAGCCGACATCCTCTCCGCCAGAAGCAGCTGAAACTGGACGCATCACTGGTTTTCTTGGGGTAGTTGGTGTACTAAATGTACTTTTTGCTTGTCCAAAGGAAGACCCTGAGCCTCCAAAACTTCTACCTCCGCCAGAATTAAATGGCGTATTCATACGTTTCTCCGGCTCTACTCCTTCAATTAGATCCTCCGGAATTTCAGCGATAAACCTTGATGCAGGGTTCATATTTGTTCTACCGAATAATGTTCTCATTTGAGCGTTGGTTATAAATAGGCTCTTCTCTGCTCTTGTGATTCCGACGTAGGCAAGACGGCGCTCTTCTTCCATCTCCGCTTCTTCCATAAGAGAGCGGCTATGCGGGAATACACCTTCTTCAAGGCCAATGAGGAAAACCACTGGGAATTCCAAGCCTTTTGCAGAGTGCAAGGTCATAAGTGTGATGGTATCAGCCTTTTCACCATCCTCATCTAGTGAATCAATATCAGCAACAAGTGCCAAATCCGTTAAGAATGCAACCAAGCTTCTATCCTCACTAGAATCCTCGAAGTTTTTCGTAACGGATAATAATTCCTCAAGGTTTTCAAGACGGCTTTGTGCTTCAAGTGACTTTTCCGCCTTCAGCATTTCTCGATATCCAGTCTTATCCAGGATTTCTTCCACTAATTCTGTTACAGAAAGGAATTCCTGCATATTCGTGTAATTTTTAATTAAATCACGGAACTCTCTTGCTGCCTTGGTGATTTTCGGACTTAAGCCAATTAATTCAATCGAGTCTAACGCTTGGTATAAGGAAAGGTCATGCATCGCTGCAAAATCGGCAATTTTATCAAGCGAAGTGGAGCCGATTCCACGTTTCGGCACGTTAATGACACGCTGTAAGCTGATGTCATCGTCTGGGTTTGAAATCAGACGTAAATAAGCGAGCATGTCCTTAATTTCTTTTCTGTCATAGAACTTAATGCCGCCGACAATGCTATATTCAATATTGGATTTCAGCAGCACTTCCTCCATTACACGGGATTGTGCGTTGGTACGATAGAGAATCGCAATATCTGACAGCTTCACATTCTGATCTCTTGTTAGTTCTTTAATTTTCCCCGCAACAAACTGCGCTTCTCCCTGTTCACTATCTGCACGGAAATAAACTAGCTTGTTTCCTTCCGGGTTTTCTGTCCACAGGTTTTTCGCTCTGCGGTTCATATTGTTTTCTATTACCTTGTTGGCTGCAAGAAGAATTCTCTTGGTTGAACGATAGTTTTGCTCTAGTAAAATAACCGTTGCATTCGGATAGTCCTTTTCAAAGGAAAGGATATTGGCAATATCCGCTCCCCTCCACTTATAGATGGACTGGTCTGAATCCCCTACGACACACAGGTTTTTAAAACGATTAGCCAATAGTTTAACAAGCATATACTGGGCCCTATTCGTATCCTGGTACTCATCCACGTGTATATATTGGAATTTCCGCTGATAAAATTCAAGCACTTCCGGTACACGAGTAAACAATTGAATCGTCATCATAATTAAATCATCAAAATCAAGTGCTTGATTTTTACGTAACCGTTTTTGGTATTCTTCATATACATCACTGACCACTTGTTCAAAATACCCGCCTGCCGTCTTTTTAAACTCTTCTGGGTCAATGAGTTCATTTTTAGCCGAGCTAATTGAGCCCAGAATCGCACGAGGGTCAAATTTTTTCGGGTCAATGTTTTTTTCTTTCAAGATCCCTTTTACTACGGATTGTTGGTCTGTTGTATCAAGAATAGTAAAATTGCGGTTAAAGCCCATGCGGTCAATATCTCTGCGCAGAATTCTTACGCACATGGAGTGAAAGGTAGAAATCCATATTTCTTCAGCGGCACCACCCATCATTTTTCCGATACGTTCTTTCATCTCTCTTGCCGCTTTATTCGTGAAGGTAATTGCTAAAATATTATAAGGATTGACGCGCTTTTCTACTATTAAGTAACCGATTCGATGCGTTAGTACTCTTGTTTTACCACTTCCGGCACCTGCCATTAAAAGAAGTGGTCCGTCTGTTGCTTTCACGGCATTCTGTTGTTCCGGGTTCAGCCCGTTTAATAGCTTGTCTGTTAAAAATTGCATTCTATCCACCACCATCTACAAACATTTGTTCTTATTTTTATCATATCGTTAATTTTGCTCTGAAGCAAATATCTATTAGACACTTTTTACGGTTTCCAAAGCTTGATCAAAATTGTCATAAATGACATTTCCGACTACAATGACATCGGCATGCTTGGCCATTTCAACTGCCTGTTCGGCGGTAGTGATTCCCCCACCATAAAATAACGTAGTTTGTTCAAGAACCTTTTTAACTTCCGCTACTACAGCAGGATCCCCATATTTGCCGCTATATTCTAAATAGAAGATTGGTAGCTGAAACATTTTTTCTGCCATCATTGCATAGGCCTTAACATCCTCGGTTGTTAATTGAGCGTTGGCTGATGTCAGTTTAGCCGCTTTACATTCTTCGTTTAAAATACAGTACCCTTCCATAGCGAATTCTTCCCAATCCATGATTTCACCATATTCTTTAACTGCTTGATGATGCAACCCGGTAATCCAGTTTGGATCATTGCTATTTAAAATGGTCGGTACAAAATAAAGGTCAAAACCTGGTGTAACCGTATTGATACTTGAAACTTCAAGGACACATGGAACCGTATAACGGCGAATTCTTGCCATTAGATCAAGAACGTTCTCGAGTGTTACTCCATCCGTTCCTCCTACAATCACTGCATCAGTACCAGACTCACAAATTTTTTCCAATTGCTCGTCTGTTATTTCTTTATTCGGATCGAGTTTAAAGACATGCCGCCACTCGCGAAAATCATACATCCCAAAGATCCTCCCATTCAGTAATCCATTACACCATTATAGCATTTGCCCTTTCGATAAAAAAAGAAAACAGTGATAGTAATTATAGAAATGATATCCAAAAAGAAAAACCGAAGATTATTCTCTCCGGTTTGTTTATTCCTTTATTGTTTTACTATTTTCATCTTTAATGCGTTCAAGGACCATTTCGTACGTATCGTTTCCAAAGTTTAAGCAGCGCTTCACACGTGAAATCGTTGCTGTGCTTGCACCTGTTTCTGTTTCAATCTTGTGATACGTATTTCCTTCACGCAGCATTCTCGCTACATCCAAACGTTGTGCTAACGATTGAATCTCATTGATTGTGCACAAGTCATCAAAAAAGCGATAGCATTCTTCCAAATCCTTTAATGAAAGAACTGATTGGAACAACTGGTCAAGCTCTTTTCCACGTAATTTATTAATTTGCATATTGTTTACCCCTTTAAGATAAAATGTTTATTTGACGTTAAAAGAAACACTAGTTTCCATTCCAGGAGTTGTTGGGACCACATTGACCCAAGTCTTTCCTTGAACCAAAGGAACCTCTTTCCCATTTTTCATGGGAACAATTAGTCCATTCCGATTAGCCCATTCTTCTACTTCGTTCACCTTCCCCATTTGGATGAGATAGGCTCTTCCTCCTGACTGCAGGTCAATATCCCTTCGGCCATAGGAATCAATGATTTTATGAACGGCTTCAATAATAAGTACATTATCTAGTAAAACTGGTTCATTGGTGTCTAAATCAACGGTTTGCTCCCCACCTGAGAAGCGCTTATATTTGCCAACAGTACTGTCGAATTCCAATACAGAGTCCGAAATCCCACCCTTTGAATACGTAATCTTCACCGATGTGGCTTCATTCCCAGTTACATTTTTTCTCTCATCTTCAGATATAAATGTAAAACTCGGGGGACTTTTTTCCATCGAATATTTTTTCTGCTCAGCGCCTTTTAGAATATTATCATACGTAATATAGGAGTTGTGAGGTGCTTTTCGGGTTTTGGATCGCTTAAACAGGGTACCATCATAAACCATTCCGTTTAAATTATCCACAACATTTCCTTCCAGCATCTTCTTTGCCTCTTCACTCCAGCCATGAGCTACATAAAGAGCATTCAGTCCTTTGGCAAGATTAACATAATAATCCCGCGCACTGCGGACAGGTCCGATATTTTCCGGCTTTTCACTTTGAAAAACGGCAAGGAAGCGAGTAATATCACCCTCTGCAAGCACCTCATACACCACATCCGCCTTATTTAAACCTGATTGTGGTCTGGCTTTCGGATGATTATTTACCATAACAGCAACCGCTCTTCCATCCGTTTCGGTTGTAGACCCAACGCCTGTTAATGGATAATAATAAGGGTATTCCTGCTTCTCTTGCTCTTTGTTTTCTACTTTTTCAACCACTTTTTCTTTCTTAACTGGTTCTTGTACTTTTTCTTTTTCCTTATTACTGCAGCCTGAGAACAGTAACAGGATAGCTGCCATGGCAACAGCCCATTTTTTCATGTATAGAACACCCCTATTTTACTTTCACACTTTAACTCTTTACTTATTTACAGTTTAACGCATTATCGAAGGAAAGAGTACTGTTTTGTTCATCACATCATACATTCCTTGCTGAGTAATGCGAATATACGGCAAATGGGTGGAAGAAAAGAACAGCAGACTATAAATCGGGTCGGAGAAAGAGTAGCCTCTATCCTTTAAAACTGAGAATAATCCCTTTTCCTGCTGCATTAACTCTTCCATCGGAAGGTCTGACATAACTCCGCTTAGATAAAGCGGCAGCTCACAAACCACGTTATCTTCCTCTACCACCACTATGCCTCCGCCTAATTCTTTCATTCTATTAAAAGCATGAAGCATATCTTGTTTATTTTTTCCTATTAAAATAATGTCCCCCGTATTAGAAAACGAGCTTGCTAAAGCGGACAACTTCGTTGCAAAGCCTTTTAATAGGGTGTTAATTCTCCATTTTCCTTTACGGTCAATTAAAGTAAAAAAGCACTCGTCGTGATCTGGTGGAAGTTCATCTCCTGAGACATCAATGGAGATGGAGTATGGTTTTGTAATCACGGAGTTTTCCATTTTAATTCCGAACGGCATCGAATACTGTAAATCATCCATGGATAACTCCCAATCTAGCTCCATTGGCTTCAAGCCGTAATCCTTCCAATCCACTCCAGGATACGCCTCTTCCACCTTCACACCATCACGTTTTACCCATTTTCCTTTTGCTAAAACAGATACAGGCGTTGGATTTTCAATACTTGATAGGAAGTTAATATTAGCCACTCGGCCTGTGGCAATATTCCCATATAAATGATCGATATTATAATATCTTGCTATATTAACAGTTGCCATATTATACGCATCAATAATGGGCACGCCTTTTTCAATCGCCATTCGAATCATGTGATCCGTGATTCCTTGTTCATAAAAGGCAGAAGATGAGCCATCTGTATTAAATAGTAATCTATCATACGCCTCAATGCCTAAACGCTTCATATCGTCCAATAGTTGCGGAAGATCTGGGCGAATAGAGGAATACCTTAAGGAAACCATATAGCCTTGCATTAAGCGACTATAAACCTCTTCTCCCGTCATGGCTTCATGATCACAATCTGCACCTAGCAGCATCATTTTCGCTAACGTTTTTTCAGACGCACCTGGAAAATGACCTTCGATCTTTTTGCGCATTCTTTTCGTTTCCTGAATCCAATGAAGCATCATATCGTCGCCATCAAGCAATTTTGGCCATCCGGTCAGTTCTCCACCTTGGAGTACAGCATCATGCTCGAGCCACGATTTAATATTACTATGCGAAAATTTTTCCTCTTCATTCAGGATTTCTGTTTGTGAATCAAAGCGGCACCACCAAAACATGGTTGAGGGAATTGTGCGGAGATCACGCAACAATGAAAACGCTTCCCTTTTTTTCAAATTTAAAATAAGTGCCATATTATCGTTAATTAATGTTGTCGTCCCAAACTGCGATGCATAGGCCGCAAATGTTAGGGGATTATATAATTGAAACGGATGCGCATGTGGTTCAATATAGCCTGGAACTAAAATCTCATTTGTGCAATCAATGATTTCACATTTTTCGTCCAAATGTGCAGGCAGGTTTTCGCCGACATAGACAATTCGATCGTCGTAAATCCATATATTCGCTCTCATCCATTGACGGAACGTCTGATTTAAAAATAAGGCGTTTTTCAATAGGATTGTTGGAGAAGTTTTCCCATCTAAAACGGATACATGCATGCGTAAGTTTTTGTTTTTCCAGCGGTAGCGTTGTTCTAGCATACCATATCCCTCCCTTTTCAAACAAACTATATCTATGTTAAAAACTTGATTTAATCACAAAGAAAGCCCTTACAAAATTTCTTTAGATACTATATTATCATATTTTATCATTTAACGCATTAAAGAATTGATAAATATTGTAAAAATATTGTGAAGGAGTGAACAACTTGAATATCCGTCCAAATATCGGGATTTTAAATGCGCTAATTCGGATTACATTTGGGTTAACTATTCTTGCTTGGAGCACCTCGAAGCTAGTAAAGCGTCCTTGGAGAGATTCTTATTTATTGGCTGCCTTTTTGGGTGCAATGAAAGTAGCAGAAGGCATTGTTCGCTTTTGCCCATTAACCGCATTATATGAACAATATCAGTGTAAAATGCAGGTTGATGATCCTGCCAACGAGTCAAGGAATAGCATGGAAGGCTTAGAAGATTTTGATGGAGAAGAGGTACTGCCTTATAATCCGTCTTAGATGTTGGATCAGGTTTAAGGGCTTCAACAATTCTTTTACGTTATGATTCTCGTCGTATCGAAAGGGAAAATGGGTTCATTGAACTCTCAATGCGACCTTTTTCGTCGTTCGAAAGAGAATTCGGGTTCATAGAATCTTTCTACGCGACCTTTCTCGGCGTTTGAAAGGGAATTCGGGGGCATAGAGCCTCTCTACGCGACCTTTCTCGTCATTCCGAGAAGAAATTGGGCTCATAGAACCTCTCTACGCGACCTTTCTCGTCGTTCGAGAGGGAATTTGGGTTCATAGAACCTCTCTACGAAACAAAGAACTTAATTTGGAATGAGCCAAACAAAAAAGCTAAAAAAAACAGAGGCTAACTCAATGCAAAGGGGCTGGCATAAGCCCCTGACTTGAGTCAGCCTCCCTGATAGGAGTCTATGATAATGTTTTGGGAATACGTAAGTCATATGTCGTTTGTGTTGATTGTGATTATCGGCAGCATTGTAGCCTTACTCTATACCTATATGCGCCGCTCCAGTAAAAGACGAGCCCGTTAGCCAATAACGGGTTGAATTGCTTTTCCCCCAATATCTTTTCGATAAAAAATCCCATCACATTGAAGCTTTTCCATCTCTTGATAAACCTTTTCTTGCGCTGCCTGCAGCGTTTCTGCCTTCGCACCAACAAGCAGGACCCTTCCGCCATTTGTAACAAATTCACCGGATGCATTTTTCAAAGAACCCGCATGAAAAGTAACCACTTCATCAGTAATATCATTCAATCCTGTAAGCACTGCACCTTTTTCATAATGATCAGGATATCCCTTTGCTGCCACAACGACACCAACCATTGCCTCTTCCGACCATTCGAGCTGAGGACAGCCACCCTGCAATAGTTCTACAATCACTTGAACCAAATCTGATTGTAATCTTGGTAAAACAATCTGGGTTTCCGGGTCTCCGAAGCGAGCATTAAACTCGATGACCTTTGGACCCTCTGCTGTTGCAATTAACCCGGCATATAATACACCGCAAAAGCTTCTGGCTTCCTGCACCATAGCCTTGGCAGCCGGGATTAAGACGGTCTCAATTGCCGTTTCTACCGTGTCCCTGCTAATTTGGTGAACAGGTGAATAAGCGCCCATTCCACCTGTATTTGGCCCCTGATCCCCATCAAACGCTCGCTTATGGTCTTGAGCGATTTCCAGTGGAACGACCACATCACCTTTCACCAATGCCATAAGCGAAAATTCCTCACCGCTTAAAAATTCCTCGATGACTACTCGGGAAGAGGCCGCACCAAACCTTGCCCCAACAAGCATTTCCTCTAAACTCGCCAAGGCTTCCTCTTTGGTGAACGCAACTGTTACACCTTTTCCCGCTGCTAAACCATCGGCTTTTATAACAATAGGCGCCCCTTTTTCTTCGATATAGTCACGCGCTTCTTCAAAGGAAGTAAATACAGCATAATTCGCCGTCGGAATCTGATACTTTTTCATCAGTTCTTTCGCAAAGGATTTACTTCCTTCAATTTCTGCCGCCACTTGACGAGGACCGAAAACAAGTAAGCCCGCCGCCTCAAACTTGTCAGCCAGTCCTTCTAAGAGAGGTACTTCCGGTCCGATAATGGTTAAGCCCACACCCTGCTCCACGGCAAACTGAATGAGTTGTTCGTGCTGTGACTCACCAATAGGAACCAACTCAGCCACATCCACCATTCCGTCATTTCCAGGTGCGGCAAAGACTTTTTCGACCAACGTGCTTTCACTTACTTTCCGGCATAAAGCATGTTCTCTCCCACCGCGTCCAATGATTAAGACCTTCATCCTACACACCCCCACTTAGTGTTTAAAATGTCTTACTCCGGTGAACACCATGGCAATTCCATATTCATCCGCTTTCTTAATGGAATCCTCGTCACGGATTGAACCACCTGGCTGAATAATCGCTGTAATACCTGCCTTAGCTGCTACTTCAACAGTATCATCCATTGGGAAAAAGGCATCTGAAGCAAGGGCTGCACCTTGTGCTTTTTCTCCCGCCTGTTTCAAAGCAATTTCTGCTGCTCCCACACGGTTCATTTGGCCAGCACCAATTCCGATCGTCATTTCCTCGTTCGCCACAACAATGGCATTGGACTTTACATGCTTCACAACCTTCCAGCCAAGCTCTAATGCTTCCCATTCCGCATCTGTCGGCTGTCTTTTCGTCGCTACTTTAACAACAGCATCATCTAGGGTAAAGCGGTCCTGGTCTTGAACGAGTAATCCGCCTTCGATCGTTGTCATTTTCTGTTCCTGCTTCTTCACACCATCAAATGAAATTGTTAACAAGCGAAGGTTCTTTTTACTTGTTAGGATGGATAATGCTTCCTCCGAAAAGGACGGTGCAATGATAATTTCTAAAAAGATTTCGTGAAGTTTTCTAGCTGTTTCGGCGTCTACTTCCCGGTTGAAAGCAATAATTCCGCCAAAAATCGATACAGGATCTGCTGCAAATGCTTTATTAAACGCGTCCAAGCTTGTTGCCCCTGTACCGACTCCGCATGGATTCATATGCTTCACAGCAACAGCCGCTGGCTCAGTGAATTCTTTTACAATTTGCAGTGCTGCATCGGCGTCATTGATATTGTTGTAGGAAAGCTCTTTACCATGAAGCTGCTCTGCGTAGGCAATCGAAAACACAGAACCAAGAGGCTTTTTATAAAAAGCAGCTTGTTGATGGGGGTTCTCTCCATATCGTAAGGTTTGCTTTAATTCATATGTAACGGTTAATTTTTCTGGTGTCTCTTCCTGAGCTAAATCTGTCATGTAACCTGCAATGAGTGCATCGTAGGCTGCCGTGTGACGGAACACTTTCGCCGCTAGCTTTCTTCTTGTTTCGATTGTTGTTTCTTCATTCGCCTGCAACTCCGCAATCACTGTCGGGTAGTCAGTGGGATCCACTACAACCGTGACATATTGATGGTTTTTCGCTGAGGCACGAAGCATCGTTGGACCGCCAATATCGATATTTTCAATCGCGTCCTCCACTGTTACATCTGGTTTTTCAATGGTTTGCTGAAATGGATACAGATTAACGCAAACAAGCTGAATTGCCTCAATTCCATGTTCATCCAGCTGTTTTTGATGTTCCACATCATCTTGTTTGGCAAGCAGACCACCATGAATAAACGGATTTAACGTCTTAACGCGTCCTTCTAAAATTTCCGGGAATCCAGTGACATCACTCACGCCCAATACAGGAATCCCCTGTTCGTGAAGCATCTTTTTCGTCCCGCCGGTTGAAATGATTTCAAAGCCAAGCGAAGCTAGTTCCTTGGCAAATTCTCCTACACCGGTTTTATCAGAAACACTAATAAGTGCGCGTTTTTTCTTCATGAATGACCTCTCCTCTGGTTAATAGCATTTGTAGAATAGATGGGTAGAGCTTATGTTCAATCGCTTGAATCTTCTCTTGCAGACTTTCACGTGTCTCCTGATCCTCTAAGCGAATTCGTTCCTGCACAATAATGGGTCCCGTATCCATGCCTTCATCCACATAATGAATGGTAACCCCACTCCATTTAGCTTTAGCAGCCAAGGCCTGACCAATGGCATCTTTGCCAGGAAAATCCGGAAGCAAAGAAGGATGAATATTGACGATTTGACCCTCGAACTCTTTTAGCAAGGTAGGACCAATCAAACGCATATATCCAGCGAGGACGATAAAATCGATATTCCTTTCCTTTAGAAGAAAGGAAATTTCTCGCTCATAATCTGCCTTACTCGGATAATCCTTTGCCCGAAACACAAAAGTTGGGATGCGCGCCATTCTCGCCCTTTCAATCACATACGCTCCTGGTTGATCGCAAATTAACAATGATAGATCGGCCTTCAAATCCCCAGATTGAACTTTATCTACGATCGCCTGAAAATTACTCCCGCTTCCTGATGCAAACACAGCAAATCGTTTCATTCCCACTCACCAAGTCCTTTAATGTGAATGCCTTCTTTGTCAGTGACTACGCCAATTTCATAAGCCGTTTCCCCAGCTTCTTGGAAATGCTGGACTAATTCTGCGGCATGTTCCCGATCAATAGCGACCACCATTCCGATACCCATGTTAAACACATTATACATCTCTTTATATCCAATTTGTCCAACCTCAGATATCAGCTTAAACACGGCTGGAATATGCCAGCTTTTTTCAATCAACTCTGCACCAAGACCAGCAGGGAGCATCCGCGGAATATTCTCAATAAAGCCTCCGCCTGTGATATGTGCCATTCCTTTTAACTTGAATTTTTGTAATGCAGACAAAATAGGCTTTACATAGATCTTAGTCGGTTTAAGTAATTCTTCCCCTAATGTACACTCTAGTTCATTCACGTATTCAATCAATGACCAGTTGTTAAATACTTTTCTGACAAGGGAGTAGCCATTACTATGGATGCCGCTTGACGCTAATCCGATTAAAACATCCCCTGCCTTGATGTCCTCACCCGTAATTAGCGCTTGTTTTTCACACGCCCCAACAGTGAAACCGGCTAAATCATACTCGTCTTCACGATAGAGTCCCGGCATTTCTGCTGTTTCGCCGCCAATCAACGCACATCCAGCCTGCTCACAGCCCTCTGCAATGCCTTTTACAATGGCTTCGATTTTTTCCGGAACTGCCTTTCCACACGCAATATAATCTAAAAAGAAAAGAGGTTCTGCTCCTTGCACAACGATATCATTCACGCACATGGCAACCGCATCAATCCCAATGGTTTCGTGCTGGTCCATCATAAAAGCTATCTTTAATTTTGTCCCAACCCCGTCGGTGCCTGACACCAGAACTGGCTCTTTCAAGTTGAGAGCGGACAAATCAAATATTCCCCCGAATCCACCTAAGCTGCCGATAACACCGGCTCTTGCTGTTTTTTGGACATGTTTTTTCATACGTTCCACCGCTTCGTATCCTGCTTCGATATTTACGCCTGCTTGTTTATACGCGTTTGTCATGCCAGTGCTCCCTTCCTATTTTTGATAATAATATTGGAGTGTATCTGGATAAATTTCAGTTGGATAATTTCCGGTAAAGCAGCCAAGACAATAGCCGTTCGTGCCTTCCTGACCGAGCGCATGCATCATGCCATCTACTGTTAAAAAAGTTAAGGAATCGGCCCCAATCAGCTGACGAATGTCCTCGACCGATTTATCTGAGGCAATTAATTCTTCCTTCGTTGAAGTATCAATACCATAAAAACATGGATTTTTAATCGGAGGAGAGCTAATCACCACATGTACCTCTGTTGCTCCTGCCTCCTTTAGAAGCGAGACAATTCTTCTGCTCGTGGTTCCACGGACAATCGAATCATCAACCATGACGACACGCTTTCCTTCGACTACCCCGCGAACCGCTGACAGCTTCATTTTTACCCCTTGTTCCCTTAGTGTTTGAGAAGGCTGAATAAATGTCCTCCCCACATAGCGGTTCTTAATTAAGCCCATTTCATAGGGGATTCCCGCTTCTTCCGCATAGCCAATAGCGGCAGAAATACTCGAATCTGGGACCCCTGTCACGACATCCGCATCAATAGGGGCTTCAAGTGCTAATCTCTTTCCTAGATTTTTTCGGGCTGTATGCACATTGATTCCATGAATATTGCTATCCGGTCTAGAAAAATACACATATTCCATCATACAAATGGCTTTCGTGGTACTGACAGCAAATCTCTCAGAGGTTAATCCGTTTTCATTAATAATCAGGAGTTCTCCCGGCATAATTTCGCGGATATATTCCGCACCGACCACATCAAACGCACATGTCTCAGAAGCCACAACGTAAGCATCCCCTAACAAACCAAGCGAAAGAGGTCTCAGTCCATGCGGATCAAGGGCCACCATTAATTCATTTTCCGTCATAATTAAATAGGCGTACGCCCCTTTTAGCATGGAAAGCGCATTTTTTACGCGATCATTTAGATGTGGATAGCCGCTTCTTCGAATGAGATGGGCTAATACTTCCGTATCAGAGCTTGTTTGAAAAATACTTCCCTGCGTCTCAAGCTGGTGTTTCAAGGAATTGGCATTGACTAGGTTTCCATTATGGGCAAGGGCAAGACTGCCGCTTTGCGAATGGAACAAGAGGGGCTGGACGTTTTCATAACCGCCCCCTCCTGCTGTCGCATATCGAACATGACCGATGGCAGCCGAACCGGTTAATTTTGTCATCGCTTCAGTTGTAAATATCTCTGACACCAATCCCTCGCCTTTTACACCTTTGAGTGTTTTCCCATCAGAGACAACGATGCCGGTTCCTTCTTGGCCGCGATGCTGCAAGCTATGAAGTCCGTAATAGGTTAACTGGGCCGCATCCGGATGTCCCCAGACACCAAAAATACCGCATTCTTCATTTAATCCCTTGATTTCAGCAAGCATGCGATGGCTCCTTTCCAAGCAGCTTTCAGTTCGTTTACTGAAGCTTCGAGAACTGTTTCCTTTTCAGTGGACACGCGTAATGTTCCAGAAGCATTTACCTGACCGATTAGCTTGGCTTCTACAAAACGTTCAAACGCTATTTGATTCTCTTCTTTTACCGTTAATAGAAAGCGAGATTGCGTTTCACTAAATAAGGCAGTGACAGGGTCTCCTATAATGATGACTTCGGCACCGAACTGCTCGTTAGCAAATAAACATTCAGAAAGGGCCACACCCAAGCCGCCTTCAGACAGGTCATGTGCAGATTGAACCAACCCTGCACGAATCACCGCTAGGATTGTCTCTTGTCTTTCTTTTTCAATAGTTACATTTAATTCAGGCGCTTTTCCAAAAATCTGACCATGTAGCAATTTTTGCAGTTCACTACCGCCAAACTCAGGGTTCGTCTCACCAACGAGGTAAATGAGATCCCCACTGTTTTTAAAATGTTGCGTAGTAATATGGTCAATATCGGTTACTAAGCCCACCATACCAATAACTGGTGTCGGATAGACTGCCGTACCGCTTGTTTCGTTATATAATGACACGTTCCCGCCGATGACAGGAGTTTGGAGGACGCGACATGCCTCGCTGATTCCATCCGCTGCTTTTTCAATTTGCCAGAATACCTCTGGCTTTTCTGGATTTCCAAAGTTCAGGTTATCGGTAATCGCTAACGGCTCTGCACCCGAACAAATAATGTTACGCGCCGCTTCCGCCACGGCAATTTTCCCGCCTGTTTCCGGATCCAAATAGACATAGCGTGAGTTGCAATCAACGGTCATGGCTAAAGCCTTCCTTGTTCCGCGAATCCGAAGAACCGATGCATCTGATCCAGGAGAAACAACCGTGTTGGTGCGAACCATATAGTCGTATTGCTCATACACCCATTCCTTGCTGGCAACGGTTGGCTGGCTCAGAATTTTTACAAGCGTGTCCTTTAGATTATCCACTTGAGGAATTTCCGCATCAATTGCTTGAAATTCCTTAAAATAGGCCGGCTCTTGAAATGGCTTATGGTAAACTGGTGCATCTTCTGCTAGAGCATCCACCGGAACATCTGCCACCGTTTCCCCTCTATGGATTAAGCGCAGTTTCTTATCGGATGTTACTGTTCCAATCGCCACTGCTTCTAAAGCATATTTTTCAAATAGAGATGTAATTTCCTGCTCTCTTCCCTTTTTAACGACGATCAACATGCGTTCCTGTGACTCAGACAGCATCATTTCATAGGCAGTCATCCCTGTTTCCCGCTGCGGGACAAGGTCTAAATTCATCTCAATGCCCATTCCCGCTTTGCTTGCCATTTCTGCAGAAGAACTTGTTAGGCCAGCTGCCCCCATATCCTGAATCCCTACGAGTGCATCGGATTGAATGAGCTCTAAGCAAGCTTCTAAAAGAAGCTTCTCCATAAATGGATCGCCTACTTGAACTGCAGGACGTTTTTCATCGGATTGTTCGTTCAATTCCTCGGAAGCAAACGTAGCGCCGTGGATTCCGTCGCGGCCTGTTTTTGCTCCTACATACATCACCGTATTACCGACACCATGAGCCAGACCCTTTTTAATATCCTTATGGTCAATAAGGCCGACGCACATCGCATTCACCAGCGGATTGCCTTCATAGCAAGGCTCGAACTGAATTTCGCCGCCAACCGTTGGAATGCCAATACAGTTGCCATAACCGGCAATCCCAGCAACAACCTCTTTAAATAGATAACGAACACGTTCCGAATCGAGCTCACCAAAGCGGAGCGAGTTTAATAGAGCAATAGGACGTGCGCCCATGGAAAAAACATCACGGATAATCCCGCCGACACCAGTTGCCGCCCCTTGATACGGTTCGATCGCCGATGGATGGTTATGGCTTTCAATTTTGAAAACTACGGCCTGGCCGTCGCCGATATCAACGATCCCCGCTCCTTCACCAGGACCTTGAAGTACTCTATCACCCGTTATCGGAAATTTTTTCAGCACCGGCTTTGAGTTTTTATAGCTGCAATGCTCCGACCACATGACTGAAAAAAGACCTGTTTCCGTATAATTAGGCGTACGGCCTAAGAGCGATTCAATCATTGCAAATTCTTCATCGGACAAACCCATTTGCTGATAGATTTTTTCTGTTTTAATTTGGGTAGGATTTGGTTCAAGCGTTAACAACATGTGCTTCCCTCCAAGCCTTTACAATTGATTGAAACATTTTTAGTCCATCCGCCCCGCCTATCAGCTCATCCACTGCTCGTTCAGGGTGCGGCATCATTCCAAGGACATTTCCTTTTTCGTTCACGATTCCAGCGATGTTTTCGAGACTTCCGTTCGGATTTTCCTGATAAGTAAATACGATTTGGTTATTCGCTTTTAGTTTCGCAAGCGTTTCTTCATCACAGTGGTAATTTCCTTCTCCGTGCGCAACAGGGATCGTGATTGCTTCTCCTTGTTGATAGTCGGCAGTAAACATCGTTTGGTTGTTTTCCACTCTTAGTTGGACCGGCTTGCAGATAAAGGAAAGACTCTCATTCCTGCGCATCGCTCCAGGCAACAGCCCGGCCTCAAGAAGAATTTGGAATCCGTTACATACACCCAGGACTGGCTTGCCTGCTTCGGCGGCTTTTACGACCTCTTTCATGACCTTGCTAAAACGAGCGAGTGCACCTGAGCGGAGGTAATCTCCATAGGAGAAACCACCAGGCAGCAAAATTCCATCAAACTCATCTAAGCTCTCAGTATCGTGCCAAACATATTCCACTTGCTCACCCAGTTCATCTTTTATCGCATGGTACATATCAATATCACAGTTCGAGCCTGGAAAAACGATCACCGCAAACTTCACTGAGCCACACACTCCTCTACCTCATATCGATAGTCTTCGATCACTGGATTGACAAGTAGGCTCTTGCACATTTCATTTACTATTTCATCAATATCCCGCTCTGATTTTTCTACGGTTAGTTCCATATATTTTCCGATTCGCACATCGGCCACTTGCTTGTAGTTTAGTGAATGCAGTGAGTGTGTGACTGCTTTTCCTTGAGGATCTAATACACTTTCTCTAAGAGTGACATATACCTTAACTTTATACATGCTGATGACCTCCGAGTCTCTCTAAAATAGTTTCATAGGCTTTGGTTAGACTACCTAAATCACGACGAAAAACATCCTTATCGAGTTTTTCGTTGGTTGCTTGATCCCATAGTCGGCACGTGTCAGGGGATATTTCATCGGCAAGGAGAATGCTTCCCTTTTCGTCTTTACCAAACTCCAGCTTGAAATCGATGAGACGGATACCTAGTTCTGAAAAGAAGCTGGATAAAATAGCATTTATCTCGAGTGTTTTGCCTCGTAAAATATAGATTTCTTCTGTTGTAGCGATATTTAGCTCAAGAATATGGTCAATTGTGATGATTGGATCGCCTAATTCATCATCCTTTAGATAAAATTCCACGATCGGTGTAGTTAGCTTTTTACCTTCTTCGATTCCCAATCTTTTGGAGAGACTTCCTGCTGCGACATTGCGAACTACTACTTCAAGCGGGATAATGCTTACTTTTTTCACAAGTTGCTCCGTTTCTGATACGCGCTCGATAAAGTGTGAATCGATCCCGTGTTCTTTAAGCTTTAAAAATAACAAACTAGTAATCTCGTTATTTAATCGGCCTTTGCCGGCAATGTCTGCTTTTTTTTGCCCGTTGTATGCGGTGGCGGAATCCTTGTACTCGACCAAAACAGTGTTATCGTTGTCTGTTGTGTAAATGCGTTTCGCTTTTCCTTCGTATAGCAGTTCTTTCATGTGTTGGTTCACTCCTCATTCGCAATATTGGGAATCTTCAGACTGTAAATAGGCTGGTTGTGCCCTGTTCCTTGGTTTATTTTTGGTTGGGGGTCACGTTTTGATGTTTTACGCGACCGCCAACCCTTTTTTTCTTTGTTTGGGGCTCGTAGATCCTTTCTACGCGACCGTTACCCCTTTTTTTCTCTGTTTGGGGCTTGTAGATCCTCTCTACGCGACCTTTACCCCACTTTTTTCTCTGTTTGGGGCTCGTAGAACCCTCCTATGCGACCGGCTACTCTCTTTTTTCTCTGTTTCGGGCTCGTAGATCCTCTCTACGCGACCGTTAATCCTTTTTTTCCTCTGCTTCGGGCTCGTAGAACCCTTCTACGCGACCGGCTACTCTCTTTTTTCTCTGTTTCGGGCTCGTAGAACCCTTCTACGCGACCGTTAACCCTTTTTTTCCTCTGTTTGAGGCTCGTAGAACCCTCCTACGCGACCGGCTACTCTCTTTTTTCTCTGTTTCGGGCTCGTAGATCCTCTCTACGTTACCGCGAACCCCTTTTTCAAGATAGTTCGGGCTCATAGAACCCCTAGCCTAGCTTCTACACCTTCACCCATTCAACCCTAATCGGTCAAAGATCGTATCTACATGCTGTAGATGGTAGTTATAGTCAAAGCAATCGGCAATTTCAACCGGTGACAGCAACGAAGCAATTTTACCATCTGCTTCAATCAAGTCACGGAATGGAACCTGATTCTCCCACGCTTCCATCGCCTTCGGCTGTACCGTATCGTACGCCTCTTCACGTGATAACCCTTTATCAATCAGCGCAAGCAACACACGCTGTGAGTAAATCAAACCAAGCGTCCGGTCCATATTGCGCTTCATATTTTCCGGATACACAGTAAGATTTTTAATAATATTACCAAATCGATTTAGCATATAATTCAAACCAATCGTCGCATCCGGCAAAATGATTCGTTCAGCAGACGAATGAGAGATATCACGTTCATGCCACAGTGGCACATTTTCATATGCAGTCAACATATATCCGCGTAAAACACGAGCAATTCCCGTCATATTCTCGGAACCAATTGGATTCCGTTTATGCGGCATTGCTGAGGAACCCTTTTGACCTTTTGCAAAAAATTCTTCTACCTCACGCGTCTCACTCTTTTGCAATCCGCGAACCTCCACTGCAAACTTCTCAATGGACGTCGCAATCAAAGCAATCGTGGACATATAGTGAGCATGGCGGTCACGCTGCAACGTTTGCGTTGAAATCGGTGCCCGTTGTAGCCCTAATTTTTCACAAACATACTGTTCAACAAACGGGTTGATATTTGCATATGTGCCTACCGCACCAGAAATTTTGCCAAATTCAATTCCTTCTGCAGCCTGCTTAAAGCGCTCTAGATTCCGCTTCATTTCTTCGTACCAAAGCGCAAGTTTCAGCCCGAATGTCGTTGGCTCTGCATGAACACCGTGAGTTCGGCCCATCATAACGGTCATTTTGTGTTCGATGGCCTTGTTCTTTAGAATCTCAACAAAGTTTTCCAGATCTTTTAGTAAAATCACATTGGCCTGCTTTAAAACATAAGAAAGCGCCGTATCTACCACATCTGTGGACGTTAATCCGTAATGCACCCATTTCCGCTCTTCCCCTAATGTTTCGGACACCGCACGGGTAAAGGCCACCACATCGTGCCGTGTTTCTTCTTCAATTTCCTTGATACGCTCAATATCGAAAGACGCGTTTTGGCGTAATTTTTCCACATCCGACTTAGGAATATCACCTAGCTCCGCCCATGCCTCACAGGCTAGAATTTCTACCTCCAGCCAGGCATTAAAGCGGTTCTCCTCTGTCCAAATGGCACCCATTTCAGGTCTTGTGTAACGATCAATCATGTTTTATCCCCCGATCTTTTCTTTTGCTGTGTTCCAAATACTGCTCATTTCGAGCTCCTTAAGAGCGTCCGCAGTTGTTTCTCGTAAAAGTGTAACATGACCCATCTTCCGTTTCCATTTAGGATCTTCTTTTCCGTACAGATGAACCTTCCAATCTTTTTGGGTAGGAATCTCTCTATACAAGGATTCAAGATGTTCTCCTAATAGATTGACCATAACGGCTGGTTTTAATAGCTCCGTGCTTCCTAACGGCCAGTTACAAATAGCACGTATATGCTGCTCAAACTGTGAGGTCTCGCAAGCTTCTATCGAAAAATGCCCGGAATTATGCGGCCTTGGTGCCAGCTCATTAACATATATGGTCCCATCATTCGTTAAAAACATTTCTACTGCCAGTGTGCCTACTAATTCAAGAGAATCTGCTAATTCCTCCGCCTTTTGAACAGCAGCTGCTGCAACAGTCTCTGAAATCCTCGCTGGGACAATCGTTTGATGTAAAATATTATCGACATGAATATTTTCAGCTACAGGGAAAATGGCTGTTTCACCATTTTGCTTGCGTGTCACAATGACAGATAGTTCTTTTTCAAATGGAATCCATTTCTCCAACACACATGGGCCTTTTTCACAGAGAGCCTTGCCCTCTAACACGTCTTCCGGATGGTGAATGACAAGCTGCCCCTTCCCATCATACCCGCCTCTTGCTGTTTTTAAGACCGCCGGGTACCCAACTGCATCTATTTTTAACAATAAATCATGCAAGCTCCGTATCACCTCATAGGGGGCAACCTCGATACCCGCCTGCTGAATCACTCGTTTTTCCCTGATCCGATCCTGTGTAATTGTAAGTAGGGTTGGACCTTGCGGCACATAGGCATGCTCACATAACCAGCCTAACGTATCTGCATCTATATTTTCAAATTCGTATGTAATGACATCGCTCATCTCTGCTAACTTACTGATGGCCTCTCGGCTATTGTATGCACCAATCACTTGCACATCCGCTACTTGGCCGCAGGGAGAGTCTGGTGTCGGCTCTAAAACGGCAATTCGAAAGCCCTGTGCCTTTGCTGCTAGGGCCATCATTCTTCCCAACTGACCTCCACCAATTATGCCAATAGTTGCTCCTGGTAAAATCACTTTAGACAAGCTGATCACTACTTTCTAAGACTTCTAGTTTAATAGCTTCTCTTCTCGCTTCTAATTGATTAGCAAGCTTCTGATCTTCTGTTGCTAAAATTTGTGCGGCTAACAGTCCTGCATTTATAGCCCCAGCTTTTCCAATGGCCACCGTTGCAACTGGCACACCGCCTGGCATTTGCACAATGGATAGCAGGGAATCTAATCCTTTTAAGGCTTGTGATTGAATGGGAACACCGATAACCGGAAGAGTTGTCTTTGCCGCTACCATGCCTGGAAGATGTGCTGCACCACCTGCTCCCGCTATGATTACCTTTAGCCCTCTGTTTCTTGCTTCTTCAGCATAGGTAAACATCAAATCAGGCGTCCGGTGCGCTGAAATCACCTTTTTCTCATAGACAATTTCAAGCTGATCAAGAATGTCACATGCATGCTTCATTGTTTCCCAGTCTGACTTGCTCCCCATGATGATGCCAACTTTCATTCCTACTCACCCTTTTCTCTTAACTTGCCACACGAATGAACATCAAGGTAAAATACAAACAAATAGAAAATACCCGAAACAAATAGCCTCTCGATAAGAGAAAGCCATTTGCCCGGGCATTAGAAAGAATTCATTAATAAACGTAAGGGGACTTCCCCTTATTGCCGAACATATAGACTTTCCCTCATAGTCCAATAATTTACGGTTATTGGGTAGAAACTTATGGGCCATATTCCCATGGATATATGAGGGTAAAGATTAATTGTTACATCTGATAGCTTTATCTTACCAACCAACCCAATCGTATGTCAACAATAATATCGAACATTATTTTTAAATAATACTATAATGTTCGTGTTTTACTCCGATAACTGGGCTTCAAACACGATTTCACGGCCGACTGGTTCGTAAATAGTTTCGTTTCCCTTTTTCACTTCTCGAAAAATGGGTTTCTCTGTACGCCGGACAGGAACATAACCTTGCTGTTTCATTCTATTCAAGCAATCCTCAATACTTTCATTTTCCTGGACCTCAAATTTCTGCTTCTTACTCATGAAAATAATTTCCCTCTTTTCACTGATTTGACCCAGAAACCACCATGGATGGATTTCGGTTCATAGGTAATAATGAATGCCTTCGGATCCAAACTTTTTATCGCATCATATAGTTTTAATTCAAATTTTCTTGGGGTGAGTATTTGCATCGCCATCCGGTCGCCTTCAAGTCCATTTGCTTCCCAATTGGTGACGCCATACCCTTTTTCTCTTAGAATTTTAGGAAGGTCTTTATCATATTCCTTTGTTATTACATTAACAGTAATATAGCCGAGAGCCAGCTTTTCTTCAATCTTCATACCGACAATGACACCGACACCATATCCAACCGCGTAGGCTATAAGGTTTTGAATTTCATTGAGATTATTTAATACCAGACCCAGTCCAAGCACATAAATAACCACTTCAATCGTACTAAGAAATGCTGCGAGATAGCGCTGCCCCTTTAAAGTTAGTATCATCCTTATGGTAAAAAAAGAAACATAGACAATATTGATGAGCAGAATAATTACTACCATGATAAAACTGTTTTCTAACACAAGATGTCCTCCTCCACGATTGCTTCCTACCACTTTAACATATAATTTCCTATGGGTCAGTCCTTAAGTGTTGTAATAAGCCCCGAATTTTCCAGAGTTTGTGAAGTATGCAGGTCTTCTGCCTGCTTGAGCAGCATCGTGTCCTCAGCTAGTCGTATCTCGTGATTGTATAGTGTTTGGGCAATTATTCTCCTAGTTTGTTTTGCGGCATCCCAGTAAAAAGCGTCATCCACCAAACCGGTAATCGTGTATTCGATTCCTCTGAAGGAAGCATTTAAGGATGTCATTCCGTACACCTTAAATGGCTCAACGATACATTCTGTCGCGTCTAATTTCATGCAGGGTTTGTTTATTTCATTAATTTTTTCACAAGCCAGTTCCAGGACCTCCATTACCTTGTCTGGGTTTTCTCGATAGCTGATGACGACTCTCTCGATGACACGCATTTGATTGATATTGTAATTATGTATTTGCTTTATTTCGCCGTTACTTATGGTTAATAGCTTGCCACTCCACTCCCGGAGTTTAATAAATCTTAGTCCTATCTCCTCAACTGTACCATTGAAGGTATTGTTAATCGTAATAAAATCACCTTTATGCAGTTGCTTCTCATAAATTAAAAAAATTCCAGAAAGGATATCTCTAATCAGGCTTTGTGCGCCAAATCCGACGATCACCCCGACTACTCCAGCCCCTGCAAGAACTCTGCCAAAATTGTTGACGTATTGAGAGATGGCAAAAAAGATAAAGCTTAAAGTGGCGGTGTACTTTGTTAATGATCGGATCATACTCTCGATCGTTTGTTCTTTTCGTTCCTCAATAAAATGAGTACGCTTAAAAAAATCATGGACGAGTTTATTGATAATATACACACAAATCCATGCAATCACAGCAGCCAAAATAATACTCGTCAATTTATATTTATGGAGCAAATCCAACCAATCCATCATTTCACCTTCTTCTTCTATCACCCATAGTGTTTACAATTGAATGCAAAATAATTTTTAGAAACTTATGCACTCTAAATATTAGGTAGACACTTTCTATTGATTGAGGAGATCCTATGATTAAGAAAACACTTATAATCGTACTTTTTTTAACAGCTTTTCATCCAAATGTATTTGCGAGTGCCTCTGTTGCAGCCTTCCAGGCGGCTTTTATTAAGGACAATGATTTGTGGGTTAAAGTAGGTGATAAGGAAGAGCAGATTACAAATGGAGACTTAATAAGATATCCAAAATGGTCGCAGGATGGCTATTGGATTGCTTATTTAAATGGGACAAAAGAGGATGATGAAACTTTCTTCAATGGAGATTTGTGGCTTTATAATATTAAAATGAAAAAGCACTTTAAAGTAAAAACAAATGTATCTAAAAATTTCGCTTGGTCACCACAAGGCAATCAACTCGCTTTTCTTGTAAACGATGCTTTATTTCTCTTCAATCCGGATCCTTCTAATCTTTATCTCGCTACTCCTATTGTAGCAAATGTAGAGAATGTTTCGTGGTTCCCTGATGGTAGAAGATTATTGATTTCATCAAGGAAAAAGGCTGAGCTTCATTCAGACATGATTCTTTCAGAAGTGGCCTTCGATAAGCTCAAGCCGAAGATTAAACCTATTTACACCATACCTATCGGGGAAGATGAGTACTATGTGAGTACGAGCGCCTTTCAATGGTCTGCGGACAAAAAGTGGATTAGCTTTTTATTAATCCCAACCGCTTCGTTATCTGCTGATGGTAATACTTTGTGTTTGTTTTCTTTTGATGGGCGGATTTTTAAGAAGGTTGATGAAATGTTAAATGATGAAAACTGGTTTCGATGGTCACCATGGAAAAATCAGCTCGGTTATATAGGCGGATCTGGTAGAGAGGCACAGAAAGATAAACAATTAAAGACAGTCTTCGTTCCGGGATTACGAAAAGAGATACTTACACCTAATGGTTATGTGGATCGTGATTTTTTTTGGAAAAACAATCACACTCTCATTGTCTCACGCTCTAAGGAAAGTGAACTAGTGGACATTGCTAAGCGCCCATTACCAAGTTTAAATAAGGTTAGCGATACACAGGTGACCCAGGTTACCTTTCCTTTAAAAAACGAAGGGGATTTTGCACCACAAATCGTTCATAATCAACTGGTTTGGGTAAGGACAAATAGGAAGACAGCAAAAATATTAGTTTCTCGGGCAGATAAAGTGAAGGAAAAGGTTTGGATTAATAATGTTACTGTCGCAAGCTGGTATTATGAGAAGTGGCATTGGGACGAGGTTTTTGATTTATACGATAGGTGGGACTAGATTCGGTATTGAAGACAGTTTTATTCATGATTTGTGCAGTTTTTGCATGGTTTTGTGCAAATATTAGGTGGTTTTGTGCCATTTTCAAAGACTTTTGTGCCATTTTTGATGCGTTTTGTATTTTTACCCATATAGTGGTAATTTTTTTCGTCAATTTAACAAAAATGAAAAAAGACAACCCACAAGGATTGTCTTTTTTCATTTGCCTGGCAACGTCCTACTCTCACAGGGACTTTCGTCCCAACTACCATCGGCGCTGAGAAGCTTAACTTCCGTGTTCGGTATGGGAACGGGTGTGACCTTCTCGCCATAGCTACCAGACTATTTTGTTAGAGAGATCATTCTCTCAAAACTAGATAATGCAGAAGAAGTGTTTGTAAACTACGAGTTCGCTTTAAAAATTGGTTAAGTCCTCGAACGATTAGTATCAGTCAGCTCCACATGTTACCACGCTTCCACCTCTGACCTATCAACCTGATCATCTTTCAGGGTTCTTACTAGCTTGACGCTATGGGAAATCTCATCTTGAGGGGGGCTTCATGCTTAGATGCTTTCAGCACTTATCCCGTCCGCACATAGCTACCCAGCGATGCCTTTGGCAAGACAACTGGTACACCAGCGGTGCGTCCATCCCGGTCCTCTCGTACTAAGGACAGCTCCTCTCAAATTTCCTGCGCCCACGACGGATAGGGACCGAACTGTCTCACGACGTTCTGAACCCAGCTCGCGTACCGCTTTAATGGGCGAACAGCCCAACCCTTGGGACCGACTACAGCCCCAGGATGCGATGAGCCGACATCGAGGTGCCAAACCTCCCCGTCGATGTGGACTCTTGGGGAGATAAGCCTGTTATCCCCGGGGTAGCTTTTATCCGTTGAGCGATGGCCCTTCCATGCGGAACCACCGGATCACTAAGCCCGACTTTCGTCCCTGCTCGACTTGTAGGTCTCGCAGTCAAGCTCCCTTGTGCCTTTACACTCTACGAATGATTTCCAACCATTCTGAGGGAACCTTTGGGCGCCTCCGTTACTCTTTAGGAGGCGACCGCCCCAGTCAAACTGCCCACCTGACACTGTCTCCCACCCCGATAAGGGGTGCGGGTTAGAATTTCAATACAGCCAGGGTAGTATCCCACCGACGCCTCCACCGAAGCTAGCGCTCCGGTTTCTCAGGCTCCTACCTATCCTGTACAAGCTGTACCAAAATTCAATATCAGGCTACAGTAAAGCTCCACGGGGTCTTTCCGTCCTGTCGCGGGTAACCTGCATCTTCACAGGTACTATAATTTCACCGAGTCTCTCGTTGAGACAGTGCCCAGATCGTTACGCCTTTCGTGCGGGTCGGAACTTACCCGACAAGGAATTTCGCTACCTTAGGACCGTTATAGTTACGGCCGCCGTTTACTGGGGCTTCGATTCAGAGCTTCGCTTTTAAGGCTAACCCCTCCTCTTAACCTTCCAGCACCGGGCAGGCGTCAGCCCCTATACTTCGCCTTGCGGCTTCGCAGAGACCTGTGTTTTTGCTAAACAGTCGCCTGGGCCTATTCACTGCGGCTCTTCGAGGCTATTCACCTCAAAAAGCACCCCTTCTCCCGAAGTTACGGGGTCATTTTGCCGAGTTCCTTAACGAGAGTTCTCTCGCTCACCTTAGGATTCTCTCCTCGCCTACCTGTGTCGGTTTGCGGTACGGGCACCTTTTATCTCGCTAGAGGCTTTTCTTGGCAGTGTGGAATCAGGAACTTCGGTACTAAATTTCCCTCGCTATCACAGCTCAGCCTTTACGGAAAGCGGATTTTCCTACTTTCCAGCCTAACTGCTTAGACGCGCATATCCAACAGCGCGCTTACCCTATCCTCCTGCGTCCCCCATCACTCAAACGATAAAGAGGTGGTACAGGAATATCAACCTGTTGTCCATCGCCTACGCCTTTCGGCCTCGGCTTAGGTCCCGACTAACCCTGAGCGGACGAGCCTTCCTCAGGAAACCTTAGGCATACGGTGGATGAGATTCTCACTCATCTTTCGCTACTCATACCGGCATTCTCACTTCTAAGCGCTCCACCAGTCCTTACGGTCTAGCTTCAACGCCCTTAGAACGCTCTCCTACCACTGACATCTAAGATGTCAATCCACAGCTTCGGTGTTACGTTTAGCCCCGGTACATTTTCGGCGCAGAGTCACTCGACCAGTGAGCTATTACGCACTCTTTAAATGGTGGCTGCTTCTAAGCCAACATCCTGGTTGTCTAAGCAACTCCACATCCTTTTCCACTTAACGTAAACTTTGGGACCTTAGCTGGTGGTCTGGGCTGTTTCCCTTTTGACTACGGATCTTATCACTCGCAGTCTGACTCCCACGGATAAGTCTTTGGCATTCGGAGTTTGTCTGAATTCGGTAACCCGATGAGGGCCCCTAGTCCAAACAGTGCTCTACCTCCAAGACTCTAACTACGTGAGGCTAGCCCTAAAGCTATTTCGGAGAGAACCAGCTATCTCCAAGTTCGATTGGAATTTCTCCGCTACCCACACCTCATCCCCGCACTTTTCAACGTGCGTGGGTTCGGGCCTCCATCCAGTGTTACCTGGACTTCACCCTGGACATGGGTAGATCACCTGGTTTCGGGTCTACGACCACATACTCAATCGCCCTATTCAGACTCGCTTTCGCTGCGGCTCCGTCTCTTCAACTTAACCTTGCATGGGATCGTAACTCGCCGGTTCATTCTACAAAAGGCACGCTATCACCCATTAACGGGCTCTAACTACTTGTAGGCACACGGTTTCAGGAACTATTTCACTCCCCTTCCGGGTGCTTTTCACCTTTCCCTCACGGTACTGGTTCACTATCGGTCACTAGGGAGTATTTAGCCTTGGGAGATGGTCCTCCCTGCTTCCGACCGGATTTCTCGTGTCCGGCCGTACTCAGGATCCACTCAGGAGGGAACGAAGTTTCGACTACAGGGTTTTTACCTTCTCTGACGGGCCTTTCCAGGCCGCTTCATCTACCCCGTTCCTTTGTAACTCCATGTTGAGTGTCCTACAACCCCAAGAGGCAAGCCTCTTGGTTTGGGCTATGTCCCGTTTCGCTCGCCGCTACTCAGGGAATCGCGTTTGCTTTCTCTTCCTCCGGGTACTTAGATGTTTCAGTTCCCCGGGTATGCCTTCAATACCCTATGTATTCAGGTAAAGATACTGTTCCATTACGAACAGTGGGTTCCCCCATTCGGAAATCTCCGGATCAAAGCTTACTTACAGCTCCCCGAAGCATATCGGTGTTAGTCCCGTCCTTCATCGGCTCCTAGTGCCAAGGCATTCACCGTGCGCCCTTTCTAACTTAACCTGAAAGGTTTGTTTCTCTTAATTAAATAAGAGAGAAAACTAAAATGGCGATTACTCGATGTATTTACTTGACTTCTTCATTACGATTATCTAGTTTTCAAAGAACGATTAAAAAAGCTTTGAGAGATTGCACTCTCAAAACTAAACAAACAAGAAACAATCAAACAAACATGTTTTGTCTGGCTCATACGTCCAGCTTATATCCTTAGAAAGGAGGTGATCCAGCCGCACCTTCCGATACGGCTACCTTGTTACGACTTCACCCCAATCATCTGTCCCACCTTAGGCGGCTGGCTCCTTACGGTTACCCCACCGACTTCGGGTGTTACAAACTCTCGTGGTGTGACGGGCGGTGTGTACAAGGCCCGGGAACGTATTCACCGCGGCATGCTGATCCGTGATTACTAGCGATTCCGGCTTCATGTAGGCGAGTTGCAGCCTACAATCCGAACTGAGAATGGTTTTATGGGATTGGCTAAACCTCGCGGTCTTGCAGCCCTTTGTACCATCCATTGTAGCACGTGTGTAGCCCAGGTCATAAGGGGCATGATGATTTGACGTCATCCCCACCTTCCTCCGGTTTGTCACCGGCAGTCACCTTAGAGTGCCCAACTGAATGCTGGCAACTAAGATCAAGGGTTGCGCTCGTTGCGGGACTTAACCCAACATCTCACGACACGAGCTGACGACAACCATGCACCACCTGTCACTCTGTCCCCCGAAGGGGAACGTCCTATCTCTAGGAGTGTCAGAGGATGTCAAGACCTGGTAAGGTTCTTCGCGTTGCTTCGAATTAAACCACATGCTCCACCGCTTGTGCGGGCCCCCGTCAATTCCTTTGAGTTTCAGCCTTGCGGCCGTACTCCCCAGGCGGAGTGCTTAATGCGTTAGCTGCAGCACTAAGGGGCGGAAACCCCCTAACACTTAGCACTCATCGTTTACGGCGTGGACTACCAGGGTATCTAATCCTGTTTGCTCCCCACGCTTTCGCGCCTCAGCGTCAGTTACAGACCAGAAAGCCGCCTTCGCCACTGGTGTTCCTCCACATCTCTACGCATTTCACCGCTACACGTGGAATTCCGCTTCCTCTTCTGCACTCAAGTCCCCAGTTTCCAATGACCCTCCACGGTTGAGCCGTGTGCTTTCACATCAGACTTAAAGGACCGCCTGCGCGCGCTTTACGCCCAATAATTCCGGACAACGCTTGCCACCTACGTATTACCGCGGCTGCTGGCACGTAGTTAGCCGTGGCTTTCTGGTTAGGTACCGTCAAGGTACCGGCAGTTACTCCGGTACTTGTTCTTCCCTAACAACAGAGCTTTACGACCCGAAGGCCTTCATCGCTCACGCGGCGTTGCTCCATCAGACTTTCGTCCATTGTGGAAGATTCCCTACTGCTGCCTCCCGTAGGAGTCTGGGCCGTGTCTCAGTCCCAGTGTGGCCGATCACCCTCTCAGGTCGGCTACGCATCGTCGCCTTGGTGAGCCGTTACCTCACCAACTAGCTAATGCGCCGCGGGCCCATCTGTAAGTGTCAGCCGAAACCGACTTTCAGCTTTTCCTCATGAGAGGAAAAGGATTATCCGGTATTAGCACCGGTTTCCCGGTGTTATCCCAGTCTTACAGGCAGGTTGCCCACGTGTTACTCACCCGTCCGCCGCTAACCACCGAAGTGGTTCGCTCGACTTGCATGTATTAGGCACGCCGCCAGCGTTCGTCCTGAGCCAGGATCAAACTCTCCAAGAAAGTTGATTAGCTCATTTTGTTACGTTGGCTTAGTTTCATAAGAAACTAATAATTTTTGTTTGTTGACGTTTTTGTTTGTTTAGTTTTCAAAGAACAATCTCTGTTACTTCTTTTTCAGAAGCAACTTTATTACTATATCATATCGCTTCACGCATGTCAATCAACTTATCGAAGTTTTTATTATCGATATGTTGTTAACGCGTCATTAACGACTGCTTTAATATAATACCACCGTACGCCCAACACGTCAACAACATATTTATATTCCTTGGCTCATCTCGTAAACTTATTGCTTTCTGTATGATTTATATCCACATTAAACGGCGACTTCATACCGGGTTGAGGAATTTTAGGAATTACGACTGAAGTGCAACAACCTTTGCGAAAACAGCCTATTTTTTTATTTCTTCTATAATATATACACTAAAAAGACAGGCGTTTATCCTGGCTCAAGTATCTTCCTTTCAAATTATGTATTGATACACCTCTTGAAGTACCTTTTTTATATGTTTTTCTTTCTTACTCGTCACTTTCGATGATTTACTCGTCAAATTATATGATTTACTCGTCTATTTTCTATTTTACTCGTCAACCTTCAAACTTTACTCGTCAATTCCCTCATTTTACTCACCAATTTATAAACTACACCCTTTATCAAAGACTTTGGTAAAAAAAAGAAAGCCGGCTCACGGCCGGCTTCCCATTACTTTGTGATCTTAATAATACCTTCTTGTTTTACATCAACAAGACCTTGTTTTTCGATTACAATCTTTTCACCTTCAGCAAGGTTTGTGAAGACAATTGGAGTAATCGTGGATGTTGCATGTTCTTTAATATAATCTAGATCCACTTTTAATAGCGGCTGTCCCTTTACAACACGGTCATTCTCAGAAACCAATGTTTCAAACCCTTGGCCCTTTAAGTTAACGGTATCAATACCCACGTGGATAAGGATTTCGCGTCCGCCGTCAGATAAGATTCCAATCGCATGCTTTGTAGGGAATAGATTGACAATCTTTCCATCAACAGGTGATACCACTAATCCTTCTGAAGGAACAATTGCAAACCCGTCACCCATCATTTTTCCTGCAAAAACTTGGTCAGGAACTTCAGTAATTTCTTTAATTTCCCCTTTAATAGGAGCAACAAATACTTCGTTAGCTTTGGCTTGCGTTGGAGCTGCAACCGGAGCCACTTCTTGCTTTTCTACATTTACTGTAGTTGCGCTTGGTCTTTTTCCAGCCATAATATCTTTCATTTGACCTTTAATAGTTTCAGAACGTGGTCCGAAGATCGCTTGAATATTGTTACCCACTTCAAGTACTCCTGCCGCACCTAATTTTTTCAATTGGTTTTTATCTACATCCTTAATATCATTAACAGAAACACGAAGACGTGTAATACATGCATCAAGGTGAGAGATGTTTTCTTTACCACCCATTGCTGCTAAAATGTTAGCCGCTAAATCACCAGAACCTGCTTTACCTGTTTGTACCTGGTCTTCTTCTTCTTCTAATTCACGTCCAGGAGTTTTTAAATTAAACTTACGAATTGCAAAACGGAAACCGAAGTAGTAAATCACAGCAAACACTAAACCAACTGGGATAACAATCCAAGCGTGTGTTTGTGGGTTGATTAATCCGAATAGGATGTAGTCAATTAAACCACCGGAGAATGTCATACCGATTTTTACATCTAATAAATGCATAACCATAAATGATAACCCAGCGAAGATCGCGTGGATACCGAATAGAAGTGGTGCTACGAATAAGAATGAGAATTCAATTGGTTCTGTAATACCAGTTAAGAAAGAGGTTAAAGCAGCAGATGCCATTAATCCCCCAACGAACACTTTCTTCTCAGGTCTTGCTTCATGATAAATCGCTAATGCGGCAGCAGGTAAACCAAACATCATGAATGGGAATTTACCTGTCATGAATGTACCAGCAGTTAGATTTTTCACATGGTCAGAAATCTGCGCCATGAATATACGCTGGTCACCGTGAACCACTTGACCCGCTTTTGTTGTATAGTTGCCAAATTCAAACCAGAATGGAGAATAGAAAATATGGTGTAAACCAAATGGAATTAACGAACGTTCAATTACTCCAAAAACAAAGGCAGAAAGAGTCAGGTTTGCATTAACCATGTTATTTGAGAATGCATTCAATCCAGATTGGATTGGTGGCCAAATAACGAGCATTAGTAATCCCAATAGGATCGCTGTTCCTGCCGTAACGATTGGAACAAAACGTTTACCAGCAAAGAATCCTAAATAAGATGGTAATTCAATTTCAAAGAACTTATTATACAAAGTCGCGGCAATAATACCAACGATAATCCCTCCAAACACTCCCGTTTGAAGAGTTGGAATTCCTAGGACACTCACGTAGTTTGTGCCATTGATTTCTTTAGGGTCAATTCCTAAAACAGTACCCATTGTTACATTCATAATTAAATAACCAATGATTGCTGCTAGTCCGGCTGTACCTTCTCCACCAGCTAAACCTATAGCAACACCTACCGCGAAAAGGAGCGGAAGATTACCAAAGACAATATCTCCAGCATTTTTCATAACTGATGCCACCATCGCTACAGCACTGTTATCTAAGAATGGTGCTAAATCTAATAGGGCTGGATTTACAAGGGCAGCACCTAAAGCAAGTAAAATCCCAGCAGCCGGTAAAAGTGCAACCGGCAACATTAAAGCTTTACCAACTTTTTGCAATACACCGAAAGCATTTTTAAACATAAATGTTACCTCCTAAATATTTTTCTAGGCTCATAAAGCGGTTACATTATTGGTAAAAATACCAACAAAAAAAGGCATGAGTAAAAGTTCAATTGAATGCAGGCTATGGGTATAGATTACCCCTAAACCTTCAATTCAATTAATACTTTTCACTCATGCCTGATCGAATCAGTAACACGTAAAAAATAATAGCTATTTAAATTTATGTTGAAGTCGCTGCAGATGCATCGTTAGATACACTGCTTCTGCATCAAAAACCTTCATTTTTAATGTTTGCTGCATCACTTTAATGAGCTTCCATGAGAGATTATAACACACAGGATATTCTTCTTTCAAGAGGGAAGCTATTTTTTCTGGTTCCTCTACTTTTTCCCCTTTGACTACTCTCTCAATAGCAAACCGCAAGTGACGAACAAGCCTCATATAATCAATGCTTTCTTTATCAATCTCTATTTCAAACTGCTCTTCGACCATTTTGACCAGCCGGCTGACAAGCTGTGAATATTGATTCACGTCGGAGAGGTTTCTGTTGGTCACAGCACTATGAATATGGAGGGCGATAAATCCGACTTCCCCAATTGGTAGGTCAATCCCGGTCTTTTCTTTAATCAACTCTACTACTTCTTTTGCTATTTCAAACTCGTGGCGATAAAGAGCCTTTGTTTCCACTAAGAACGGGTTTTTCATTTCCATTCCTTGAGAAGCCCTTGTTAAGGCAAACATAAGATGGTCCGTTAATGCCACATGAATATGTTCATTTAGCGTCGAATGGGTTCTTTGCTTGATTAAATCCATGGCGGAAATAATCACTTCTAAAAACTCATTATCGATAAACGGAAGTAGTTTAATGTAATTTTCCTGTTCTTTTTCATTTTCAAGGACAAAAAGCTTTTCGATTACATCTGTATCAATATAATCACCGCGTTTTCGATTGAAGCCAATGCCCTTTCCAATGACAACCACTTCTTCGTAGGAAGGGTGTTCAGCAATAATGACATTGTTATTTAACACTTTATCAATTAATAAACTTGCCAAACCCTTCCCTCCCCTCATACCATGTTTATCTTAGTATTATCATGTTATAAGAGGTGAATCAGGAAGTCAACGACAAAGTTCGACAACCATGTGACAAATAACTGGTAATCAAGAAATGCGCAAGCGCCTTGGTCAGCCCCGACAGGCAAATGTTCTTCGGCAAGAAAGTCCGCCTTTTGACTTTTATTGCCGAAGGTTATTTGACCCGAGGGGCTAGGCGCTGGAGCTGGACCATTCTCGAAGTCGAAGTTTATACTTTTATACTACAAAAAAAGAGCTGCAGCGTGGCAGCTCTTCAACTTATTTATTTTAAGAATATAAAATACAGAACAAAGATGACAAAGAAGAAGTACATGATCGGATTGATTTCTTTTACCCTTCCTTTAACAATCATGGTGATTGGATAAAAGATAAAGCCTACCGCAATCCCCGTTGCAATGCTGTATGATAGCGGCATCGCGATCATCGTTAAGAACGCAGGCACGGCAATCTCAAAACGTTGCCAGTCAATTTTTCCTAAAGATGAAACCATCAACACCCCAACAATGATAAGGGCTGGTGCCGTTACAGGTGCAGTTACTACAGATAATAACGGAAAGAAAAATAGCGATAAGATGAACATACCTGCTGTGACTAAAGAAGCAAACCCTGTTCTAGCACCAGAAGCAACCCCAGCTGATGATTCGATATATGAAGTCGTTGTTGATGTACCAAGAACGGCACCTACACTCGTTGCAATCGAATCAGAAATCAACGCACGGCCTGCACGAGGCAGCTTATTGTCTTTCATAATACCCGCTTGGTTCGCAACTGCTACCAGGGTTCCTGCGTTATCAAAGAAATCTACAAACAAGAAAGTTAAGATAATTCCAAGCATCGATGTTGTGTAAAAAGAACTGTCACCGAAGGAAGAGAATGCAGCACCGAATGTCGGCGCTAAGCTTGGCACCGTATCAACTACTTGATGTGGTACCTTGATTAAATCAAAAATCATTCCAACTATAACGGTGATCACCATTCCAAAGAATACGGCGCCATTAATTCCTCTAGTCATCATAATAACTGTAATAAGAATTCCAAAGATTGAAAGTAGTGTATTACCCGCTGTTAAATCGCCGAGCCCTACAAGTGTCGCATCGTTATTTACAATAATTCCTGCATTTTGTAAGCCGATAAATGTGATGAACAAACCAATTCCTGCACCAACAGCGTGCTTTAGATCAATCGGAATCGCATTAATAATTTTTTCACGAAGTCCAGTCAGAGTTAATAAGAAGAAAAACACCCCAGAAATAAGGACTGCGCCAAGTGCATGCTGCCATGGAATCCCGCTTCCTAATACAACTGTGTAAGCAAAGAAAGCATTTAATCCCATACCAGGTGCCAAAGCCAATGGATACTTACCAAGGAGCCCCATGATAATGGATCCTAATGCAGATGCTAAGGCTGTTGCCACAAATACCGCACCATAATCCATTCTTAACGCATCTGGAAAGTCTTTTATAGAAGCAAGCGATAAAGTTAACGGGTTTACGACTAAAATATAAGCCATCGCCAAGAAGGTCGTAATTCCCCCAATAAATTCGCGGCGGTAATTTGTACCGTATTTTTCAAACTCAAAATATTTGTGCATGTTCTTTTCCCCCTAAAAATCTCTGTTTTTTACAACAAAAAACGCTCCGATATTTTCTACCGGAGCGTTGACGTGGGCAAAGATAATTAACAGAGGAAAGAGAAACCCCTCTCTATTAATCACTGCCTCGTAGTCAAGCCATTTACGGTGGCTCGGTAGAAACTTTTGGGCCATATTCCCAATATTATACGACGTGATTCGACAATCTATTCATTTCTCTATTATCATAACAGCATAAATATTCTTCGTCAACATAAAATACGAACGATTTTTATAAAAATATAAAAATCGTTCGTATATAAGCAACGCCATAAAATCACTCGACTATTATTCCCACTCAATGGTTGCTGGCGGCTTACTAGTGATATCGTAAACCACTCGGTTTACATGTGCCACTTCATTGACAATTCTCGTGGAGATCACTTCAAGGACATCCCAAGGAATTCTTGCCCAATCCGAAGTCATCCCATCAATGGAGGTAACTGCACGAATCCCAATGGTGTAATCATAGGTTCTGGCATCCCCCATGACACCAACACTGCGGATGTCTGGAAGCACGGTAAAGTACTGCCAGATTTCTCGATCAAGACCTGCATTCTTGATTTCTTCTCGTAGAATCCAATCTGATTCACGAACAATTTCCAGTTTATCTTCAGAAATGGCCCCTAACACACGAATTCCAAGACCTGGACCAGGGAATGGCTGTCTCCAAACGATTTCATCTGGTATACCGAGCTCCGTTCCAAGGGCGCGAACCTCATCCTTAAACAAAGTGCTCAATGGTTCAATCAATGTAAATTGCATATCTTCTGGCAGGCCTCCCACATTGTGATGGGATTTAATCGTTTGAGCCGTAGCCGTACCACTTTCGATGATATCTGTGTAAAGAGTTCCTTGCGCTAAAAACTCAATTCCTTCAAGCTTTGTCGCCTCATCATCGAATACATAAATAAACTCATTGCCGATGATTTTCCGCTTCTTCTCTGGGTCAGAAACACCCTCAAGCTTTGATAGGAATCTTTCTTTGGCATCGACTTTGATAACATTCATATTGAAGCCTTCTGAAAAAGTCTTCATTACGCTTTCTGCTTCATTTTTACGAAGCAAACCATGATCAACGAAGATACACGTTAACTGGTCCCCAATTGCTTTGTGAATTAAAACGGCAACAACGGATGAGTCTACTCCTCCACTTAACGCACAAAGAACTTTTTTGTCACCAACCCTCTCTCGGATTTTTGCCATTTCCATTTCAATGAAATTCTCCATCGACCAATCGCCGCTACAGTCACACACGTTAAAGACAAAGTTCTTAAGAAGGTCATTTCCATGAACTGAATGCTGTACCTCTGGATGGAATTGAACCGCATAAAGCTTTCTAGCTTCATCACTCATGGCTGCAATCGGACAGGACGGGTTCGTACCGTCAACAGTAAAGCCAGCTGGCGCTTCAACCACAAGATCACCGTGGCTCATCCAAACCACCTGCTCATCAGGTAGATCAGCAAACAATGCGGATTGATTTTGAACCGTTAAAGTCGCTTTTCCGTACTCACTATTTTTGGCTTTTTCAACCTTACCATTAAAATGAACCGTCATTAGCTGCATGCCGTAGCAAATCCCAAGAATCGGCAGACCCATTTCAAAAATGGACTCATCACAACGGAAAGAATTTTCATCATACACACTGTTTGGTCCGCCAGAAAAAATAATTCCCTTTGGATTTAAACGGCGGATTTCTTCAGCCGTAATGGTATGCGGGTGAAGCTCACTGTATACTCCAAATTCACGAATTCGGCGTGTAATCAACTGATTGTATTGACTTCCAAAATCTAAAACAATAACCAAATCATTTTTCCCTGCCAAAACAGCCACCTCAATCTTCTCAAGTTTTTATTAGCTTTTACCATAATGAAAAAAAATAAAAAAAACTAGAATCTGCCCCCTAAAAATGTAGGAAGGCAGAATTCTAGTTCTCTAGTAAAAAGACCCATAGAAAAAAATCCTGCCTTCATAGTCAGGCCATTTACGGCGGCCCGGTAGATACTCTCGAACCCTATTTTCGAGGATATATGAAGGAAACGTACCTATTAGACTAGCTGACGCATTCAAGAAAGCAGTTGCTAGACATTGAATTAAATCATATTGTAACAATAGGTCGTTTTTCAGGTCAAGCGATTGTCTTTTTAATTAAATTTTCCCATAATTTATACGACTCTTCCCATGTCCCCTTCGGAAGGTGCTGATGGTACATATATTGCTCATAATGAACCGTTAACCGCGTCATTTCCCTTGTTGAAAAAAACGTATCGATATAACGAGCATAGTTACGAAGGGTTTGATTTTCCTTTCGTTTTAATCCATAGCGATCCAGTTGAGCCAATAAGATTAAATAGGCCTCCCCGATGCTCTCATCCTTCTTTTTAAACCTGTACCTAAGCATGACAACATATGGAACCCATTTGCCCCGGATTCGGTAAAGAATCCAGCCGATAAATGCGAGAAAAACGAGAAGGAAAACGCCCATCTTCCAATTGCTTTTAAAAGCGGTAGCTATATTTTCCCACATTTTAGTAAAATTGAATGTACTTTCTGAATCCTTTTTTGTATTTGGATCTTCCTTTTCTTCCTTTTGCGGTTTCTGTGCTAATGGAGGCGTAGCTCCTGGATTGTTTGCAGAATTCCCTACAGCTTCGTAGTTGATAATGATCTCATTACTAAAGCCCTTGGTCGGTTCAAATGGAACCCATCCTTGGTTCGGAAAGTAAACCTCTACCCAAGAGTGGGCATTATTGTTGGTCACCTCGTAAACCTGTTCACCTGAATCCTCATCACTATATTGGAGAAAATCACCGCCCGTATAACCCTTTACCCAACGGGTTGGAATCCCCAATGTTCGAAGCATAATCGCCATCGAGGATGAGAAATTGTCACAGTATCCCCTTTTGGTATCAAATAAGAACTGATCCACATAATCATCGTTTTCACCAGGTACCGCTACATTTTTTTGGTCATAGGAATATTCCGTTTTCCCAAAGTAACTTTCCACGGCTTTTGCTTTTTCGAACCAATTTGATTTTTCCCTCGTGATTTCTTCGGCTAACACTTTCACTCGTTCTGGCAATGCCTCAGGCACCTGCGTATACTTTTTATAAAACTCCGGGTTCATGTCATTCGGATTGAAGCTTGTTGTTTTGATTAAATCAGTTGCTTTATATTTTGGCTTTTCAAATGCTAAGGTAAACACCTTTGGTGCAGCAGGCCGGTTGTCATTTTTGAAGAAACTAATCCTCTCATTGGTGGTATCAATGAAAAATTTATTCCCATCTGGATCTTGCGGGAGCATTTTCACTATTTTTTTAATACCTGCAGGATACATAATATAGTTGTACTTATAATTGACATGTGCCCTGACAATTACAGATTCTTTAATTGTCTCCACCGTATCTGGATAAGAAAAAACAGGGACAAGGTCTTCTTGACGAAATGAGATGGGTGTTGATCCAGATGCAAGCCAGCCCTTTCCTGTATAAGTGTCCTTTGTCTCCATCTTCCAGTACGTTTTACCATTTGCTTGATATTGAAAGGCCGGGCTACTGTCACCAATAAATGGGCCACCTAATACCGAATCATCCGTGCCATAGCCAATACGGTGGACCCCACCAGCACTTTCCTTCTTATCCTTATCATTATTAGCAGTCAGATACGGAACCGGGTCCGGCCAAATAGGGGCCGCCTTAGGAGCGGCAATCCCTACAAGCACACTAACAGCAATCATTATTGCCAGCGGTGCCATCCATTTACGAACAAAGGAGGGATGATAAGAGACATTTTCCCTATGTATAATTCGTGAAAAGGTTAGCATCCCCATCACAGCAAATCCTGCCACAACAGTACGCACAATGGCTATTTTTGCACTATAGGGTGTAAATGTGTCCAGTACGGTGATATAAACCAAAGTCATAAAGAAAAAGATAAAAATTCTCTGCCTATTTAACAGCCAATAATGGATTAAGTAAACCATTAGCCATAACAAAACAAAAAACAACAATGAACGAAATTCATTCGTGATATCATTCCATTGGCGGGTAAAAAGCAGACCGATATTATAAGCAATATCGCCGAAAAAGCTCTTCACCCAACTTGCATGGAAAAATCCTTCTTCATAATGTAATTGGTTAATTGAAAATAAAATATAAACAATTTTAATCAGAAACTGCCAGATCCACTTCAGATTTAAATAGGAAATAACAAAAGAAATCAATAGAAAAACAATAAACATTTCGATATTTTCCGTGTTGGTTAATTTTTCTATTGGCCTAAGCCATTCCCACAGAAGTATAAACCCTAACATGTTTAATAAAAACGAAGGGATATCCCTTTTCATTATCGCGTCACCTCCGAAAAAACAGCAGCAAAATTACCTTCATGAACGAGTACAATGCGAATACCTCGTGCATTCGCGACGGCAATAAGCGAGCGTTCCTCTTCTGATGGTGACTCCTTTAGACCCTTAATGAGAAAAAGAGCAATTGAGCCCTTTCTTTGTCCAAGAAAACTTGCTTTTTCAATGAGCGATTTAGTTAATTGGGCCGTAACAAGCATAAACGAAACGGTCTGTTGAATAAAAAACGCTTCTTTCTCTAGCACTTTTTCAAAGGAACGTAAGCTTTTTGCTTCTATTTTTGCTAAATGATAAAAAAGCTGCTGCAGATGCTGCTCTCCCCCTCGTATAGGAAAAGAAGCCCGCTCCTTACTAAAGGTTAACAGCCCCGTCTGTGCTCCTTTTTTTAGAACGGCACGTAGAAGAGAGGCTGTAAAGGAAACGACCGCTTCAAAGCGTTGATCTGGCACACAATCCATGATAACGAATACGTCATGTGACTGCCGCTGTTCGAACTCCTTCGTCATAATCACATTTCGTTTAGCGGAGGCTTTCCAGTTAATCCAGGAGAAACGGTCTCCCGGCTGATAGTCCCTTACACCCACTGCCATTGAGGTATCGCGCTGGACCCGCTCGCGTGAAGCGGTTAACCCTTGATCATATTGATTTTCAAATGGTCTGTACAATAGCTCTGTGTAAGCAGGATAGACGACAATTTTCCCTTCTACTGTAAACGTCTTTTCCTTTTCAAATAATCCAAGCGGGTCACCAATTCTCAATGAAAAGGATTGAAAGAAATGCTCTCCTCTTGGGAGCTTATTAATCGTATATTGATACGAAAATTCCTTTTTTAATCCTGGAAAAACAAGTGCCTTTGGCGAACTAGTCTTTTCTGCATATTTTAATGCATCATCTAAATGGTCTTCGACAAGCAAATAAAAAAGCGGAAACGAATTTCTCCTTTTGATCGTGACGGTTACCTTCAAGGGTTCGCCAGCATTATAATCTGACTTTGGTAAAACCCGTGTGACCTCAAGCTCGTTTAAGGAATAAAAAGAGATCACGACACAGTAAATAGAAAATGGCAGAAAGCTATAAAATAAAAACCAGCTAACGAACCCTCCCTGAAACATGGCGTACGAGAAGGTGAGGCAAATCAAAAAAAGCAAAAGGATAAATCTCCAAATTTTTTTAAATGGATTCCACAACTTTTTCATCTTATTTCACAAGCCTTTGTACCGGTACAGGAACTCTTGCAACCACCCGGTTCACCACTTCTTCTGCAGAAATCCCTTCGAATTTGGCCTCTGACTTTAAGATAATCCGGTGGGATAAAACAAATGGAGCTAAATATTGAATATCATCTGGTAACACATAATCACGGCCAAACATAAACGCATAGGCTTGTGCCGCTTTCATCAGGGCAATCGATCCCCTTGGGCTTGCACCAAGGTACACACTTCCATGTCCCCTCGTCCGATTGACGATATCAACGATATAACGCTTGATACTGTCATCAACAAACACGTCTTTGATTTCTCTTTGTAAATTGAGCAGGCCTTCAAGGTCGACAGCAGGATAGAGATCCTCAATCGGCGGTACCTTTTGTGCTCGATTCAATACTTCCATTTCCTCGTGCAGCTCCGGATAACCCATCTTCATTTTTAACAGAAAGCGGTCCAGCTGCGCTTCCGGAAGGGGATATGTTCCTTCATATTCAATCGGATTTTGTGTCGCCATAACGAAGAATGGCTTTTTCAGTTTATGTGTCACTCCGTCAATGGTAACGCTGGCTTCCTCCATTCCCTCTAACAAGGCAGACTGAGTCTTCGGAGATGTCCGGTTGATTTCATCGGCAAGAATAATGTTACCCATTAATGGACCTGGACGAAATTGGAATTCCATTTCTTTCGGGTTATAAATTGAAACGCCCGTTACATCCGATGGCAATAAGTCCGGGGTAAATTGAATTCGACGAAAGTTAGCATTTACCGATTTGGCAAGTGCTCGAACCATCATTGTCTTCCCTACACCTGGAACGTCTTCTAATAACACGTGCCCTTCTGCCAGTAAAGCAACGAGGCTGAGTTCCGCGACGTTCCTTTTTCCAATCATAACCTTTTCAATGTTTGCTAGTATTTTCTCTATAGTGGGATTCATTTGTTCTAATGACAAGTTGACTCCTCCTTATTTAATCGACCATTTATCATTATGTATTCTCTATTTTCTGGAAATCTCCTGTATGTAAAGTCACACAATATTCAAAAACTGCATAATTAGTAGACGGAAGAAGGCTGGAAAATGTTTCAGCAGATGTTACCTTTAAATAATGGATCTGTTAAACTTGCCTGTTGATTTCCGCTCCAGGCACTTCGCTTTCCGTGGGTGTTTCGGCGAGCCTCCTCGGCGCTTGCGCCTGCGGGGTCTCCCCTGAACCATACTCCCACAGGAGTCTTCGTGCCTTCCGCTCCAATCAACAGGGTGTTACAATCAACACTGTTCTTTAACACAGCCTAAATAAAAATAGTTCCATCCTCTTCGCATGAATTATTGCAAAAAGGAAGGAACTACTTCGTCCATAATTTCGCCTGCCATTTCTATTTCAAATATTCCTTTTACTTTTTTTGAGGATGCTTTTCTGTTGAGTGTGATCATTTTGCAGTCTTGAAAAATAAAAAACTCTTCCTTTTGGTAAATGGGATACGCTCGATATTCATGCAAATCATGATAGTACACTCTTAATTCCAAGCTCTCATCGAAGCCTTCCTCGATGCATATGTTTAGTGAACCACTAAAGGCAGATGTGAGATTTGTTTTCCATAGAACGGTCTCTTTATAGCCCGGTAAAATAACAAAAGGTGCACATATGCAGTCCTTAATAATAATTGGATTTAGTTCACATTCCCCCACTGGAATGCAAGGTAGGAATTGGAGACCACAAATGCATTTCAAATCAAGAGTTATGCACGTTTCGGTAGGAACAAGGATCAACTGGTTAGAGCAGTGTTTACTTGGTTTTAATAGTGTTAAATTGATACAGCAGCCCTCTATAGAATGGATTAAAAAGAACTTTGTCATAAATGGTCTTCTTCTATACAAACCGCTACTATTTAAGATTTTACCCCCTTGCAGGTAAAATACTACTGGATAATGGCAGTACTCATCCATGATAACCTGTTTATGTTCTAACAATTGGATCATTTTAAAGCCCTTCCTATCTTCGTGGTCTGTACTTCATAACATCCTATGCATAAGACTAAGCGTTGGGACTGGGTGTCAACAAATATGGTTAAAAATCTATATGCAAAAAAGAACAGGCATTAATCTATTTGTCATAGAGTTTCCAATCTTTGTCCACTCACATATGATGAGGAGAAATCTATTAACAAGAGGTGACTAAATGCCAACCATTAGTCTTTGTATGATTGTTAAAAATGAAGAAGAAGTTTTGGCTAACTGTCTCCAAAGTGTTCAAAAAATCTGTGATGAAATTATTATCGTAGATACGGGATCTACTGATCGCACAAAGGAGATTGCCAAACAGTTTACAGACAAAGTATTGGACTTTGAATGGATTGATGATTTTTCAGCAGCGAGGAACTATGCCTTCAGCCATGCGACAATGGATTATATCCTGTGGCTGGACGCGGACGATGTGTTGCTCCCGGAGGATCAGGAGAAATTTCAGAAATTAAAAGCAGGGCTAGATTCAAGTGTCGATGCAGTGTCAATGATTTATGTTATCGACAGGGATGAATATGGGAACCCCTCTTTTCATTACAGAAGAAATCGCTTGGTGAAAAGAAGTAAGAACTTTAAATGGAACGGGCCGGTACATGAGTATCTGGATGTCGGCGGCAAGATCATCTTAGCAGATATTGCTGTGGAGCATAAAAAATATATCAAAAAAGCCAGTACTCACCTATCTGATAGGAATTTACGAATCTATGAAAATAGAATAAAAAAAGGCGAAGATTTTTCCCCAAGGGACTTATTTTACTATGCCAATGAGTTGCGTGATCATAAACAATATGAAAAAGCGATCATTTACTATAATGAGTTTCTTGTAGGTAAAAAGGGATGGGTAGAGGATAACATACGAGCTTGCCTTTATTTGGCCGATATCCACGCACGTAGAGGTGAAAAGGATGAGGAAATGGACGCCCTTTTAAAAACATTAGCTTATGATGTTCCACGCCCTGAAACTTGCTGCCGGTTAGGGGATCAGTTTAAAGCGAAAAAATACTATCAGACAGCCGTCTTCTGGTATGACATTGCCTATCAAAAGAAGAAAATCACTTCAGGCTTCCAAAACGAAGCCTATTCCACCTGGTACCCTCATCTTGCACTTTGTGTCTGCCACTGGGAACTGGGGAATGTAGAGAAATCAATTGAACATAATAAACTGGCAAAAAAATACCGTCCAAATGACAAGCAGGTTCTGTTCAATGAGAAGTTTTTTAATGATCATATGAAAAATAAAGGCAAAAAATAAGAGGGAATATGACCAATTCCCTCTTTTGCTTCGTGATTGATATCCTCCTATTTCATTCCGATACCGAGGTACTTCATGCCAAATTTTTCAACATCCCTTCGGTTTAACACATTTCTTCCATCCAATACCAAGCTACAGTTTTTAAAGTCTGAAAAGTCCAGTTTCTGATATTCATCATGATAGGCCTGGAGTATGATGGCGTCTATTTGATCGGCCTGCTGATTAGAGAAAGGAATGACCCCATATTTACTTATTTCATTTGCATCAAACAATGGGTCATCAACAAACACTTTTGCATCCTTCTCTCCTAATTCTTCTATCAGTAACAATGTAGAAGATTTTGTTGGTTCCTTTACATTTCCTCTAAACGATAATCCTAATATAAGGATTTTTTTATCTTTTAATTGACCAATGGTTTCTTCCGTTAACTCAACTGCATATTGTGCCATGTTATCGTTAATTTTCCTGGATAACGTTGTCAGCCCCTCCTGCATGCCGTTATTGATAAAGAAATATGGATATACAGGAATACAATGCCCTCCCACACCAACTCCCGGCAGATGGATATTGGAATAAGGTTCACTGTTTGCTGCTTTAATCACTTCCATGATATTAATGTCAAGCTTGTTTGCATAAACAGCAAGTTCATTAGCAAGTGCGATATTAACATCCCGATAGACACACTCAGCAACTTTAGTAAATTCAGCAGCTTCCAAACTGCTTACCTGTAAAATCTCACAGTTTAAACCCTTTTTATAAAAATCTGTTGCTAACTCTAGACTGGTTTTGTTATAGCCGCTTACCACTTTAGGATAGGAAGATAAATCTTTAATAATTCGGTTAGAATAGACTCTTTCAGGACTATAGGATAAGTAAAAATCCTCTCCCATCGTTAGCCCTGAAATTTTTTCAATCGTTTTGCCAAAACGATTTCTCGTATCTCCTGCAGGCAACGTTGTTTCAAAGGTGACTAATGTCCCCTTCTTTATTCCCTTTGCTATTTCCTCGACCGCAGAATCAATATATTGATAGTAAATTTGTCCATTTTCCCTCGTTAATACTGGTACGATGACCACTACGACCTCAGATTTACTCACTGCATCGGCTGTATTCACAGTAGCTTCTAAAGTTTTAGCTTGATGGGCTTTGGCAACGAGCTCATCTAGTCCAGGCTCATTACTTACATGCGCTATTCCTTGATTTACTTGATCCACCACAAGTTTATTTATATCTGCTCCATATACATGGAAATGTCCGCAATTCGCAAAAATCGCGGCTAAAGGCAGTCCAATTTTACCCAACCCAACAACTGTCACATTCTTCACTCAATCAACCCTTTCAACTCCACTTTATTCCGGACACTCTCCGTTATTTTATGTAGTTTCATTTTCTTTGTGTAAATAAAGCGTCTAAATAGCTCATCAAAATTGGCTTTTACTATAAGCATCATTTTTAAAAATGAATATGATAGATGGACAGACTCTAATATTTATAGTGAATTGAGGTGATTTTTTGACAGAAAAACTAAAAATCTTAATTTTGATCAGGGCGTTCAATAAATCGTTACCAAAACATCAACCAAAATTCGATACGATTAAAGCAATAGAAAAGTATGCGGATGTTCGCTATTGGCATACGAATGGTGACATACATGAAATAATCAAGAAATTGAATTTCACTCCTGATTTTATTCTTCATTACGACCATGCATGGGGGAGCTCTCTAGCACCCGTCATTTCTGGTTTGGGCACGATCAACATCCCAAAAGGGTCGATAGTGATTGATATCCATTACAACCCAACCGATAGGAGAAATTTTTTCACTAAAAATAAAATCGATTTAATCTTTTCAGTAACAAAGTCTCCATTCCTAAAAACCTTCCCTCAATACCAGGAACAGTTCCGATGGTTTCCCTTCGCCATCAATCCTGAGGTATTTAAAGATTGGAATAGTAAGAAGGATATCAACTTTCTACTTATGGGCCAGGTGTTTGACAGAGAACGAAAAAGCAATAATAAGACCAACACGCCACGGGGAAAGTATCCTTTTAGGGAAGAAGTTTTAGTTAAAATGAGGGGAACAGAAGGATTTTTATTTCATCAGCACCCTGGCCATCGGGCAAAACAATCAGCAAAAGCCTATCTTAATCAAAAATACGCAAAAGAGCTAAATAGAGCTAAAATCTTCTTTACATGTGGATCAAAGTACAATTATCCAGTTTTGAAATACTTCGAAGCCCCTGCATGCAGAACCTTGCTTTTGGCAAAGCCTGTCCCCGATCTCGTGGAATTAGGCTTCGTTGATGGTGAAAATTTCGTTGCTTGTAATGAAGACAATGTTTATGAAACAGCGATGTATTACCTTGAAAATGAAGCAGAAAGAACAAGAATTATGGATAATGGCTACCATTTTATCCATACTCATCATACAAACGATGTGAGAGCACAACAATTCGTCAAGTATGTGGAGGACTATTTAGCTGAACAAGGCAAAGATTAACAAACATAACAAATCCGCTCGGTTATTATACTAGCGGATTTTTTTCTATGTAGGTTTTTTTCTCAAGCACTTCCTTTTTTTAAACATATACCATAAAGAGACTGATTAAAAAGCCATTTATACTTTATGGCTTCGACCTCATGACAAATGAAAGATATGGGAGTGTATTATGGAAAGCAAAAGTAATTTAACAAATGTAAAACTGGGAGAAAATGTAAAAATTTATGACTTTGTAAACGCCTATGGATGTGAAATAGGTGATGGTACCAGAATTGGAGCATTTGTAGAAATCCAAAAAGGCGTTAAAATCGGGAAAAATTGCAAAATCTCCAGCCACTCCTTTCTCTGTGAGGGAGTCTATATAGCGGATGGGGTTTTTATTGGGCATGGAGTGATGTTTACAAACGATATGTTCCCGAAGGCCACCAACGCAGATGGTACGCTGCAAACTGATGCTGAATGGACTTTGCTCGAAACGGTCGTTGAAGAGCGTGTATCCATTGGATCAGGCTGCACCATTTTGCCAGGCATCACTATAGGAAAAGGAGCATTGATAGGTGCTGGAAGTGTCGTTACAAAGAATGTTCCAGCAAATTCAATTGTTGCCGGAAACCCAGCCAAACTGATCCGCATTATTAAGGAATAATTCTCTTCTCCCATATCCAGATTATTATTCATTAGGAGGACAAGGAATGTTAAGAGCAGGTGTCATTGGCTGCGGCTACTGGGGACCAAATATAATCCGTAATCTGGATGCATTGCCGGAAGTCGATCTTATGTATATCGCTGATTTAAACACTGATCAACTAAACAAACAAAAAGCATTATATCCTCATGTTACTATCACCACAAACTATCAAGACATAATTAAGGATCCTTCCATTGACATGGTTTTAATTGTCACTCCAGTAAATACTCATTATCATTTTGCAAAAGAAGCACTCATGAACGGCAAACATGTCTTTATAGAAAAACCACTGACCAATTCTGTAAAGAGTTCTACAGATCTATGTAAGATGGCTGAATCAAAAAATCTTACACTGATGGTCGGACATACATTTATTTACACAAGTGCCGTCCGAAAAATGAAAGAAATTATTGATTCAGGAGAGATTGGAGAAATCAAATATATTTCTTCTCAACGGTTAAACATGGGCTTATATCAAAGGGATATTAATGTGCTATGGGATTTAGCACCACATGATTTGTCTATTGTTGACTACCTTATTGATGGACAAATCACAAAGGTAGAAGCCTATGGACAACGAAATGTGAATCCGGAATTGGAGGACACTGCATTTCTCAATTTAACTTTTTCAAATGGAGAAAAAGTCTACATTATGAATAGCTGGCAATATCCTGAGAAAGTCCGAAAAATGGCTGTTATAGGGACCGAGGGTATGATTATTTATGATGATATGGAGTCTGAGAAGAAAGTAAAGGTTTTTTTAAAGCATGTAGATATTTCACAGAATGATAATGGAGAAGTTTCCTATAGTTATATGAATGAAAGAGACTATATTCCAGAACTTGTTTTAAAAGAAGCTTTACATGTGGAGCTTGCTCATTTTGCAGATTGTGTACGTAACAATAAAGAGCCGCTTACCAGTGGAAATAAGGGTTTGAACGTTGTAAAAGTACTTGAAGAAAGTGATTTTTTATTAAGGAGCAATAAAAAATGACTATACCATTTTTAGATTTACAAGCCCAATATAGGAGTATAAAGGATGAAATAAAGGCAGCGGTCGAACAAATCTTTGAGAACTGCGCTTTTATCGGTGGACAAGAAGTTGAGAGATTCGAAAAAAGCTTCGCACAATATTGCCAAGCTGCTCATTGTGTGAGTGTGGCCAATGGAACAGATGCATTATGGCTTACTCTGAAGGCGATGGATATTGGCCCTGGCGATGAAGTGATCCTCCCTGCCAACACCTTCATCGCCACCGCTGAAGCCATTACTGCAGTAGGTGCATCCCCAGTATTTGTCGATCATGATATTGATACCTATACCATTAACACCTCTGCTATTTCAGATAAGATTTCCGAAAAGACAAAAGCGATTATTGCCGTCCATTTGTATGGACAGACAGCAGATATGGATCCGATATTAAAAATTGCCGCTGAGCATGGACTGAAAGTGATTGAAGATGCTGCTCAAGCACATGGGGCTGAATATAAAGGGATAAGGGCTGGGTCCATCGGTGATGCAGCGTGCTTTAGCTTTTATCCGGGCAAGAATTTAGGAGCCTATGGTGATGGTGGAGCAGTTGTAACAAACGACCAAAACCTAGCAGAAAAAGTACGCTTTTTAAGCCAGCATGGCAGCAAAGTAAAATACATTCATGAAATAGCTGGTTATAACAGCAGATTAGACGGAGTTCAAGCCGCTATCTTAAATATTAAGTTGAAATATATCGAGCAATGGACAGAAGCTAGAAGGAAAAATGCTGAACTTTATAGGAATCTATTAAAAGATTCTTCTATTGTTTTTCCAACGGAAAGAGAACATTGCAGACATGTATACCATCTTTTTGTTATTCGTGTGAAGAACCGCGATGTTGTTCAAAGAAATTTACTCAATCGGGGCATTCAAACAGGTATCCATTATCCTACGCCTATCCACTTATCAGAAGCCTATAGGAATCTTGGAATTCCAGAAGGCAGCTTCCCAATAAGTGAAGATTATGCAAAAGAACTATTATCACTACCTATGTACGCAGAGCTATCAGAGGATCAGATTAAGGAAATTTGTGATACTTTAAGAGATATTGTCGATTAAAAGGATAAAAATAAGAGGCTGATGATGTCAGCCTCTTATTTTTTATTATTAAATGCTTAATGCTAATCCCCATAATACATGTGCCGCAAAGCGAGGATAAAAACTTTTATCCTTATCATTTGGATAATACAATAGATCTGGAAACGGGCCGTATTCTTTATCAATAATCTGTATTAGATGATTTACCTTTTCTTGATGAGCGTATTTTGCATAAAAGGCTAATGCCATTCCTGCTCCCCAAAGGCGTGCTGGTCCTCGATTATTTTGAAATCTTAGAACTTGATCCTCCATAATAAAACTATTCATAGATTCAACAGATTGTTCTGATGTCCACGGCAATTGATGTTTTCCGCCATGTGTTCTATAGCTTTCCAACCCCCAAAGAATGTATCCATGATGGACTATATCATTAAACTTGCCTCTTCTTTTTGGATCTTCTTGAATAGTATAATACCACTTTGGTAACCCCTTATTTAGCTTGGCATTTGAAATGATAGACTTAGCTGCAGCATCCATACGGTCTTGTACAAAAAGTGATTCCTTTTTAGTAAAAATATCACCTTGCTCAGCTAAGAGCCTTGCTAAGGTTCCTAGAAACATAGCAGACACATTTACCGTAAAGTGACTATCTTCTTTCCTTGGACTATACCAGAAATAGCCACCCTCATTACTACTCGTCCATACATATTTACACCAATAAAGGGTGACTTTTGCCAAAAGGCCACGTATTTTTTTCTTTTTATCATTTGGGACCACGTTTTGGACTGACAAAGCATCTAAGAAGCCATTCATAACGATGGATGTTGTAATTGTATATGGATGATTGGGCGGATTGATTGACCCATCTTGAAAGGCATCCCACGCGTGTGGTAGCCCCCATCCCGGAATGCCGTCTTTATCTAAATCATTATTTTCTATCAGCCAGTCCGTAAGCTCTCGTATTCTATTAATACTGCTTTTATTATTAAGCTTTTTATAATATATTGCTTCAGACGAAAGCAACAATCCATAGGTCATGGGCTGAAATGAAATCCCTGGAAAAGTAGGCTCTAACCCTATCCCCATCTCTCCTTCTGGAAATTTAATTATTAGATTTTCATATAAACTACGTGCTTCCATTGCCTTCTTCCTTTCTTCCTATATTCCGAAAACTTTAAGAAGTAGCCCGGTTTCTTAAAAACTCTTCAATATATTGAATTAACTGCAGAGCTCTTGCCTGATTCGAGTGATATTGATGAATAAACGCAAATCCATTATCAGTAATGAATTGTCTTTCTTGTTCATTTTCTAAATAATGTGCCGCTTTCTCCTGAAAGTTTGACCGATCACAGGCCACAAAATGCTGTCCATCTATAAAACCAAGGTCAAGGATATCCTGAACTGGTTCCGCAAGCAAAAGAGTTCTGCAGGCCGGAGCCTCAAAGTACTTTAGAACCGGGTATTTATATACCCCACCACATGTGAAAAATATTTTCGAGCGATTTAATTCCTGGGCATACTTTTGATTTAATATGGCGCTGGAAGGGGCATCATGTCCCGGATGTGGATGAAAGACAAATCCCTTGGTATTTCTCATTTTCTCCAATACTTCTTCTCTAAAAGGGTATCTTCCTTTTGGTGTGTTCGTATTGTTTGGACTCGTTCCTTCCCGATCATAAACCTGTCCCATTAATAAGCAATCGATGTCTTTTTCTAACTGCCAGTCTTTAAAAATCCCGGAATTAATAGCAAACGGCCACCACCTGAATTTCTCCTGATATTCAGGAAATGTCTTTAAAAAGGGCGACTTGGTGAGGGAAAATATCATATCTATATTTGTATCTTTAAAGTATTGCCTTCTTACATAAGGAAAGTAATGCGTATCAATCACGATACATCCTTTTGGAATGTCCACCTGATCAAGACCGCTGATCATCGGTGAAAAGGCATACCCCCAGGCAACATCATAGTGGAGAATAAAATCAGGAGTAAACTTGATTCGTTTTAAAATTTCTTGAATGTTCCCGTCTTTGTACCAATATCTAACCTCGGCAAAACTCTCAATGGCAGTAATGGTTTCAAATTTCGGCAAATGCTTGGGGAACTTCTTCCAAAAGGGCTTGATCAGCAATAAAATTTTCAACTTATCATTCATTAACTACAACTCCTTTGATTACCAAGGGGTATTTTCATAATGAAGAACCCCCTTTAATAACGGGGGCTATTTATATTTATTTACATGCTTATCAAGCATATTAAATCCTTTTAACATGCCTATGGCCTTCAGATTGATAACGGGGGAATGATAAAGTGGATAGATTTCTAATGCTCTAAGAAAATGTGGATAGGCCTCATTATATTTTTTCAATAAAAGCAAGGATTCGCCAAGATAATTTTCCTCAAGATGATTTCGATTCTCTATTTTGCTGAAATGTTTAAACGCCCGCTGATAATCTTCTTCGATAAGCCCTTTCATTCCCTCAAAAAAAGTACGGTCCCGTTCATTTTTAATCAAAGGAATGGCCTCATTAAATAGAATAAAAGCTTCATTCGTCATCCATCTCCTGGAAAGAGCGATACCTGCAATTAGCTTAGCTGCAAATAAATTGTGGTCTGGACCATCATAGTTCCAACTTGCTTCATCAATATTTTTCAAGTCTTCATTGGTGATGTTCAGTTTTACATGACGTGACAGTACATCATAACTTCTCTGATTGGTCACGTTGGTCTGATGCCTTCTGTATAAATACAACGGCTCCGGGATATGGTACGACAAGCAATCCTCTACTGCCTTTAATATAAAGTCTGTATCTGAACCAACCTTAATGGTAGGATCATATTTTATATCTGTTTTCAGTACTTCTCTTTTAAAAATCATAGTTGGATTATTGAAGGGCGTACCCACATTCAAAAAGAACGAATAAATGTCTTGCGGTAATATGTTGCTTGATTGCCAATAGCCCAAAGGAGATCCATTTCCAGTAATGAGAAGCATATCAGAATGGACAAATCCAATACTTTGGTTTTTGATAATTTCCATAGTCCGCTCAAAACGATGTGGCAGGGATAGGTCGTCTGCTCCATGAAACGTAATGAAATCTCCTTCTGCCTCTGATAATCCCTTATTAAAAGCTTCAGCTACCCCTTTATTTTCTTGTTTGAAATACTTGATCCGCTTGTCACTAAACGATAGGATGACCTCTTCGCTGTTGTCAGTGGAACCATCGTTAACAATAAGCAGCTCCAAATCTTTTTCTGTTTGGTTCAACAGACTATTAATGGTTTCCTTTATAAATTTCTCCCCGTTGTATACAGGTAGAATGACACTAATCATAAAAACACCTCATGCATCATCATTGGGTCCTAATGACCCTCCGTCCTGATAGATACCAATCGAGCAAATGGCCAAAATCAATGGCCGGCTTATTCCTCTTGGCAATTTCTACACAAATGATATTAGCTGCAACCCCAGCGGATACAAAAGCAATGTCAAACTCATATTGATCCACTTCTTCCATCACTTTTTCGATAGAATCAAACCCTGGCACCATAATGGTACCTGAAATGGAGCTATAGCCCTTTTTAATGAAAAAGTCCTTTCCATCCACAGAACGATTTCCGATCAACAATACTTTGTAATTTCCTAAAATATTATGAAAGAAAGTGGTTTCCTGATTGAGTTGGTAGTTTATGAGGGAAGTTGTTAATTTCATTGTATGAAGTGGAAGGGTATATGCTTTTGCCACTTGATTAAACATTCTCTGGTAGACAGGGTATCTCGCTTCCGGCAATCCTACAATGTCAGCCTCTAGTAGATTCTTTACCAGCAAATCTCTTTTTTCATGATTGGGGACTTTGAAACCGCCCATTCCTTTTAACCGTCTGTTCGAATTGATTTCTTCTGATGAAACCAAAATGTCATGTGCCAAAGCCAGTATTTCACCATCACCGAGCCGGATCACACTGAACCCTTTCTTTTCCTTCAATGCCTGATTCAGTTGCTGCTCTACTTCCGCAGCTGTCTGTAAATGAATTAAATCCTTTGATAGGTTCTTCATGCCTTCCTCAATGATGTCTTCAATATTGAAAGGAAGGTATTGATTCTTTAATAACTTACCTTTAACAATTGCCTCTCCGCCTCGATAGATAGCCTCGGAAGCCAGTGAAGCCTTATCCCATGTACCTGGATAGCCAAGCCTGAATAAGTACTCCCATTGTTCCGGGGAAAATGAATAGGTCAATCGAAAAACCCCTTTAGCCTTAAAGTTAAAATATTCTCCACAATGAGTTCATTTTAGGTATATTCATTTATCAGCAAGAAGTGCCTCCCACAGAGATTGCACATGAAAGAAAAATTCCGAATAGGAAGTTGCGTCGCCTAACAGTTTAACCGATTCAATGGAAGAGGATTTTATTTTCGCTTCATCAAGGAGTAGCGCATTCAGTAAATAAAAATCAGCGTTATGGGGGTATTGGCTGATCCACTCTTTTACTCGTTTTTTTGCCTGTTGCTTCCTTTGCAGCCTCATAAGGGTGATAATAATCCAGCGGGCTGCTACTGCTTTATCTTTCGGATTTTCTTGATTCTCATGTAAATAAATAAAGTCATCCAATGCTTTTTCATATTCCCTTAATAAAAAAGAGCTGTAGCCCGGGAGATTAAATAACTGAAGTTTGTTAGTAGGTTTTAGTGGACAAAAACAATGCTCTGTATTCCCTTCGCTCCCATTTTTACGATGTGCAATGACTTCCCATCTGGCAATTTTGGGAGCCTTGTCAAAACTATAGATTACCGGGGCTTTTACTATATCCGCATGAGTAACAAGCAAAAATCTTTTCAATTTTCCGTAATCCTCTTGGTTCAAAAACTGCTCTGCATTTACGCCTATTTCCCAATTATTCAAGTCATTTGAGGACTGGATGTTATAGGAAGCAATATTTTTATAATAGTGTAGGATATCATTTATTATGGTTTCCCATTTATACTTTTGTGCTGTTTGAAGGCCATTCTTTCTTAGTTTGGATTGGATCTCTTGACTGCCTAATACCTGTACGATTTTTTCAGCCATGTCATCAGGATTTTTCATCTGACAGATGTAAGCATTCTCCTGATCTACCGCGTATTCGAGTACCCCTGCATTGTTTGTAGTAACAACAGGACAACCACAAGCCATTGCCTCTAGCGTCGGAAGTGAAAAACTTTCATAAGTCGACCCACAAATAAACAAGGATGCCCCTCTATAGAGATTGCTGATTTTTTGCTGAGTGGGGTTAACGAACACCTTTGTTACTCTCTTTTTCATCGCTTCAGATGGCTGTTCTGGTGTGATCCAATATAAATCCATATTAAATTCATTTTTTACTTTGTCGTATGCTGTAATTATGTCAGAGATACCTTTAAATTTTGCGCTTTCTCCGCCCACCATTAATAGGTATGGCCGGTCACCCTTTTCCTTTTCTCCATCTGTGGTAAATACATCTTCATCAACCGCATTAGGGAAAACCTGTGCTTCTCTGCCGTATATGTTAGTAATAAGCTTAGCTGCCTGGTGGGAGACCGTGTAAATAAAAGGGGAAATCTCAAATTGTTTCTGAATGAAATTCTTTAATGTACGATTCATAGAATCATAGTCAAATAAATGAAAATCTCCCTGTTCAAAATAAACAACCGGAGCAATACCTGTTTCCATACATGCTTGAATATGATCCCAGTAGGTAGCGACAATTAGGTCACAGAGGGGAATCCCTTTTGCCAGCTCTAATTCAAAAGGAACTTGAATATACTCAGCTTCGATTGGATACCAGGACGGTTTTTGGAAATGAGATACCAAGGTTACTTTAGCCCCAGCTTTTTGGAGCCTGTTGGCATGCTCGAGGATGATTTTCACCCCACCGGAAATGCCTACATGTGTCATGGCGTAGACAATATGCAGCTGATCGATATTTTTATTTGACTGTATTAATTTCTGACTGTTAGCTAACTTATATCTTTCTAATCTCCTATTAAATTCTTTTGAACGAAGTTCCTGTATCACGTTGGCCTCCAAAGTTTTTTATTCTATTCTATGTTTCAATAAAAAAAAGAACAGTGCTTGCCAAACATGACAAGCACCGCTGATGATTTTAATTTTTATAATGGTTCACAAGTTAAACCTGCGCCTTGAGATGCTCCATTTGCTCTAATGTCTTGAATCTTCGCGATATGACAAGTACTAAGGATATATGTGTCTTGTCCTGTTGTAATTTTTACAAGTCCTTCTTGTATATCAACGATTCTCGCATTCTGAATATTGTCAAAGAACCCATCAGTAAAGTAATCGGCTGTGGCTGTTATACCTCTAATCATTTCCAAAATTGCCCTTGTTGGCTGCTCACAGCATTCACATTCGCCAGTACGATCAACTCCAGTCGGTCCTACTGGAAGTGTTATACCGGTTAATAGACCATCACCCTGTACACCAACGATCTGACACATTGGTGCTGCAATATGTCCATTATCCGCAAGGAAGAATCCATCAATCACACAATCAATAGTTACGTTGTTAATACCGCCATTACTTGTTTGTGAAGTTGTTCCAACAGAAACTTGGATACCTTCAGCAGCAAGTTGTTCAAAAATGTCAGTCATTGGTCCAACGCAACAATCACATTCTGTATCAGCTGGTGGTCCTGTTGGCCCTGGAGGTCCTGTTGGTCCTGTCGGTCCTGTTGGTCCTGTTGGTCCTGTCGGTCCTGTTGGTCCTGTTGGTCCTGTTGGTCCTGTTGGTCCTGTTGGTCCTGTTGGTCCTGTTGGTCCTGTCGGTCCTGTCGGTCCTGTTGGTCCTGTTGGTCCTGTCGGTCCTGTCGGTCCTGTTGGTCCTGTCGGTCCTGTTGGTCCTGTCGGTCCTGTCGGTCCTGTCGGTCCTGTTGGTCCTGTCGGTCCTGTTGGTCCTGTTGGTCCTGTCGGTCCTGTTGGTCCTGTTGGTCCTGTTTGTCCTGTTGGTCCTGTTGGTCCTGTCGGTCCTGTTGGTCCTGTTGGTCCTGTCGGTCCTGTTGGTCCTGTTGGTCCTGTCGGTCCTGTTGGTCCTGTTGGTCCTGTTGGTCCTGTCGGTCCTGTTGGTCCTGTTGGTCCTGTTGGTCCTGTCGGTCCTGTTGGTCCTGTCGGTCCTGTTGGTCCTGTTGGTCCTGTTGGTCCTGTCGGTCCTGTTGGTCCTGTCGGTCCTGTTGGTCCTGTTGGTCCTGTTGGTCCTGTTGGTCCTGTTGGTCCTGTTGGTCCTGTTGGTCCTGTTGGTCCTGTTGGTCCTGTCGATCCTGTTGGTCCTGTCGGTCCTGTTGGTCCTGTCGGTCCTGTTGGTCCTGTCGGTCCTGTCGGTCCTGTTGGTCCTGTTGGTCCTGTTGGTCCTGTTGGTCCTGTTGGTCCTGTTGGTCCTGTCGGTCCCGTCGGTCCTGTTGGTCCTGTCGGTCCTGTTGGTCCTGTTGGTCCTGTCGGTCCTGTTGGTCCTGTCGGTCCTGTCGGTCCTGTTACGCCAGTTGCTCCAGTTACGCCAGTTGCTCCAGTTGCTCCTGCAGGCCCCGTCGGTCCAGTTGGCCCTGTTGGTCCTCTTTTACCTCTCTTTTTCTTGCAGCATCTTAAACAATTAATATCCCCACAACTACAACTAGAACCACGATTACAATCACAATCATCATCGAATCCTCTGCATTTTCTGCACGTCAATAATATACACCTCACTTTCTGTTTCTATATCAAAATATTAATTTTCGCTTTATCGGCAACGGCATTTGCGTATTTTCTAAAAAATAGACTTCTAAACTATTATTTCGATAAACTGTTAGCAAACTGGGAATCTAGTTGTGATACAAATTTCGCCTTCACAATTATCACATTCACAGTCAGCATTTCCATTCATCGCACCAGGTACTGCTTGACAAGTTACAGTGATTCTGTCAAATTTCGTGAAAGTAAATGTTACGCAGCTGTCTTGAAATACATTAATTGGCATACCAACTGGCGTATTTCCTAAAAAGAACTGAACAGTAACAAAGTCATTTCCTGGACCACAGTCAAAACTTATAAAGCCAGAGCCAAAGATTTGTTCAAATCCGCCTGTTTGGAATACTGTTTGTGTTTGGCCTTCTGGTACAGACCACTCACAGCAAACACAATCTTTCACTAGCTGAATGTCGCATTTGCAATCATTTTTGCAATCATCTTTGCATTTGTTGTGGCGGAGACATTGAAAACAATCATCATGGCAAACCTTCTTATGACATTTATTACAGTCACAGTCATCATGGCATTTTTTTCCACATCTACTCATTCATTTCAACTCCTTAATTATTTTGTTTACAGAATATTTGTATTAAAAAGGGATAAGCTGTGAAACGGCCTTTGTCCATATTTTGAATTTTTAACGGAACAAGCTCGTTACATAATAAAAAACAGAAAAAAAGACTACCTCCAACATTAAGGAAGTAGTCTTTTTTCTGTTTTTTATCGTTCTTATTATTCTCCTACAATCTTCGCGTTCTTTAACATCTCGTCAGTTAAGGTGATTCCTTCCTCCTGAGCTGCTTTTTTGTTGATGAACAACTCAAGCTTTTCAGGGAAACCGACAGGAATCTCATTTGGTTTTTTTCCTTTAAGAATTTCCACTGCCATTTTACCAGTAGTATAGCCAAGATCATGGTAGTCAAAGCCATAAGATGCAAAGGTTCCGCGTTTCACAGAATCCCCTTCCCCAACAAAAGTAGGGATATCCTTGGAATTGGCTACAGTTATTACCGATTCTAGGGCAGCAACGACGGTGTTGTCCTTTGGAATGTATAATACATCCGCACGCCCTACCATGGACTCAGCCGCCTGCTTTACTTCAGAACTATTTGTAATGGTGGTTTCTACCGCTTCCAACCCGGCTGCCTCTAAAGCTTTCTTCGCGTTCTTCACATTTACAACAGAGTTCGGTTCACCGTTATTATAGATGATTCCTACTTTCTTAGCCTTTGGAATAAACGTTTTAATGGCTTCAATCGTATTCTTGATTGCAACTGGATGCGTGTCAGATGTGCCTGTCGCATTACCTCCTGGCTTATCTAGACTTTTGACAAGTTCCGCCCCGACGGGATCCGTAATGGCCGTAAATAAGATGGGAATATCCTTTGTCGACTTGACCACCGCCTGCGCGCTAGCGGTAGCAATGGCTAAAATAAGATCATTTTTGTCCGCTACTAGGTTTTGGGCAATGGACATGTTATTGTTTATGTCTCCCTGGGCGTTTTGGTAATCAAGTTTCAAGTTCTTTCCTTCTACATAGCCGGCATCTTTGAGAGCAGCGATAAACCCTTCTCGTGCAGCATCAAGTGACGGGTGCTCGACAATTTGTGTAATACCTATTTTTACAACTTTCTCTTTTTTCTCTCCGCTTGCCTCCTTACTACCCGCTCCGCAGGCAGAAAGCAACAATAACATGGCAGATACTAATAGAACTAGACTCTTCTTCATCCCCTTTTTCCCCCTTAAAGAATTTCAACCATTTATGTACTCTCTTGCTGCATTCATATTATTTGGATTTTAACACAGCAAAGCGTTGTGGTACAACAGTGTTTTCTGAATATACAAACATATTAAAAAATTTAACATTCATCTAAAAATCTTCCATTATTTTTGAAAACGGTTTCAACTATAATGAAACATGTATTTTTAGAGAAAAGGAGGTTATGAACGTTATTTGCTTCACAAAAGACAGTTGAAAGGTGGTAATAATAGTTGAAGAGATTTAAAGAAAGTATTTTGATCTTCCTAGTACTTCTACTAGTATTTGGCCAAACAGGTGCGATCACCTATGCGGAAACGAAATCTACTGCACCAGCATCTCCAGTAAACTTACAGATACCAACACTTGCTTTTGACGAAGACAGCATTACCCTTGTGTGGGAAAAACCAAAGGATTACAGCGATATTGTAGACTTCAATGTGTATATGAATGGCAAAAAAATAGGAAGTGCCCTAAAGGATAACAGTGGAACAGCAAAAACCTACATTGATAATTTCTATAAAAATATCGATAAGGACAATTTCCACGTTGATATTCTTATTCATAACTTTACAGTTGAAAATCTTAAACCAAATAAGTCCTATGAATTTTATGTAACATCAGTCAATAAGGATGGCGTGGAATCAGCCCCGTCAAATAAAATTACCGGTAAAACAACTAAAGTTCCTGACGTATTTAATATCGTTGATTATGGTGCTATCCCAGATGACGATAAAAAGGATACGGAAGCTATTCAAGCGGCCATCAATGCCGCCACTCCAGGAGCAAAGGTATTAATTCCAGAAGGGAAATTTATCTCTGGGGGAATATGGCTTAAATCGGATATGACGTTACAAGTCGATGGCTATTTACTCGGTTCCCCGGACCCTGAAGACTACAGCAGGAATTTCTGGGTTTACGATTACTCTACAGATGAGCGTTCTTACGCCCTAATCAATGCCCATACATATGATTACGGCAGCCTTAAGAATATCCGCATAGTAGGGAAAGGAACGATTGATGGGAATGGATGGAAGACCGATACTACTAACCCGACAATAGATGAAGCCGGGAATGAGCTTCCACGCTTGCTCGCTGGGAGTAATTCAAAAGTAACAGGCAATGTAAAAGTGCAAAACGGAAAAATGAGTCCGTTAGACCTTTCTTCCGATGCTACGTACGGAATTTTGGCAGCCGCTCAAACGTATGCTGCTCAAGTAGATGGAATGAATGCTAAGTCTGCCTATTCTACTCGATCCAACTTGATTACTGTTCGTGGGGTTGATGGGATGTATTATGAAGGCATTACCCAACTCAATCCTTCCTTCCATGGAATTGTAAACCTTCATAGTAAAAATATTGTGGTAAATGGGACGACAGCCAAGACCTATGATGCGAATAATGCTGATGGGTTTGAGTTTGGTGACTCTCAAAACATCATGGTCTTCAATAACTTTGTTGACACGGGTGATGATGCCATTAACTTTGCGGCAGGCATGGGACAAGCGGCAGCAGAGGAAGAACCAACCGGAGAAGCCTGGATCTTCAATAACTATATTCGCGAAGGTCACGGTGGAGTTGTAACAGGCAGTCATACCGGTGGCTGGATTCAAGACTTTTTAGTAGAAGATAACATTATGTATAAAACCGATGTCGGCCTACGTGCCAAAACGAACACACCAATGGGCGGCGGAGCGAGAGATATTCTATTTAGAGACAATGCTCTAGAAGGCATTGATGGGGACGGTCCTTTTGTTTTTACTTCCTCTTATGAAGATGCAAACGCATCGATTCTTTATGAGCCTGCGCAGAAGATTTCTCAATTTAAGGATATCAGGGTTGAGAATACAACAGTCCGCAATCAGGGCGGAAGCAAGAAACAATCCATCTTAATTAATGGCAATAGTGATGTTGGTGAAGTGTATCACGAGAATATCACTTTTAATAATGTAAAATTTGATAAGGTCTTTTCTGCCAACTTGAATTACGCAAAGGATATTAAGTTTCATAATGTAACCTTTACGAACGTTCTTGATAACAGCGGAAGTCCATGGAGAATCAAAAATTCTACTGGTCTTGTTTTCGAAAATACAACAGCTGCTCCTTCTGATGCCGCAGAAAAACCTACGTGGTCTAGTGATGCAGCCGTTCAAGCTAAATCATCAGAAGATGGTAAGAGCGTGACGTTAACTTGGACTGGAGCTTCCGACAATACAGGGGTATCAGGCTATACGGTGTACAAAGATGGAGAAAAAGTTGGCTCTGACTATACAACAACGAAACAATCAAGCTTTTCTGTAACCGGATTGACTCCCGTTAAGGAGTACAGCTTTAAGGTAGAAGCAGCTGATGCAACTGGAAACCGGACTTCTGATGGTCCGGAAATCCAAGTAACAACGGCTGGAGTAGCTGATAAAACTAACCCAGTGCTTCCAGATAATACTCAGATCAAAGAACCAACAGCTGAGATTCCTGCAAGTGATACGTTTAGCGGCAAAGAAGTAGAAGTGGTGTATCCTGGTTTTACTTGGGCATCCGTTGAATGGGATGCTGTAAGTGATGACACGGGGATTGCCGGTTATAATGTGTATTCAAATGGAGAACTCCATGGGTTTGCGACATCAAACAAATATACATTATTGAATCTTCAACCTGGCACAAAGTACGATGTTACGGTGGAAGCCGTTGATTTAGCAGGAAACAAAACACCATTTAACAGCTCACTTCAGATAGAAACCGCTGCACCTTATGCTATTGGTGCTCCATCCTTTAATGGTGGCTTAAAGGCTGCGATTGGTAAGGACGGGACAAGTGTTGCACTCTCTTGGAATACGGCAACTGCGAAAAACCAAGAGGTGATTGGATATCGTGTCTATGTAAATGGCCAACCAATTAAGCCTGAAGGAGCATCGTTTACACCAATTAATGCAGAAATAACAACGGCAAACACCCATTATATGGTAACAGGGCTTAAACAAGGAAAAACCTATACATTTAAAGTAGAAGCCGTAGGACGCGGAATGAAATATTCCAAAAGAGAAAGACTCTCCGATGTGTATCCAAATGGTTTGGTACCAGTTGCAGGATACCGCTGGAGTGGGTTTGGACCAAGCGAAACTGTTCATCTCATTCCTGGGAAAGCAATAAGTGAAGAAGCTAAATCGAAATAATCGTTGTGCCATCTCTAAAGAAGTAAAAAAAGAAGACTACTTCCTTATTAGGAAGTAGTCTTCTTTTTTAGAGTTTTTCAGGTGATGAGTTATTTATTATCATAACGTACTAAGCCGTAGTTCATAAAAATACTGCACAATTGGATGCTTTAACTTCATCTTCTCGTTCATTTTTAAAATTCGTTTTTTTCCTACCCGTCTGTCCACCAAAGCTAGAATATTCAATAGGATATCATTGCTCTCTAGGCTTTCCTCTATAGAAGTGGATAAAAACTTATTAGCTGCATCGATAAAATTTGATTTACTTAATGATGACTGCGCTGCCATAAGCTCTTTTGCATATTCTGATAATTTTCTACCCCTAGCAATTACTTTTAGACGATCCTCAGGAACTATCCCCTTGGTTTCTTTTCTTACGGCTTCTATTTCCTCATTGGTAATAGGAATTTGGATATCAGAATCATTCTTAATTTCCAGCTCCGTCTGATACCATCTGATTAAGGTAGTTATGTCACTCATATTGAGTACATTCTTTTTATCTACTGCAATATAACAAATTCCTGCTTTATCAGGTAAATAACGGTAGCTTGTTGCACGGTATTCAACCCTTCCATATAATGCAGGACAGAGAAAACTCTCCAGATTTTGCTTCAATTTGTTCCAGGTCATGTAGTTCTCCTTAACTTTTATATTATATATATTTATTGAGGCAGTCGTTCTATCCATAATACAATAACCAACACATCGAACATACTAAATACAAGGTTTAAGTGGACTTGAATTTCTGATGTATCGATAATAGTGAGCGAAATAATAAGGACATTCGACTTATGACAACAATATTATTTAAAAAATATATATCGAGCAGATCTCATCAATAATAATCATCCCTACCACAAATAAGAGATGACCCATCAGGTTCACCTCCAATTTGCATATTATTCGATTCACCTGTACTACAGCATTATTCAACGTAAACAAAACGGATTCGATTGACTCACTTATATCAACTGTAGAAATTATCAGGTTGGTTGCCTGGCTCAATCGTAATCACCATATTTTCCTTTAATATTTCGTTGCTACCTTCTGCAATATATGGTCCTTCGTGGTTTCGCAAGCAGACTCCATGCCCGGTACGATGTAAAAATGGATAGACTTGGTCACTCCGATGGTCAAATCACCAAGAAGATCTATCTCCACGTTACAAATGAAATGAAAAAAGAAGCTTCCCAAAAGTTTGCACAACTAATGAGAAGCCCCGATTATAATCCACTATATTAGCAAATATGTTTGCATTTCACTTTACCTTACTTCAAAACCCTTATATTTCAAGGGATTGACGGGCAGATTACATCATGCCGCCCATTCCACCCATACCGCTCATGTCAGGCATTCCACCTTGACCAGCTGGTTCTGGCTTGTCAGCAACAACTGCTTCAGTTGTTAAGAACATAGCTGCTACAGATGCAGCGTTTTGAAGAGCTGAACGTGTTACCTTAGTTGGGTCAACGATACCAGCTTGAATCATGTTTACCCATTCGCCATTAGCAGCGTTGAAGCCAGTGCCAACTTCTTCGCGCTTTAAGCGGTCAACGATAACAGATCCTTCAAGACCAGCGTTGTGAGCGATTGTGCGTACAGGCTCTTCCATCGCACGTAATACGATGTTGATACCAGTTTGAATGTCGCCTTCAGCTTGAATTTCAGCTACTTTGCTGTATACGTTTAGAAGGGCTACACCACCACCGGATACGATACCTTCTTCAACTGCAGCACGAGTTGAGTTCAAAGCGTCTTCGATACGAAGCTTGCGCTCTTTTAATTCTGTTTCAGTTGCAGCACCAACTTTGATGACTGCTACACCGCCAGCTAACTTAGCTAAGCGCTCTTGTAATTTTTCACGATCAAATTCAGAAGTTGTTTCTTCTAATTGAACACGGATTTGGTTTACACGAGCTTCGATTGAAGCTGTTTCACCAGCACCTTCAACGATTGTAGTATTTTCTTTTGTTACAACCACTTTAGAAGCGCGTCCTAAAGATGCGATTGTAGCAGATTTAAGGTCACGGCCAAGCTCTTCAGTGATTACTTCACCGCCAGTTAATGCAGCGATATCTTCAAGCATAGCTTTACGACGGTCACCGAAGCCAGGAGCTTTAACAGCTACTGCATTGAACGTTCCGCGAAGCTTATTCACTACTAATGTAGATAATGCTTCACCTTCGATATCTTCAGCAACAAGTAATAATGGCTTACCTTGTTGTACTACTTGCTCTAGTACTGGAAGGATTTCTTGAATGCTAGAAATCTTCTTGTCAGTGATTAAGATATATGGATTTTCTAAAACAGCTTCCATTTTGTCCGTGTTTGTTACCATGTAAGCTGATACATATCCACGGTCAAATTGCATACCTTCAACAACGTCTAATTCAGTTGTGAAGCCTTTTGATTCTTCGATTGTGATTACGCCGTCGTTACCAACGCGCTCCATTGCTTCAGCAATCAATTGACCTACTTCTTCGTCAGCAGCAGAAATTGCAGCAACTTGTGCGATAGAAGCTTTGTTTTCGATTGGTTTAGAAATCGCTTTTAATTCTTCTACAGCAGTTACAACCGCTTTTTCGATCCCTTTACGGATACCCATTGGGTTTGCACCTGCAGTCACGTTCTTTAAGCCTTCGCGAATCATCGCTTGTGCAAGAACAGTTGCAGTTGTTGTACCGTCACCAGCAACATCGTTAGTTTTGCTAGCTACTTCAGCAACAAGCTTTGCACCCATGTTTTCGAATGCATCTTCTAATTCGATTTCTTTTGCAATCGTTACACCATCATTTGTGATAAGTGGTGAACCGAATTTTTTCTCAAGAACCACGTTGCGTCCTTTAGGTCCAAGAGTAACTTTAACAGCGTTTGCTAGGGCATCAACACCACGTAACATTGCGCGGCGTGCTTCTTCACTAAACATAATCTCTTTAGCCATTTTTCAAAAAACCTCCTCATAAGTTTTCAATTTTATATTTTTGTAAACCTTACTCAACAATAGCAAGGATATCGCTTTCACGTAAAATTAAGTATTCAACACCCTGGTATTTAACTTCTGTACCAGCGTATTTTGAGAAGATAATGCGATTGCCTTCAGTAACATCAAGTGCTACACGCTCTCCGCTTTCAAGTACACGGCCAGTACCAACGGCAACAACTTTTCCTTCCTGAGGCTTTTCTTTCGCTGAATCTGGTAATACGATACCGCTTGCAGTTTTTTCTTCTGATTCAACAAGCTCAATGATAATGCGATCACCTAATGGTCTTAACAAATCAAACAACCTCCTCAAATATATATGTAATTCTGCCATTATTAGCACTCTCGATTAATGAGTGCTAACACAATTATTATAATAATGAATCTGATAATCTTTTGCAAGTATGAAGCACAAAAATTTTTGGTAAAAAAATCATTTTTTACAACCTTATAAAGTATGCGAATAAGAGGACATTCTATACCTGACTTATTAAAATAGTTCAACTAAATTGAAACAAGGCTCATTTTAAGAGTAAAATAGAAAATAGCGTAATAAAGATAAGCATACAGTTTAATTAATTTATATAGATGTGCGAAAAGGAGATTAGCATTTGAAAAAAGAATATTGGTGGATCATCATTGTATATATTGCTATGCAGCTTTCCAGTCTAGTTGGACTGCCATTATTACTATTCGGTTTTAAATATGCAGGAATTAATCAAAGGCTCGCTGTACCTATTTGGCTGATTGCAAGCTTTTCAATAGCCCTCATCATCATTCTTTTCCTCTTACGGAAAGAATTCAACGCAAAAAGATTAGAGGAAAGAAACAGTTCTTTCGGCTCGTCCATCGCCTGGGCGATCTTTGGTGTCTTTTTAGCGTTATTTTCTCAATATGTTGCGGCCATCATCGAAAGTCTTTTAGGAATTAAAATGGGCTCGGAGAACACAAAGGATATACTAACCATCATCGACACGTTACCGCTCGCCATCCTTGTGACAAGTATTTTCGGTCCTATCTTAGAAGAAATCGTGTTTCGAAAAATTATTTTCGGTGCTCTTTATAAGCGATTTAATTTCTTCATCTCGGCTTTGATTAGCTCGGTGGTTTTTGCTTTAGCACATATGGAGCCTGTTCACATTTTGCTTTATTCGGCTATGGGCTTAACATTTGCGTTTTTATATGTAAAGACCAAGCGCATTTGGGTGCCGATTTTTGCCCATGTGACCATGAATACCATGGTTGTCTTAGTCCAATCAGTCTATAAAGACGATATTGAAAGACTGCAGCGTGAGGCTGAGGCGGTTCAAAACTTTATCGGAGGATTCTTATGAGACGTTCACCTTTGTTATCCGGTTTGATTTATTTCTTTCTTGGAGGGTTGTTTACTTATTTCGCTATTGACGATGTTCAAAAAAACAGCTGGGGCTTCTTTAGCTATTTATTAGTCGTTCTCGCCACCTTCGACTTCGGATCTGGCCTAAAAATGATCACCTTTCATTTTAAATATAAAGATAAACTGAAAAAATAAGGCTTATAGTAGCTATAATTAAACTTTTTAGCTACTATAAGCTCTTTTTTTTTGTGTAAAATTACATTCAATCTGAAGAAATTGTATTTTATCAGCGAATTTTTAACCTTTATCGGCGGATTTACGCATTTTATCAGCGAATCTAGAATTTTATCAGCGAATTCATACGATTTATCGGCGAATCACAAAAAAGGGTGTCAGGCACCATGTAAAATTTTCACAATGGTGCCTGACACCTTTTATTTTGAAGCTTCTCCCCGGTGAATGACCATTCGTTCTTTGCCTAAGATAAAGATAAACAAGAACGCCAGACCTGCTGGTACCAATGCCCATGTAAAGGTATGGACAATCGAGCTGGAAAGAGCATCTGTAATTTTATCAAGAATCTGTTGAGGGATCATCTTTCGCCCTTCTTCTGATAATAACGCCCGTGAATCCCCGAACGCTCCACCCTTCGGCATCGGTCCCATCCCTGCAAAGGCTTTTTCGAGAGCGTCTGTAAAATCATTTCGTTGAATCGTGCCAAAAATGGTAATCCCAATCGTCATGCCTAGGGAACGAATAAAGTTACTTGTTGAAGTCGCTGAGCCCCTTTGCTCCATGCCAAATGGATGAATCGCCGCCATACTCAACACCGAAAACGAGAAGCCCACTCCCAGTCCGATGACAATCATGTACACCGTTAATATCGCCCGGCTGGTTTCTGGAGTAATCGTACTTAACAGCAAAAATCCACCTATCAGAATAGCCGCCGACAAAAACATGATATTTCGGTAGCTCATTTTCGTCGTCAAAAACCCTCCTACTTGCGCGGTCACCACCGACCCAAGCATCATCGGTAATAAAATCAACCCCGAATTCGTTGCACTGCCTCCATACACTCCTTGGACAAAAATCGGTATGTATACCGTTCCGGCCATAAAAGCTGCCCCATAAAACAGACCGACAATCGTACTTCCAGCAAACAACCGGTTTTTAAACATCGAAAATGAAATGATTGGATCCTTTGCCTTTGTCTCAGCAAATAAAAAGACGACAAACAAAATTGCAAATCCTGCAAATAAGCTTAAAATAATCACTGAATCCCAGTCATATTTCTGTCCACCTAGCTCTAGAGCGAACATTAAGCAGACGACTCCGCTGACCAATGTCACCGCTCCCCACCAGTCAATCGTTTGCTTTTGATGAATCGGTGACTCTTTGTAAGCCATCACGATAAAAATCAAGGATAAAATTCCAAGCGGCATGTTAATATAGAAAATCCAATGCCAGCTGATATGATCCGTAATATACGCCCCTAGCAACGGTCCAAAAATGCTCGATAGACCAAAGACCGCTCCAAATAATCCGCCCATCTTCCCGCGTTTTTCAGGTGGAAAGAGATCAAACATAATCGTAAAGGCAATAGGCACAAGTGCGCCGCCGCCAATTCCTTGGATCGCCCGGTAAATACTTAATTGTGTAATCGTTTCGGCTGTACCACATAAAGCGGATCCTGCCATAAACAAAATAAGCCCAAAAATAAAGAACCGCTTCCGTCCGTACATGTCAGACAATTTCCCGAAGATCGGCATCCCCGCCATCTCTGCTACCATATAGGCAGAAACAACCCAAACGAAGCTTTCCAGTCCACCGAGGTCACCAACAATTGTCCCCATCGCGGTCACAACAATGGTATTATCCATTGACGCCATTAAAATACCTAATAATAATCCTGCGACTACTAAACCTAATTTACTATCTTTTGCTGTCATCCCCTATCCCCCTCTAAACCTTCGTTTTTGTTTTTATAGTGGCGCTAGGGTCATGTACCAAATCGTCTCTATACTCCACCAAACCGATGTCACATCCAGGACCGATTTTCACAATATTTCCCCGAACGATTGCTGCTTTTGTGTTTTCTAAGTACACCTCATCGCCTTCGATGACTTTTGCATCGAGAAAACCCGCTCTCTTTGAGAGTGGAATATTGGTGAATGGTATAAACCAGGATCCTCTTTTTACCGAAATCTTCCCGCCGCCAATTTCCTCCGCTGTGCTCTCACCAAAGCTCAGTAGAATTTTAACGGTGTCGGCAGAGAGCAACCCCTTAATCTCAAAGCCGCCGCTCGAGTCAAATTTCTCATACGCGACATCACCTTTTACAGAGATACTTCCTTTAATAACGGCTGACTCGCCAATTAATCGGTCATCCGTCTCTAACAAGCCAAAAATCTTCATTTTTTTCAAATGTGCCTTCCCGCCCACGGTCATTGTGCCCATAACGAGTGCTTCCTCTGCCTCCATCGATCCTTTGACCTCTGCTTCACCCAAGATTTTAGCAGAGCGTGTTTTCACATTTTCGCACGCCTCACTTGTTCCATATACATGAAAGCTGGAGCAGTCGACGTTATTGACGATGGTTCCTTCTCCTCTTATGCTGATTTTTCTATATTGGCCGCCAGGATAACTCCCCGAACCATTTATGATCAGGTTACTGGTTTTCTCCATTTTCCTACCCCCCTATTACACTTTGATACTTTCTTTGACGACAGCATTTTTATGTTGTGAAAAATCTTCCCGGTACTCTACGACACCAATTTGGCAATTCCGGCCAATCTTTACCTGATTCCCCCGTACCACCTTGGCAATGGTATTCTCTAGTTCAATTTTGTCTCCTTCAATGAATTCCACTTCGAGCTGAGTGGAAAACAACGGTTTAATGAGACTTTCGAAAAAGGAACCTCTATGTTTCACCAAAATGGTTTCACCGCCGATTTCTTTTGCCTTACATGGGCCATGAAGTTGAATCGTAATTTGTTCGGCATTTAATAACCCGCCTATAGCAAATTGAGAATCTGCTTTAAAAATCTCTGCCTCACAATCTCCTTCTACCCTTAACACCCCATTAATTTTGATTTCCTCACTTTTGACTTTTCCACCAACAGACGCCTTGCCGGAAACCTTTAATTTTTTCACATATAGATTTTCGCCAATCTTTGCCGTTCCATCTATCGATAGTTGCTGGGATTCAATCGTTCCCTTGACCTTTGCTTTACCGTTTATTTTCGTCTGTTCACTTGTCACATTCCCATCCACGGTCCCGAAGCCATTACTTTCAAACTCCACGCAATCAACATCACTGTTAACCGTTCCGAATCCATTCAATATGACCTGGCGGAACGCCCCACCATTTGAAGCACCGAAACCATTGATGACTAAGTCTCCTCTTTCCTTCATATCCATGTATATTCTCCTTTATAATAATTTTGCTTTGATCTCTTCCATACACGACATCAGTGAGAGCTGCACAACCATTTTCGTCCCCAAATCCATATGCATCGCTTCTGCGTTAATGAGCAAGAGACACGATGACACCCCAAGTTTCCTTGTTATGACTAATTCACAGCTTTTTTGTTTGATTAAAGCAGCATGCTCCTTTAACACCTGAAGCAGCATCTTTCCTTCATCTTGATTAATCTCACCAGATTGCAGAAGCTTCTCAAGCACATATACTTCAAGCATCCTAGTAATCGTAAACGTAGGGCTTCCTTTTTCATTCTCAAGGTAAAAATTCATAACAGCAGATGAAACAATGTTACGTTTTACTAGCTCGTCTTTTCCTAGCTGCAAGTCAGAAATATTTGGTGAAAACATGTCTGCCAGTTCATCTAGTGATAAATTTTCTTTCATTGTTTGGATTTTATTGATTCTTTCTAGGATCTTCTCTTTTGGAAAAAAGGTCTCCTGCCCAGTAAAGGTTGATTTACGTATGAACCATTCTTCTGGAATAAGGTCCTTTCGCTTCCATCTATATAACTGTCCATAGGAAATTCTCGCAAATTCTAATAGGTCTTTTTTTGAGATTAACTCCTCACTCATGATAAAAACCCCTTTCTATTTATCAATGTAACATAACACTGTTACGCGTGTAAAGTTATAACTTACAAATTTTTGCAATAAAAACACCTCCTACGATTGAATCATCGTAAGAGGCCTTATTATCATGTTCTATTCCTCTACATCCACTGTTGGATAGTGCTTTAAAAAGTAAACCAATGATTGCAGTTCCACTGCCAGGTCAATATGGTGAACCCGAATCGACCCTGGTACATTTAACCGAGCAGGCGTAAAGTTTAGAATCCCTTTAACTTCCGCTTTTACCAGTCGGTCCGTTATCATTTGCGCAACAGGAGCTGGCACCGTTAAAATAGCCACCTGAATATCACTATTTTCTAATACCTTCTCCAAATCATCCATATGATGAACTGGAACTTCGCGAATCGTTGTACCCATTTTTTCCGGATCGACATCAAACGCGACCTCGATCTTCGTGTTGTTATTTTTTAAAAAGTTATAATTTAAAAAGGCAGTCCCCAAATTACCGACCCCAATTAACGCAACCTTTGTTAATTCATCCTGATCCAGCGTTTTCCGGAAAAAGGTTAACAAATAATTAACATTATAGCCATACCCCTTCTTACCTAATGCCCCAAAATAGGAAAAGTCACGGCGAATCGTTGCCGAGTCTACCTTTACCGCTTCACTTAACTCTGCAGATGAAACTCTTTGTTTGCCGGAAGTATGCAGGTTCTTTAAAAATCGATAATAGAGGGGCAGCCGTTTCGCTGTCGCCTGTGGTATTTTCATCGTTTCGTTACTCATATTCTCCCACACCCCATGAATGGTTTTTTAACTCTTATTTAACCTGTTCATTTCTTCTAAAATCACCGTTTTTACCGCCTGTTTTTTCCACTAAATAGGTTGGCCCAATAACCATCCCTTTATCGACTGCCTTGCACATATCATAAACGGTTAAAGCACAAGTAGATGCAGCTGTGAGCGCTTCCATTTCCACACCTGTATTCCCCTTTGTTTTCACCGCTGCCTCAATATGTAATTGAAAGTTCCCTGTTTGCTCCTCTTCCCATGCAAAAGAAATATTCACACCTGTCAGTGGGATGGGATGACACATAGGAATAATATCCCATGTTTTTTTTGCCGCCATCACGGCTGCAACTTGGGCAACAGCTAGTACATCGCCCTTCTTCATCTCATGATGGGTTATTTTGTAAAAAATCTCTTTACTTACAGTTATGCTAGAATGAGCAAGAGCAGTACGTGCTGTCTCAGGCTTATCGCTGACATCTACCATCTTTGCTCTGCCTTCTTCATTAAAATGCGTAAATTCGGCCATATAAAAAATCCTCCTACCAAAAAATAATACACTATTTTTCCTTTTATGTGTGTGAAACTTTGAACGAATCACTAGATTTTTTAAAAGAACAGCACCTAGAAGAGTCCGAGTTATTGCTGTCATTCCGCTTATACGGTACACTAGTCCTAAGTAATAGAGGTGAATAAAATGATTTTATTGCAAGTAAATCAATTACAAAAATATTATGGTGCTGACCTTATTTTATCGAATATAAAGCTAGAATTACAAACGAGAGACCGTGTGGCCCTAGTTGGCCGTAATGGTGCCGGAAAATCGACCTTATTAAAGATTATTGCCGGACATTTGTCTCATGATGGCGGCGAAATCATCAAACCAAAAGAAGTAACCATTGGGTACTTAGCTCAAAACACAGGATTAGAATCCAAATTGACCATTTGGGACGAAATGTTAACCGTATTTGAACCCCTTCAAATCATGGAAAAATCGCTCCGCAAACTGGAAGAGCAAATGGCCGAGCCTTCTGTGTTTGAAGACCCAAGCAAGTACGAACGGGTGCTGAAAGAATATGATACCCTCCAGGTACAATTCAAGGAACAGGGCGGATACCAGTTTGAAGCTGACATTCGCTCGGTTCTACACGGTTTAAATTTCCAGGATCATTCTCTCATGATTGCTAGTTTAAGCGGTGGTCAAAAAACCCGCCTTGCTTTGGGGAAATTACTGCTAACAAAACCTGATATTTTAATATTGGACGAGCCTACCAACCATCTGGATATTGATACCCTTTCATGGCTGGAGCAATATTTGCAGGGGTATGATGGCGCGATCTTAATCGTCTCTCATGACCGCTACTTCTTAGATAAAGTCGTGAATCAGGTCTATGAAGTATCCCGCAAGCAAATCCAACGTTTTCCGGGTAACTATAGTTCTTACCTTGAACAAAAAGCGGCCAATTATGAGCGCAATTTGAAGGTTTATGAAAAACAACAGCAAGAGGTCGCTAATTTACAGGATTTTATCCAACGGAATCTAGCGAGAGCGTCCACCACCAAACAAGCGCAAAGCCGCCGGAAAAAGCTTGAGAAAATGGACATAATGGACCGACCTCTTGGTGATGAAAAGTCTGCCACTTTCGCTTTTGAAATTGAAAGACAAACCGGGAATGATGTATTAACTGTCGATTCTCTTGCTGTGGGCTACAGTGGTGAGAAGGTATCTGAGGCGATCTCGTTCCGGGCCTTTAAGGGAGAAAGCATTGCTCTTGTGGGTCCAAATGGAATTGGTAAGTCTACGCTTTTAAAAACGATTATTAAGAAGCTCCCTGCCCTTGCCGGAACTATCCATTATGGAACAAACCTTTCCATTGGCTATTACGATCAGGAACAGGCGGAATTAACCTCTAATAAGCGTGTATTAAATGAGCTTTGGGATGATTATCCACTGAAAAATGAAAAAGAAATCCGAACCGTTCTTGGAAACTTCTTATTCTCTGGTGATGATGTGTTAAAAATAGTCTCCACTCTTAGCGGCGGGGAGAAAGCTCGATTAGCACTTGCGAAGCTGATGCTAGAAAAGGCCAATGTTCTCATTCTTGACGAGCCTACGAACCACCTGGACCTTGATAGTAAGGAAGTCCTTGAGAATGCACTAATTGATTATCCCGGAACCATTTTGTTTGTGTCCCATGACCGGTATTTTATAAACCGGATTGCCACTAAGGTATTGGAATTAAGCAGACATGGCAGCATGGAGTACCTTGGGGATTATGATTATTATCTTGAAAAGAAGCTCGAGCAGGAAGAATTGGCTGCATTAGCACTAGCTGAATCGTCTAAAAAGGCTGCTCAGCAAGAAGCTTTCGAGAAGAACTCTTATCAACAGGATAAAGAAAGCAAAAAGCTGGAGCGCCAGCGCAAAAGGAAATTAGAAGAAATCGAGTTACGGATTGAAGAGCTTGAGGAACAGATTCAGGAGTGCGAACAGCAGTTATGTAACCCAGAGGTTTTTCAAAATCACGAAAAAGTGTTAGAAATTAACATAAAAAGCGAAAAAGCGAAGGCAGAGCTTGAGCACTTGATGGAAGAGTGGGCTGAGCTGGCAGATTAATAGGAAAAACCGGGCGGATGCGCCCGGTTTTTTTGCTATAGTTATGTCTGTCTATGTACTGGGGGAGTTTTTTCTACACACTTTTGTTGTTTTTCTACACAAATCAGCGATATTTCTACACACTTTCCGATTATTTCTACACATTTTTCAATTTTTTCTACACACTTTCATCATTTATCTACAAATTTTAATAAAACCGCCCTTTTTCCACAGCCTTATCTACATTTCAAAGCTTACTATTTCAGTTACTCCACACACTTTTCCACATTATCCACAGTAAATACTGTTTTTATCCACATTATCCACATTATCACATGCACTTATCCACATTTTTTCATGATGAGACTTTTTTAGAAAATAATTATCCACAAAAACACTCGTTTTTAAATGCAAAGTAATTACACTGCAAAAAAAAGATTTCTTATCTGGGAAGTCTTTTTATCCACAACTAATTGCAAATTGGCTCTTTTGTTTACATTCTATTTCAATAAACCCATTAAAAAGTTTTATGCCCACCACATATCGACGTTCTTCTCTTTAAAAAGGGAACCTTTTAGCAGAGTGATGGCTTTACCTAAACCTTCATCAATGGATGCTAACATGTCTTCGTGTTCAATCGATAGGACATAATCATATCCAACCGCACGAAGTATACTGACAATGTCTTTCCAAACCTTTTCTTCCTGACCATAACCAACCGAACGAAACGACCAGGAGCGATTGACGATTTCACTATAGTGCTTTGTATCTAAAACACCATTTTTTCGGATATTGGAATCGTCTAAATAGGTGTCCTTTGCATGGAAGTGGAAAATCGCTTTCTCTCGACCTAAAGTTTTAATAGCTTCAACAGGATCAATTCCTTGCCAGATTATGTGGCTCGGATCAAAGTTTGCTCCAATATTATTACCTGCATGCTCTCTAATCTTCAAAAGAGTTTCCGGGTTGTATACGACAAATCCTGGATGCATTTCAAAAGCTACCTTTATTCCATGCTCTTTCGCAAATTGCGCTTCTTCCTTCCAATAAGGAATAACTTGTTCATTCCATTGCCAGTTCAAAATTTCCAAAAAATCCGGCGGCCAAGCGCAGGTCACCCAATTTGGGTATTTCGCACCAGGATGATCACCTGGACACCCCGAAAACGTATTGACAACCGGTACTTCTAATTGTTCAGCAAGCAACACCGTTTTACGCCATACATCATGTGCTTTTTGAGCAATGGTTTGATCGGGATGGAGTGGATTCCCATGACAGCTTAGAGCACTAACCATCAACCCTCTGCTTTCCACTGCCTTTTTAAACGCCTTTATTTTTTCCTGTTCATCTAGTAATACATCTGGATTACAATGATGATTCCCAGGATAATTTCCCGTACCTAATTCAATCGCTTCAATCCCTAGCTCACACATCTTATCCAACATCGCATCAAAAGACAAGCCCTGATAAGGAACAGTAAAGAGACCTAATTTCACTGTTGCACCCCCTGTTCCACTTGCACCATTGTCCATTTTTGATGCTCATGACTTTCTAAGATTGCATCCGTAATAAGCATTGATAGATGACCATCTTCAAAGGTTGCAAATGTAGGTCGATCGGTCGATAAATTTTTTCCATCACGAATAAAAGAATAGAAATGTAACATCATATTTTTCAATGCATCTGGCCAGCCTTCGTTATGCCCTCCAGGATGGTGAATAGCTGAATTCACGTCTGGATTGAACAATCCAGGATCTGCAAGTAACACTCCATTCGGACTATTTCGATTACCAATCCAAATTTTTTCAGGTTCTTCTTGGTTCCAAAATGCAGAACCAAGGCTACCATTAATTTCAAAACTTAACCGATTTTTCCGTCCAGCGCTTACCTGTGAAACAGTAAATACACCACGTGTTCCATCATCAAATCGAACGAGAACAGATGCAAGATCTTCTGTATTTACGGGAACATCTTCAAATTGCTGTTCCTGAGCTTCCCTAGTTCCAGCGTTCACTCCAAACGTAGCAGCATTCTGTTTTGGCCTTTTTCGGGTCGGATGGACCGTGCCCAAATCTGCAAATACCTCAGCAATCTTCTTTCCTGTTACATATTGAACCGTATCACACCAGTGGGAACCAATATCTGCCACTGCACGTGATTTTCCGCCAACTTCAGGTGCTAAACGCCAATTGTAATCTGTTTCATATAAAAGCCAATCTTGAAGATAACTGCCATGAACAAGGTTTATTTTTCCTAACTCCTCATTTCGAACCATGGATTCTAGTTGGCGGACTGATGGGAATTGTCTATAGTTAAAATTAACACCATGAACCACTTGATGTTCTCGTGCCAATGCTAACAATTCAGCCGATTGTTGGCTAGAAACGGCAAGCGGTTTTTCCGAAAGCACATGCTTACCCGCTAAAATGATCTCTTTATTAATTTGAAAATGAAGGTGATTCGGTGTACAATTGTGTACCACCTGAATTTCTTCATCCTGCAGCATGTCCTTGTAATCACCATATGCCTTAGGAATACCAAGCTCAGCTGCTTTTTTTTCAGCAGCCTCCTGATTTGACTCTGCTAGACCAATCACTTCTACAAACCCTAGTCGTCTCACTGCCTCTATATGTGTTGGTCCAATAAAACCTGTCCCGATTATTCCCACCTTTATTTTTTCCATTTTGATATTCTCCTCCCCTGAATGATGAATTATTTAGAAACGGCTTTTTTCCCGAAGGCAACAGCAAGAATGATAATCAAACCTTTAATAATCATTTGTTGACTGACATCAAGCCCCATAATAATTAGGCCGTTATTAATCGTTCCAATCATAAGGGAACCAATAACAGTTCCAATAACTGTTCCCACTCCGCCAAAAAGACTAGTTCCGCCAAGAATGACAGCCGCGATAACTGATAACTCATCCCCTTCACCGAAGGTAAATCTTCCTGCATGCATCCGCCCAGCATATAAAATTCCAGCGAATCCAGCCATTAAACCCGTTCCTAAAAAGACCATTAGTTTAATTTTTGCTGTCTTTACTCCAGAAAATTTAGCTGCATTTTCATTTCCACCTGTTGCTAAGGTCTGTCTTCCAAATGCTGTTTTTCGTAAAAGAACATGCCCTACGATTGTTACTAGGAGCGTCCAAATTAATAGAATGGGCACAGTGCCAATATCTCCAGAACCGAATAAGAAGTTAAAATTAACATCTACAATTGGGACCGGTGCGGTATTTGTAACCCACATCGCCGCACCCTTTATAATACCCATCATCCCTAATGTCACAAGGAAGGATGGTATGGCTACTTTCGTAATCAACAAACCATTGATTAATCCAATTATTAATCCGGTTCCCACACCAGCAATCAGACCGCCGACGATCCCAAAACCTGCTTGTAAAGCTAAGGCTGCTGTTAAAGAGGATAAAGCTGTGACCGATCCTACGGATAAGTCAATTTCCCCTGTGCTAATGACAAACGTCATAGCTACCGCCATAATCGAAATCATCGCTGTTTGTCGTACAATATTTAAAAGGTTAGTAGACGATAGAAAGCCATCATCTAAAAGAGTCATAGAAAAATAGATTAAAACACCTATAAAGGCAAAGTAGACTATATAGTTACGCCATTCGAATTTCTTTTTCAGCTGAGGGTTTGTTCTAATTGTTGGTTCATTTACTTTAATATCCTTGGATAGCATGTTGAAGCTCCTCCTCTGTGTTTATCTCTGCTCTTTTAATGTCCTTCGTGACCTTGCCCTCATGGAGAACAATAACCCTGTCACTTACTGCTAAAAGTTCAGGAAGTTCCGAAGAAATGACGATTATGGCCTTACCATTGTCAGCCAGTTCGCGAATAATATCCATAATCTCTGTTTTGGCACCAATATCCACACCGATGGTTGGCTCATCTAGTATAAGAACATCCGGATTATTTGATAACCATTTAGCCAAAACAATCTTTTGTTGATTACCCCCTGATAATAATTTAGTCGTTTTAAAAATATCATCCGTCTTAATATTTAACTTTTCCACTAATTGCTCTGAGAGTCTATTGGCTTTTTTCTCATCGAGAAAAATTCCTTTTTTAAGATTCTTTACAAAAGGGAGGATTAAATTATCTTTAACCGAATGGTCGAGAACTAACCCCTGAACTCTTCGGTCCTCAGGAATCAAGGCAAGCCCTTCTTTAATCCCGTCATTCGGGCTCTTCACAGACACTTTATTGCCCTTAACAAAAATTTCTCCTTTTTCTTTCGGGTCTATTCCAAATATGGAACGTGCCATTTCAGACCTTCCGCTTCCCATCAGACCCGCTACCCCTAAGATTTCACCAGGATATAGCTTAAAATTAATATCCTGAACCTTTGTTCCTGATGCTAACTCTTTTACTTCCAAAGCAGGGGTGACATCCATAGAATAAATACGTTCCTTCCAGTCGAACGCCTTATCTAACTCCGCCCCAACAATATGCTGAATAACAGCTTCTAAACTGGTAGATTCACAGTGTTCTGTTACTACATTTTTGCCGTCTCGGAGAATCGTGATGCGATCACAAATCTCAAAAATTTCATCCATACGGTGGGATATATATATAATAGAAATTCCTTTTCGCTTTAATTTATTAATGAAAGAGAAGAGAACTTCCGTTTCTTTCTTGGTTAATGAAGACGTTGGTTCGTCCATAATGAGGATTTTCGCTTCTTGGGATAATGCTTTGGCAATTTCCGTCATCTGCCAAAAACCTACTCCTAAATTTTCGACTACTTCATTGGGATCAATATCTACTTCAAGTTCTTTTAATAACTCTCTTGTCCGTTCAATACCTTCTTTATCGTTTAGTAATCCAAATGCATTCTTCGATTCTCTAGTTAAGAAAATATTTTGTGCAACGGTTAATGTAGGAATTAAGCTAAATTCTTGGTAAATCATTGAAATATAATTGGCTCTTGCATCATTTGTATTCTTTATTGAAACCGGTTTTTCATCAATAAAAATATCTCCAGAATCAGCTTTATAAACACCGGTTAATATTTTCATTAACGTGGATTTCCCAGCTCCATTTCCACCCATGAGGGCATGAACTTCCCCCTTTTCTACCGAGAATCCCACTGATTTTAAAACGGTAATTCCATTAAAGGACTTTGAGATATTTTCCATTTTAAGAATTGTCTGTTCCAAGTCCATCACCCTCTTTTTTTACAAGAGGCTACTCACTCACTGAGCAGCCTCTATCATTTTATTAACGTACGTTTGCTACACTTTTATTTAAGTTAACCCAAACACCTTTTTCTGCAGATTCAAGAATCGCGTCCGAAATTACAGCGATTTGATAACCATCAAGGAAATCAGGTGAAACATTGGTATCTTCTACAATCGATTTTAGAAAATCGTAGGTTTCAATAATCTTTGTTTCTCCATAACCAATACCTAAAGCTGGGATAGGCCATAGTCCTTCTCCATATGGATGAGCTGGTCCTGTATAAACGGTTCTAAAGCCTTTTGCATCTCCTGGATCATCAGCAAAACAAACCTGAAGTTCATCACGGCGCTCATAATTGAAATATAAGGAACCTTTTTCACCATGAATCTCAAATGTTAGGAAATTATTGCGGCCCCATGCATTACGAGTGGCTTCGATACTACCAATGGCACCGTTAGCAAATTTCACAAGTGTAGTAAATTCATCATCTACATCAACTGCCGCTTTTGGAACATCTTCCCCACCCTTAACAGTACCTAATTTATCTGCACCGCCTGATTGCACCGGACGTTCTGGAATCCATGTTTTCGCAACTGCATTAACATCTGAAATTTCACCTACAAGATAGCGGGCAAAATCAATAACATGTGTACCGATATCGCCTAAAGCACCAGAACCTGCAATTTTTTTCTGGAAACGCCAAGATAGTGGTGAGTTAGGATCTGCAGACCAATCTTGTAAATACGTTCCACGGAAGTTAAGAATTTTACCGATTCTTCCTTCTTCAATATATTTCTTCGCAAGCGCTACGGCTGGCGTTCTTCTATAGTTAAACGCGACCATATGCTTTACTCCAGCTACGTTAACTGCATCTAACATCGTTTTTGCCTCGGCAGCATTTCTTGCCAACGGCTTTTCAGAAATGATATGCTTACCAGCTTTCGCTGCCGCAATTGCGATTTCAGCATGAGAATCATTAGGTGTCACGATATCAATAATATCAATGTCTGGATTAGCTACGACTTCTCTCCAATTAGATGAATAGTGTTCAAATCCAAGACGATCTGCTGCATCCTTGGCTAATTGATCGTTTACATCGACTACGGTATGGCGGTGTGGAACAGCTGGTGCCGGCCAAAAGAACATCGGCATCCCTGCATATGCAAGAGCATGTGCTTTTCCCATAAATCCTCCACCAATCATACCTACATTTAGCTTTTTCATTATATTTTCCCCCAATTATATTAAATGTTATTTTGCTGCGTTCTGAATTGAATCTGGAGCATCCTTATGGTATACAAGCTTCCAAGAATCTAAGACATTTTCCTTTGTTACTTGTAAAGATGGAACGGCTACATATGGTGGTGCTTCCTTTCCAAGTAAAGCATATCCAGCTAAAATTGCCTCTGAGATTCCTTGGTCATATGGAAGCTGAGCACCTAGCCCTTTAATAATGCCTCCTTGGGCAATCTCTAAAGCCACATTGGTTCCTAAATCAATAGTGGTAATGACAAGGTTATCTTTTCCTGCTGTGCGGGCAGCTGCCAAAACACCTTCAGCCGGAACATCCCATACTGCAAAAATTCCATCTAAATCGGGGTTTTTTGTTAACATCCCAGAAGCAACTTTCTCACCTTGGTTCGGATCCGTAATACCACCGCGTGCTACGATTTTAATATCTGGGTATTTTTCCTTCATTGTTTTTTCAAATGCATCGGTCCTTTGCTTCGTTACAAAGAAGTCTGCATCATGGAAAACCATTCCGATCTTCCCTTTTTTCCCGAGCTTTTCTGCCATAATATCGGCGGCTACTACACCGTTACCATAGTTATCCGCAGAAACAACACTTACATAATCCTTACCAGCCTCAAGACCACTTGGCGTGTTGTCCATAAATACTAGCTTTACCCCAGCATCAGCTGCCTTTTTGTAAGCATCGGCAGTAGAAACAGGATCAACTGGAATACTAATAATGATATCCGGCTTTTTCGCAAGAACAGTTTCAATATCAGAGACTTGCTTTTCTGCTTTGAATTGAGCATCTGTTACCGCTACTACTTCAATTCCCATTCTTTTTAGTGTAGCTTTTAACCCTTCGATTTGAGCAGTTGACCAATCATTTCCTGCGTAGTGCATGACTATTGCTGCTTTATAGTTACCCTCTTTAATTTTGGCAACATCCTCTTCGGACAATTGAAGTGTCTTAGCAGATACGGCGTTTTCTCCATGAGGACCTTTACTTAAAATCTCCTGATCACCAGGAAGGTCTGGGTTAATCGTAATTGGACCAGTTTCAGGTGCTAATTCCTTTGTTCCTGCTTCTGAGCTTTTTTCCGTTGATGCACTGTCTTTGCTGCACCCCATTAAGGCCATACTGCTGACAAACAAAACGACCATTAAAATAGAAAATAATTTTTTCATTTTTCTCCCCCATTCTCATTCATTTCTTATATTTGTTGTAATACCTCAAATTTTGCTAGATAGGACCTACTAATTTCTGCCCCCTCTTTTGGGTTAGGATAGCTATCTAATTCCACTGTAATCCAGCCATCATAGTTTGCTTCATTTAATAAGCGGCACATTTCGTTAAAGTTTTGGTTACCTTCGCCCAAAGGAACGAATTCTCCATCCTTGTAATCTTTAAAATGGATATACTTGATTCGGTCTGCATACTTTTTAATCACTTCAACAGGGTCTCCTCCACCTGCTTCGATGTGTGCAGTGTCAGGACATAAATTAATTCTTGTTAATGGCATTAATTTATCTAGCTGGTCCGGTGCTTGAACGTTTGTCCCTAAATGCGGATGATAACTAGCAATTAACTTATATTTTTCAGCAATTTCTACTACTCTATTAAGAGCATTTCCTAAGTCCGGGTAATCGCTTTCTTTTATTCCTTTTCCACGGATGGCTCCTCCACCTACTACTAGATGTTCTGCTCCTAATTCGGATGCAAAAGCGGCTACTAGCTCAATCTTTGTTAATTCCTCTTCCAAAATATCTGGGAAAATAAAGTTGCCTCCGGTATAGACACCAATTAAGGTTAACGAAAGTTCCTTTAACAATGAGCTAAATTCTTCTTTTTTATCAACAAATTGCATTAGATTACCATCAAATATTTCAAAGCCCGTATATCCTGCTGCTGCGATATCTCTTAACGCTTCCACCGTAGATCCATTAGCAAGGTAGTATAAATCCTTTACCGACGTAACTCCTGCTGGGTGACCAACCACGCCGCCCCACGTATTTGTTTGATATCCAAGTTTCATTTATATTCACTCCATCTTTAAAGTAATGACCCCTGCCATGTTCCATTGCATCTCCTAAAGCAGAATCACCTCCCTAAATGTAATCGATTGCATTTTTGTTTGATAAAATCGCAGAATTAGCTTGCTAACAAAGGTAAAATGTAATGGATTACATTTTTAATAAAAATTTTTATTTGTTCTTTTGACAAGATTCTCTGACCACCAATTGATCTTCTAAAATAACTTGTTCTCTCATAACTTCATCTTTATTGATGAGTTTCATGAGTAGCTCCATTGCATGTTCGCCGATTTCAAACGCTGGTTGAGCAATGGTAGTGAGAGCTGGCTCAAAAATGCTGGCAAACCTCACATCATCAAATCCAATGATGGATACATCCTCTGGCACCCTTAACCCTTTTGATTTCACTGCTCTGATAGCCCCCATCGCCATTTCATCGTTGGCAGCGAACACAGCTGTCGGAAGAACCCCAAGGGCAAAAAATTTCATCATAAGATTAAAACCGCTTTCAAAAGTGAAGTCCCCCTCTTGCACTAAAACAGGCTCCACGGTCAAATTGCATTGAGCCATTGCCTGGTAAAACCCCTTTAGACGATCCCGGCTCAATACAACATCAAGGGGACCGGTGATACATCCAATTCTTTCATGTCCCAACTCTATTAAATATTCAGAGGCCTTTCGAGCACCACTGATATTATCAATAGAAACAGTAGGGATATTGGAACCTTCAATATATTCACATGCTAATACAACGGGATAACAGCGAGATACTTCTTCAATAGCCTGAGAATCCATTCTTGCGGTTAACAACACCATTCCATCTGCCTTTTTTTGTTGCAAAATATTAAGGTACCCAGTTTCTTGCTCCACATCATTACCGGTATCCCCTAATAGGACCTGGTAACCATTCGCAACTGCCACTGACTCAAGTCCTCTTAACACCTTTGAAAAAAACGGATTTGTAATATCTGGCACAACTACTAATATAGTTTTCGTCTCAAGTCTTCTAAGCTGACGAGCTAAGGCATTCGGCTGGTAATTTAGATCTTGTATTGCTTGTAAAACTTTTTGCGTCGTCGTTTCTCTTACAGCTCCAGGTTTACTAAGCACTCTAGACACGGTGGCAGTAGAAACATTCGCTTTTTTTGCTACATCCACAATCCCAACCATCTTATTATCTTTTCCTTTCCTGCTCTATAAATGGATTGTAATCGATTACAAAATTGCTGTCTAACTAGCTTCAGACAAGGATTTCGTCCATTCAATACACCATTCTTTCCTCACAAATCACGCATCAATCCCTACGGACAAAAAAAGTAGATTTTCAAAAAAAATAAGACTCAGGTAACTGAGCCTTACTTTTACATAGATTTACTTTTTTGTAGTTCTGTAACCTTATGTTTTGAAACCTTTGCTGTCTCATTGTGATTTTTAAAGTAAGCAATATACATTTGACCAACTGCTTCTATTTTTATTAAATACTGCAAATTTATGATATAAGAGCGATGGGAGACAACAAAGCGTGAATCAAGCAAATCTTCTAGGTTTGTTAACGTCTCATTCATTTCGATTTTTTGATCTAGCATATGGATGACCGATTTACGATCTACCCTCTCGATAAATAGTATATCATCCAAAGGAATAAAGGTAGTGGAATGATGTTGCTTTACAATTATTTCTTTTTTGACTCGTGGTTGCTGGATCATGACATCCTGGTTCTTTAAGGAAGATGCTCGCTCTAATGCAGAATAAAGCCTGTCACGCTCAATTGGTTTGATAATGTAATCGATTGCATGAACAGCAAAAGCCTCTAAGGCATATTCATCATGGCCGGTAATAAAGATTACTTGTAAAGATGGAACAATTTTTTTACAGGATTTCACTGCCTCCATTCCGTTTAACAATGGCATATTAATATCGACTAATGCGATGTCGGGTTTTTCTATCATTACCTTGTTAATTAAATCCTCTCCATTAACTGCTTCTCCAACAATTTGATAGTTTGGTATATGTTTTATCAAATGCTTTAACAATTTTCTAGATGACGCATTGTCCTCAGCAATCAGGATTCTCATTTTCATCCCCCTTCCAGTTCTTTTGTATGTTATAAATAGCCCTTATATGGTATGATTACAGACATTTTCCTTGATATACTAGATGAAGTATAAAAAAGGATTCTAATAAATTGTAATAAAATAAGTAAACGCTTGCAAACTATAATTTATTTAGTACTTTTTCCCAAAAAGTGAATACTCGAAAATGACCTTCTTGGCTATAATGAAGCTGAAAGCTACAAGTAATCCATGACTATTCGTTCTATTGTTAGGAGGAAAAAATGGAATCAATCGATAAAGGAAACTTATATAAGGAAGTTCTTCGGACTATGTCGGAATGCGTACTTATTCATGAAAAATCAGGTAAGTATATTCCTTTGAATGACAATGTTGAAAAGGTAATAGGTATTAAAGCTGAATTTTTAACTGAATCCACCTTGATGCAACTTGATTTTGTAAAAGATGATGGATCTCGGTTACTTTATTCCGAGTTACCAAATGTTATCACCCTTGAAAAGGGTATTCCCTTTCAAAATTTTATTATTGGAGTAACTAACAAGATTCAGGACAGGAAATGGCTTTCCATTAATTCAACACCTCTAAAAACAAATGAAGATGGGGGACAGGCTGCCCTTGTTACTATTTCCGAAATTACCGAGCGACAAAAAATGGAACACGACATCATTCAGATGAAAGAAGAGGCTGAAAAAGCAAACATGGCCAAATCAGAATTTCTTTCAAAGATGAGTCATGAACTACGTACACCATTGAATGGAATACTTGGTTTTGCACAGCTATTAGAAATGGATGAATCTTTAAGTGAAGAACAGCACGATTATGTGAATGAGATATTAAGTGGAGGAGGTCACTTATTAAATTTAATAAATGATATTTTGGATTTATCAAGAATCGAGACAGGTAACTTAAAGGTCTCTATTGAAGAGATTGATTTTCTTACTGTTATCAATGAATGTATTAATATCATCCAGCCACTGGCTAAAAAGAAGAATATCCGTATTCATAAACAATTAAATCAATGGCAAAACACATTCATTCTTGCTGATTCCATTCGACTTAAACAAGTCCTTCTCAATCTTCTCGAAAATGCCATTAAATATAATCGGGAGGGTGGAAAAGTAAAAATTATTTCTCATATAGAAGAAAATATAATGGTGATTCATATCGTGGATACAGGTGTAGGACTGTCTATTGAAGAGTATCATAAAGTGTTTGTTCCATTTTATCGTGTTGAAGGGACACAAGAAGAAGGCACTGGCATTGGACTGTCATTAGTGAAACAACTGGTGCATCTTATGGGAGGAGAAATTAGTGTATCGAGCAAAAAAGGAAAAGGCAGTGATTTTTGCTTTAGTCTCCCCCTCCCAAATGAATTAAAGGCAGCTGTACAATGGGGAGAGCGAGTAAAAGCTCCTTTAGAAAATCACGGAAAGGCAGATAACTTTAATTTGCTGTATATTGAAGATAACGAGCCGAACTTACACTTTGTCAGTAGCATCATGAAATCCCAGCCCTCCTATAACCTCTTATTAGCTCGAACTGGAAAAGAAGGATTAGAAATGGCAATGACAGAAAAAGTCGATTTAATTTTGCTTGATCTTGACTTGCCAGATATCCATGGATATGAAGTGTTTGACATTTTAAAAATAGGGGCTAAAACAAAAGATATTCCTGTAATTGCTGTTAGTGCCAATGCCATGCCCCAGGATATTCAACATACCTTAGCCATAGGATTTAGTAATTACCTGACAAAACCTATTGATATAAAAGAATTTTTGCACACCGTAAGTCAGACCTTTAATAGTACGATAAAGCAAGATATTCCAGAACATAGCATATTAAGCACGGGGCCGCATGGTGAAGCCGCAGTTTCTGCAAAAACTCTTCAGTTATCTTTAAAAGACTTGAAAATGCTGAAGGAACACAATTATAAGGCGGCTATTTCCATGCACTATACTAATAATGATTGGTCAAGGTCTGTAATAAACGGGTTAAAGGCCACTTTTGATAAAATGGGAATTGAAGTAGTTGCAGTAACAGATGCTCAATTTAAATGGGAAAAGCAACTTGCTGATATCGAAACAATTTTAACCAAAAAGCCGGATATACTTATCAGTATTCCTGTAGACACACTTTCATCGGCAATTGCTTATAAACATGTGGGGCAATCTGGTGTCAAGCTGGTTTTTATGGAAAACATACCAAAGGATTTACAGCCTGGAAAGGATTATGTCAGTATCGTTTCAGCTGATAACTATGGAAATGGTGTAGAGGCTGCCCATATTATGGCAGAACAATTAGACTGTAAAGGTAAGATTGGAGTAATCTACCATGATGCTAATTTCTTTGCCACTAAACAAAGAACAGAAGCATTTGAAAAGACGATAAGAGAAAAATACCATGAAATAAAAATCATCGAACATTGCGGGATTATCGATCCAAATCAAAGTGAGAAAGTGGCTGCCTCCATGATTGCTAAACATCCAGATTTAAAGGGAATATTTGTCGTATGGGATGTACCAGCTGAAGGAGCATTAGCTGCTGCGCGTTCGGCAGGAAGAGATGATTTGGTAATCACGACGATTGATTTAGGTGCTAATGTTGCTTTAGAAATGGCAAAGGATGGACTTATCAAGGGTCTTGGTGCTCAGATGCCCTATCATCAGGGAGTTGCTGAAGCGCTCTTGGCAGGATACGCACTACTTGGTAAACAAGCACCATCCTATGTAGCTGTCCCCGCGCTAAAAGTAACAAAAGAAAACGTTCTTGATGCCTGGAAGCTGGTATATAACAATGATGCTCCGGAGGCAATCCAAAGGTTCTTTTAAAAAATGGTTCTATCTAGCATTTACGAAAAAAACCCTTCCAATAAGGAAGGGTTACTCGTTATTATGCATTTCAATATCCAATCCTGGATTCGCATTAAGCGCAAGACCTGCTCTGATTCCTTTTTCAAACATGATGCTTCCTGCTGCCGCAATCATAGCTGCATTATCGGTGCACAAGGCTAACGGAGGAATCACTAATTCAATTTCAGGTTGGTCAGCAAACGCCTTTTCTAGTGCATTTCTTAGTCCTTTATTGGCTGCCACCCCGCCTGCTACTAATACTTGCTTCACCCCATACTGGGCAACAGCCTTTTCCGTCTTTTTCACCAGTACTTCAATGACACTCGCTTGGAAGCTTGCCGCAAGATCTTCAGGTGCGATCGTTTCACCGCGCTGTTCCGCATTGTGGACCGTATTAATAACAGCAGATTTCAAGCCGCTAAAACTAAAGTCAAATGAACCTTCTTCCAGCCATGCTCTAGGTAGATCAATCGTTGGCCTTCCTCCCTGTGCTAAGCGATCAATATGCGGACCGCCAGGATACGGCATATTTAACGTTCTTGCCACCTTATCGTAGGCTTCTCCAGCCGCGTCATCTCTTGTTTCACCTATTACTTCAAAGTGACCGTGCTCTTTCATATAAACAAGCTCTGTATGACCACCAGAGACCACCAGAGACAACAATGGAAATTTCATTTCTGTTACCAGCCGGTTTGCATAGATATGCCCGGCAATATGGTGGACCGGTACAAGCGGCTTATTATGGGCAAACGCCAAAGCCTTTGCGGCATTTACACCAATTAATAGCGCACCCACTAATCCAGGACCTTCTGTGACAGCAATGGCATCCAAGTCAGCCATTGTAAGGTTTGCCTGATTCAACGCTTCCTCCATCACGATGGTTATTTGCTCAACATGGTGACGGGAGGCAATTTCAGGTACTACCCCTCCAAACCGCTTGTGACTTTCTATTTGAGATGCCACGATATTGGCTGCAATCTCACGACCATTTTTAATGATCGCTACTGCCGTCTCATCACAGCTTGTTTCTATGGCTAAAATATACTGATCTTTTTTCATAAATTCACCCACATTACTAGTGCATCTTCTTGGTTATCTGAATAATAATTCTTTCGAATCCCGCCATTTTGAAATCCTAATTTCCGATAAAGGGATTGTGCGACATGATTCGTTACCCTTACTTCAAGTGTCATACTTCTAGCTCCTAACTCCCTAGCGACAGACATTAGCTTTGTCATTAATGCCTCCCCTAGCTTTTTTCCCCGATACCCAGGCATTATGGCCACGTTCGTCACGTGTGCTTCATCAATGACAACCCATGTTCCACAATAGCCAATGATTTGATTTTCTTCCTCAAGGACAATATAGACAGCGAATTTATTATTGTGTATTTCATTATAAAATGCTTCCCTGCTCCAGGGAGTAGTAAAAGACGCATGTTCTACCTCTAGTACTTGTTCAATATCTTCTTCCCTCATATATCGAAAAACATAAGAATCTACCATATTTCTCTTTCCCTATCCATTTTATATTTTTCCTTTTGCTTCAAGCCACTTGGCTTCCGCTTCTACTAAACGTATATAATTTGGTACAAAAGAATGTAGGTCGTCTCCAGCTTGTTCTTTTCCTAATAAAGCTAGTTCAGCTGGACGTGGGTTATGTTCTGTCATACTTGCAAAAATGGCTTTAGGTCCCAAGACTTCTTCAATTTTAGCTTTATGAATTGGCAGGTCATTTCCTACAAATATGATTGGCTTGTCGATATCTAATAACCTATCCACCCAGTCATCAAGCATCACTAACTGATCCTGTTTCTTCACTGTAAGCTTTCCGTCTACAAATTGATATAAGCCTGTATAGACTTGTCCCCTTCTAGCATCAAACAAGGGAGACACCATTCCATCAAAATATCGTCCAGTTCCCGCGGCTAAAATTTCTAAACTTGAAACACCCACAAGAGGGATATTAAGAGTCCATGCTAGTGTTTTTGCAATCGTAACACCGATTCTTACTCCTGTATAAGACCCAGGGCCTTTAGCAACCACAATCTTCGTTAAATCTGCTGGTACCCGTTCACAATCACTCATTAAAGTTTCAATAGCCGGCATAATCCGAACAGAGTGATTCTTTTTTAAATTAGTAATGTATTCTCCCAATACTTGATTCTCTTCTAAAAGCGCTACTCCCAATGCATAGTTTGAAGTATCTATCGCCAATATAGTCATCTAAAAATCTCCTTACATAGTTGCTCATATCTATTGCCCTTTGGCACGAATACCATTTTCCTTTGATCTTCCTCTTCACGATACAGGAAAATAGTTAATAGTTCTTGTGGAAGCTGCTCTTCAATTAAATGAGCCCATTCCACTACTGTTACGCCGTCCCCTTCAAAGTATTCATCAAAACCAAGATCTTCAAAAGCATCCGCTACTCGATAGACATCCATATGATACAGGGGCAACCTGCCCTTATATTCTTTAATAATTGTAAAAGTAGGGCTGTTAACGGTTTTCTTAACTTCCAACCCTTTAGCAAGGCCTTTGGTAAAGGTCGTTTTTCCGGCTCCTAAATCACCCTCAAGGGCAATCACATCACCTGGCTGTAAAAGCTGAGCCAAGCGTTCGGCCAATGTTGAGGTTTCCTCAGAATTTGTAGTCTTCCATTCAAGTTGGTTCATTCAATCACCTTTTACTTTCCTAGCAATCCTTTACTCTCATTTTACCTTATTTAAGTGCAAAAAAAACCTTAGGATATCTCCTAAGGATGCTTTTCCATATGTAGTGTACATAATTATAACCTTAATGTGCAAAAAAACCTAATAGATGAAATAAAAAAAAGCCGAAACTTGGTTTCGCACTTGATTTTAGCATATATATGGCGGTCCGGACGGGACTCGAACCCGCGACCTCCTGCGTGACAGGCAGGCATTCTAACCAACTGAACTACCGGACCATATTGCGGGGACAGGATTTGAACCTGCGACCTTCGGGTTATGAGCCCGACGAGCTACCAGACTGCTCCACCCCGCGACGGTAAAATAAAATTATTTTTGAGCATGCTCTTTGTTTAAGACCGCCCCGATTTCGGAAAGCTTATTCAAGGAGTGGCTCAATTGTTGCGCTGTAGAATATTCGAAGAAGATTATTCGAACGTGCTCCACCCCGCGACGATTAAAAGTATAAAAATTGATAAAACAGCCTGGCAACGTCCTACTCTCACAGGGACTTTCGTCCCAACTACCATCGGCGCTGAGAAGCTTAACTTCCGTGTTCGGTATGGGAACGGGTGTGACCTTCTCGCCATAATTACCAGACTATTTTGTTAGAGAGATCGTTCTCTCAAAACTAGATAATGCAGAAGAAGTGTTTGTAAACTACGAGTTCGCTTTAAAAATTGGTTAAGTCCTCGAACGATTAGTATCAGTCAGCTCCACATGTTACCACGCTTCCACCTCTGACCTATCAACCTGATCATCTTTCAGGGTTCTTACTAGCTTGACGCTATGGGAAATCTCATCTTGAGGGGGGCTTCATGCTTAGATGCTTTCAGCACTTATCCCGTCCGCACATAGCTACCCAGCGATGCCTTTGGCAAGACAACTGGTACACCAGCGGTGCGTCCATCCCGGTCCTCTCGTACTAAGGACAGCTCCTCTCAAATTTCCTGCGCCCACGACGGATAGGGACCGAACTGTCTCACGACGTTCTGAACCCAGCTCGCGTACCGCTTTAATGGGCGAACAGCCCAACCCTTGGGACCGACTACAGCCCCAGGATGCGATGAGCCGACATCGAGGTGCCAAACCTCCCCGTCGATGTGGACTCTTGGGGGAGATAAGCCTGTTATCCCCGGGGTAGCTTTTATCCGTTGAGCGATGGCCCTTCCATGCGGAACCACCGGATCACTAAGCCCGACTTTCGTCCCTGCTCGACTTGTAGGTCTCGCAGTCAAGCTCCCTTGTGCCTTTACACTCTACGAATGATTTCCAACCATTCTGAGGGAACCTTTGGGCGCCTCCGTTACTCTTTAGGAGGCGACCGCCCCAGTCAAACTGCCCACCTGACACTGTCTCCCACCCCGATAAGGGGTGCGGGTTAGAATTTCAATACAGCCAGGGTAGTATCCCACCGACGCCTCCACCGAAGCTAGCGCTCCGGTTTCTCAGGCTCCTACCTATCCTGTACAAGCTGTACCAAAATTCAATATCAGGCTACAGTAAAGCTCCACGGGGTCTTTCCGTCCTGTCGCGGGTAACCTGCATCTTCACAGGTACTATAATTTCACCGAGTCTCTCGTTGAGACAGTGCCCAGATCGTTACGCCTTTCGTGCGGGTCGGAACTTACCCGACAAGGAATTTCGCTACCTTAGGACCGTTATAGTTACGGCCGCCGTTTACTGGGGCTTCGATTCAGAGCTTCGCGTGAGCTAACCCCTCCTCTTAACCTTCCAGCACCGGGCAGGCGTCAGCCCCTATACTTCGCCTTGCGGCTTCGCAGAGACCTGTGTTTTTGCTAAACAGTCGCCTGGGCCTATTCACTGCGGCTCTTCGAGGCTATTCACCTCAAAAAGCACCCCTTCTCCCGAAGTTACGGGGTCATTTTGCCGAGTTCCTTAACGAGAGTTCTCTCGCTCACCTTAGGATTCTCTCCTCGCCTACCTGTGTCGGTTTGCGGTACGGGCACCTTTTATCTCGCTAGAGGCTTTTCTTGGCAGTGTGGAATCAGGAACTTCGGTACTAAATTTCCCTCGCTATCACAGCTCAGCCTTCACGGAAAGCGGATTTTCCTACTTTCCAGCCTAACTGCTTAGACGCGCATATCCAACAGCGCGCTTACCCTATCCTCCTGCGTCCCCCATCACTCAAACGATAAAGAGGTGGTACAGGAATATCAACCTGTTGTCCATCGCCTACGCCTTTCGGCCTCGGCTTAGGTCCCGACTAACCCTGAGCGGACGA
>NZ_CP133269.1:4987500-5135000 GCF_030915525.1 Neobacillus sp. PS2-9
TGGGCTTTCACATCAGACTTAAAGGACCGCCTGCGCGCGCTTTACGCCCAATAATTCCGGACAACGCTTGCCACCTACGTATTACCGCGGCTGCTGGCACGTAGTTAGCCGTGGCTTTCTGGTTAGGTACCGTCAAGGTACCGGCAGTTACTCCGGTACTTGTTCTTCCCTAACAACAGAGCTTTACGACCCGAAGGCCTTCATCGCTCACGCGGCGTTGCTCCATCAGACTTTCGTCCATTGTGGAAGATTCCCTACTGCTGCCTCCCGTAGGAGTCTGGGCCGTGTCTCAGTCCCAGTGTGGCCGATCACCCTCTCAGGTCGGCTACGCATCGTCGCCTTGGTGAGCCGTTACCTCACCAACTAGCTAATGCGCCGCGGGCCCATCTGTAAGTGTCAGCCGAAACCGACTTTCAGCTTTTCCTCATGAGAGAAAAGGATTATCCGGTATTAGCACCGGTTTCCCGGTGTTATCCCAGTCTTACAGGCAGGTTGCCCACGTGTTACTCACCCGTCCGCCGCTAACCACCGAAGTGGTTCGCTCGACTTGCATGTATTAGGCACGCCGCCAGCGTTCGTCCTGAGCCAGGATCAAACTCTCCAAGAAAGTTGATTAGCTCATTTTGTTACGTTGGCTTAGTTTCATAAGAAACTAATATTTTTTTGTTTGTTGACGTTTTTGTTTGTTTAGTTTTCAAAGAACAATTTTCGAAACAAGTTTTGGAGCGGGTGATGGGAATCGAACCCACTACATCAGCTTGGAAGGCTGAGGTTTTACCAGTAAACTACACCCGCATATAATTATTAAAGTTTGTTAAATGGTCGGGAAGACAGGATTCGAACCTGCGACCCCTTGGTCCCAAACCAAGTGCTCTACCAAGCTGAGCTACTTCCCGTAATAAGAATGGCGCGCCCGAAAGGAGTCGAACCCATAACCTTCTGATCCGTAGTCAGACGCTCTATCCAATTGAGCTACGGGCGCAACTTTTAAAATCAACTTTCAAAGTATATCATACCCAGTTTAGTTTGTCAATAAAGTTTTTGGTGCGGCCGAGAGGACTTGAACCTCCACGGGGTTGCCCCCACTAGGCCCTCAACCTAGCGCGTCTGCCATTCCGCCACGACCGCATTATAATTAGCGACAAAAACAATCATAACACGATAGCTACTCTATTTCAAGAGGAAATGTTTGGTTGGTGCGGGTGAAGGGAGTCGAACCCCCACGCCTTGCGGCGCCAGATCCTAAGTCTGGTGCGTCTGCCAATTCCGCCACACCCGCATATTTAGTTAAAATGGTGAGCCATGAAGGACTCGAACCTTCGACCCTCTGATTAAAAGTCAGATGCTCTACCAACTGAGCTAATGGCTCATACTAAGATGTTTCACTAATCTTTAATAACCCTTAGTCAGATGCTCAAAAGAACTTCCGTACTTTTTCGCAGATTGTCGCAGAAGCTTATCAATGCAGTAAGCAATCTGCTCTACCAACTGAGCTAATGGCTCATTTCATCTAAAACTGAGCAATTGGCTCATTAAAGAAAAATGGCTGGGCTAGCTGGATTTGAACCAACGCATGTCGCAGTCAAAGTGCGATGCCTTACCGCTTGGCTATAGCCCAATATTATAAGAAGTAACTATAAAGATTAAAAAACAGGAAATGAGTCAATGTCACTCCCCGTCCCTGATGACCCTTACGGGATTCGAACCCGTGTTACCGCCGTGAAAGGGCGGTGTCTTAACCGCTTGACCAAAGGGCCATAAAATATATTATGGCGGAGAAGGAGGGATTTGAACCCTCGCGCCGGTCACCCGACCTACACCCTTAGCAGGGGCGCCTCTTCAGCCTCTTGAGTACTTCCCCATAATGGCTCCGCAGGTAGGACTCGAACCTACGACCGATCGGTTAACAGCCGATAGCTCTACCACTGAGCTACTGCGGAATATTGATTATTTCGTTTCAACAAGGTGTTTGCCCTGTCGACTCTTTACATTATAATGACGGTTCAACAGAAAGTCAACATAGATTTTAGATAAAATTTAATTACAGATTTTTCACTCTAGCCTACTATTATTTCCTTAGCTTTCACAAGCTTGCCTCGGCATTTGCCGCATACATATCTGCTGGTATTGATACTTCTTTTTCTTGTATAGGTGATCTCGCAATTGGAGCACTGGTATATTAGGAGTTTTTTCGCTGAACGTTTTACCTTTTTATCCGGGAGCTGAGAACAGAATCGAGGAGCTTTTGTTTTTTTTAACATAGCCTTAAAGTCTGCATCTTTATGTTGATAACCTTTCCCCTCAAGATGAAGATGATAATGACAAAGCTCGTGTTTAATTATGCCGATTAGCTCATCTTCCCCTAACTGCTCTAAATATTTTCTATTGATTTCTATATTATGTGTCCCTAGTAGATATCTTCCTCCTGTAGACCGTAATCTCGGATTAAAGGTCGCTTGGTGACAAAAAGGTTTTCCAAATGACTCATAAGAAATCTTTTCGACTAATATTTGCAATTCCTGCTCGGTCATTTTACCTTTCACCCCTTTTATTGCGAACGTGACAACCTATTATAGCATATATTGTTTATACCATTAATGGTGACGAACTTTTCGGGAGGTTTCATTATGCCAAATTGGTTGCAAAACCAAATGAAAAGGGCTTTCTATGAGAAGGACCGCTACCAGATCAAACTATTAAACCAGTGCTGGTTTTTTTACAGAAAAAAACACTACTCATAAGAAATGCGCAAGCGCCTTGGTCAGCCCCGACAGGCAAATGTTCTTCGGCAAAAAAAGTCGCTCTTTGACTTTTATTGCCGAAGGTTATTTGACCCGAGGGGCTAGGCGCTGGAGCTGGACAATTCTCGAAGTCGAGTTTGTCCTTTCTTATTATATAAAAAAGCAGTGTTTCCTTTTTTCATTATTGTTTTGACGGCGGCAGCATCGTTAACGCCACTCGGCCTTTTTTCATATCAACTGAATCTACCCATACCGTTACTACGTCACCAACAGAAACAATATCTAGTGGATGTTTGACAAAGCGGTTACTTAGCTTAGATATGTGAACAAGGCCATCCTGTTTCACGCCGATATCTACAAACGCACCAAAATCAACGACATTTCGAACTGTACCTTGAAGCTCCATTCCCGCCTTCAAGTCTTCGAGCTTTAAAACGTCTTTTTTCAGTAGTGGTCTTGGTAAATCATCACGTGGATCACGTTCAGGTCTGACTAAAGCATCAATAATATCCTTTAAGGTTAACTCACCAATCGATAACTCTTCAGAAACAGACTTTAGATCAAGTCCGCTAAGTGCGACTTTTAATGCTTCCGTTCCTAAGTCATCCGTTGTAAAGCCTAACTTTGATAATAACTTCTTAACCTCATCATAGTTCTCTGGATGAATGCCCGTGCGGTCTAGCGGCTGCTTCCCATCTAATACCCTTAAGAAACCAATCGCTTGCTCATAAGTTTTTGCACCTAGACGAGGGACTTTCTTTAATTGAACCCTGCTGGTGAATTTCCCTTCCTCTTCACGCTTCTTAACAATGTTGTTTGCAGCTGTTTTATTAAGACCTGCCACATACTGTAGCAAGGAGGAAGAAGCAGTATTTACATTTACACCTACATGGTTAACTGCTGTCTCAACGACAAAATGGAGTGATTCGGATAAACGTTTTTGCGTTACGTCATGCTGGTACTGACCAACACCCACTGATTTCGGGTCAATCTTCACCAACTCGGCAAGCGGATCCTGCAAACGTCTTGCTATAGAAACAGCACTTCTTTCTTCAACCTGGAAATTAGGAAACTCTTCTCTAGCAATGTCAGAGGCAGAGTACACACTAGCCCCCGCTTCATTCACAATTAAATAAAAGATTTCCTCATTCATTTCTTTTAAGATATCAGCAACAAACTGTTCCGTTTCCCTTGAAGCTGTTCCATTTCCGATTGCAGCCATCTCTACCTTATACTCGCGCAGAATAGAAATAAACTTTTCACGGGCTTCTTTTGTTTTCGAAACCGGTGGATGCGGATAAATTACATCAATCTTTAATACCTTACCCGTTTCATCAACGACTGCTAATTTACAGCCTGTCCTGTATGCAGGGTCGACACCGATAACCACTTTTCCTTTTAACGGCGGCTGCAATAACAGATTCCTTAAGTTTTCAGAGAAAATATGTATGGCTTGTTCTTCCCCTTTTTCGGTTAACTCACTACGAATTTCGCGTTCGATCGATGGCTGAATAAGTCTCTTATAACTATCTTCAAGCGCCTCTACTACAACCTGTGCTACTGGAGAGTGTTGATTGCGAATCCATTTTTTTGAAAGGTAGGTCAAAATTAAATCGACATTCATTTTGATTGATACCTTCAGGATGTCTTCCTTCTCCCCGCGATTCAAAGCAAGCGTGCGGTGAGGCACAATTTTATTAACGGGTTCTTCATATTCATAGTACATTTCGTACACGTTTTTCTCATCTTTTTCCGCATCTTTTACAACTGAGGCAACGGTGCCAGATTTAAATGTCTCTTTGCGAATCCATTTGCGGCTTTCCGCATCATCTGAAACCATTTCTGCAATGATGTCTTTCGCACCAGCAATTGCCTCTTCAATTGTGAGAACTTGTTTTTCCTCGGATAAGAATTCCTTTGCTTTTCCTTCGATACTCTCTTTTGAAAAAGTCATCAACCACTCCGCAAAAGGCTCTAGTCCTTTTTCTTTCGCAACTGTCGCTTTTGTCCGTCTCTTTTGTTTATACGGGCGGTATAAATCTTCCACTTCTTGAAGCTTTTCAGCTTTTGTAATAGCTTGATTGAGCTCGTCCGTTAGTTTTCCTTGCTCCCCAATAATTCGAAGGACCTCTTCTTTTCTTTGTTCAAGATTCTGTATGTACTGCCATCTCTCTAAAATATTTCGGATTTGAACTTCATCAAGAGCTCCTGTCATTTCCTTGCGGTAACGAGCGATGAAGGGAACGGTGTTACCTTCGTCAAGTAATGAAATGACGCTCTTCACTTGTTTATAAGAAATTGCTTGTTCAGTAGCGATTTTTCTTAGTAATTGATCATCTTTTACAACCGTATCATTCACAAAACAATCCTCCATTTTCGTATATATATATCAAGTGTGTTATTGCTTCCCTTACATATTGTACCAAAATTCAGGAAGCGTTTCATCAAAGCTACCAAAAGCAGTTTTTAAATAAATGCTCTGTTAAACTTGCCTGTTGATTTCCGCTCCAGGCACTTCGCTTTCCATGGATGTTTCGGCGAGCCTCCTCGGCGCATGCTCCTGCGGGGTCTCCCCTGAACCATACTCCCACAGGAGTCTTCGTGCCTTCCGCTACAATCAACAGAGTATAAATATCAACAAGTTCTTTAACACAGCCTAAAAAAAAGAAAAGCAAGCTGGCGTAGCTTGCTTTAGGCAGAATTATAGTATGAGGTCAGAATATGTATGAAAAAACGCTCTTTTAGTAAAGAGCGTGCTGTAAAACTAAAATTCGATGAGACCTAAACTTACTTGCAAGGCTTCATCCACTTTCTCCATCATTTCGTCATCGAGATGGGTAATTTTATCGGTTAACCGCTGCTTATCAATTGTACGAATCTGCTCTAACAGAATGACCGAATCTCGTTCAAATCCGTAGCGCTTCGCATCAATTTCTACATGAGTAGGAAGCTTAGCTTTTTGAATTTGAGCTGTAATCGCTGCAACAATCACTGTGGGACTAAACCGATTCCCGATGTCGTTTTGGATGACAAGTACTGGTCGGACGCCGCCTTGTTCAGAACCAACAACTGGGGATAGGTCCGCGAAATAAACGTCACCACGCTTGACAATCAAAGGATTATCCTCCGCTTACAAGACGTTCAACTGTGTGTTCTGCCTCATATTCTGCTTGAAATGCTTCTGACGCAATTCTAAGATTAATTTTAGCCATTTCCATGTACCCACGTCTCATAGACTCGCGAATTTGTCTCTTTTTACGTTCGCGTAGATACATTTTTGTTGCCTGGTAGATAAACTCGCTTCGGTTCACATTTTCTTGCTTAACGAAACCATCTAATTCCGTTAAAAGATGTTGCGGTAATTTCACCAAGATTTCCGTAGTTGCGCCGGATTCAGACACAAACATACACCTCCACCATCACTACACACCAATATAATTTATCTGTACCATTTTTAATAATAACACTATTCAACCTTAATTCATAGACTAAATATAATTCTACTGTATTATAAGCCAATAAAAGATGCTTTTATGCACAAATTACCGCAATAACATAAATATGTTTGAATTTCTTTATTTAGGACTGATAATTGTTCAATAAATCATTTTTTAAATCGACAATTTTTCCGCCCTTCTTATAAAGACGAGGAACTCGATTAGCTATAATACAAGGCACTTCATAGTTGATTGTTTCGAGTTTTTGAGCGATTTCATTCACAGATATGAATTGGTTTTCTTGCTTTCCAATTAGAGTAACCGTGGTTCCAACCGGTACATATTTAGGGAGACGTATCATACATTGATCCATACAGATTCTGCCAACTATTGGCGAACGTTCACCTGCGACCAGCACTTCCTGACCTTGTAGCTTACGAAGCCAACCGTCTGCATAACCAATAGGAATAGTACCAATCCACTCTTCCTCTTCACTTTCGTACGTCGCCCCGTAACTCACTTTATCACCTTTTGTCAGTTTTTTTACATGGACAAGCCGTGAATGTAAGGAAAAGGCTTCTTTTATCGGAAAAGGGATTTCTTTTTCCATTTCTAAAGATGGGGTCAGTCCGTACATCGCAATCCCTATTCGAACCGCGTTAAAATAGGCTTTTGGAAACCGTATAGCAGCGGCACTATTGCTTGAATGAACGTATTTCGGACGTTCAGGCAATGATGCAATCATTTTTTCAAATAACTCCAGCTGCTGCTGAAAATAGCTTTGATCCAGTTCATCCGCCGTTGCAAAATGTGTATACACGCCTTCTAGCACCAAGCGTTCATCCTCACCGATGAGTCGATGAATAGTGTGTAGCTCCTCTACACTTCGGACACCAATTCTCCCCATACCCGTATCTACTTTGATATGAAGAGCCACTGATTCATCTGTTGTTAGATGTTTTTTTGCTTCTTCTAGCCATTCCTTTTGAAAAACAGTAAGGGTGATTGAAAACTTAGCTGCCATACTGATATCTTCAGGCCTCGTCGCTCCTAAAACAAGAATAGGTGCGTCAATCCCTTTATTTCTCAAGGCAATCGCTTCATCCATAAATGCAACCGCTAAATAAGATGCACCTGCAGCCAAAGCTGTTTTTGCGACCTGTACATCCCCATGACCATAAGCATTCGCTTTTACTACTGCAATAATTGAAATCTGTTGAGGCAGATGTTTTTTAACGGAGGTGACATTCTCTGAGATACAATCTAGGTCCACTTCTGCCCATGTATCCCGATAGAAATATCCTTGCTCTTCCATACTTCCACTTCCTAATTGTATTTAACACATTAAATTATTTTATCACAAAAAATAACAGACTGCTTTTTCAAGTTACTATATAACAACTTTTACAAAAAGAAAACAGACCCATAAATGGGCCTGTTTCATTGATTCCTTATTATTTTACAGCATCACCCTGAACGGATTTTGCTATCTCGATCATTTCATCCTTCGTTAGGTTTTTCGATGCGATCATGTAATCGACACCACCATGCGACCAAGAAATCGAGTGATCTGATACCGCTCCAATAGTGAGACCTAAATCCACAATATCGCCTTCAACATTGGTTGGTGTGGTAGAGGCTACCTTAGCAGTTACTTTCTCTTGTACAAGTGTAAATGATTTTTTACCATCATAAGTGAGGACTACTCGTTTTCCATCTTCAATCGCTACTTCTTTTTCACCAATTAACTTGGTACCTTTCAGCTCTAAAGTAGGATATTTTACGCTAAAGGATTTGTCGCCGCCCTCTGCCATTGCCGGCAAATTAAGCTGGGCACGTGTCATATTTTTCTTCATATCGAAATCGTCTTTATCGAAGCTCGCATTAAATTTGACCTTCGAAAACTCTACAGTCACAAGCGCATTTCGATCCGGATCCATTACCTTTACAACAGCCGGTGATAGGTCACCCTTATTTAGTTTAATTTCCTGGATTGGAAGCATACTATTATTTTGATAACGAGTTTTTGTTTCAAACACATAAAAGTCTTTAGTAGAGGAGAACTTGGCCTCTTTGTCCGCAACAATATCCTTAATTAGTGATTCATATAAATATGCCTGGCTGCTGTTTTGCGGCCAATCACTTTGGAAACGGAAACTTTTATTTAGGGCAGGTGTAAGAACAAATACCCCTTGGTTATTTCTTAAAATCATTTGACTTTGGTCTTTTTCGGCATTCTTTAAATTGACGCGATAGAAAGTAGGATCCTTATGCCAGATTTCCACGTTATAAACTTGTGAATCTGCCCCCATTTTCAATGTCATCTTTGCGTTCACTTTGTAGCTCGATAAATCTCCTAATTTACCATTTAACTCTTTCACCACGTCATCTTGTGATTTAGAGCCACAGGCAGCTAGTAAAAAGATGACCATCAGTCCTGTCATGAGCAGCACTAACTTTTTCTTCATTCCTTCAACCCCTTCTTGTCTCATTTCATATGATTATAGAGAAGAGAAAGGCAGGGATCAGGCAAACGACCAAAGCTGACCTTGTCTCTCCTATTTCCCTATGAATATATGAGACAACCTTAGGGTTTATGATAACGAAGTTGCCAAGCTGTCTATTTTTTTAGATAGAGGATATGTGAAACCTCATTGTTATTTTGGCATCCTGTTGATTGGAGCGGAAGGCGCGAAGACTCCTGTGGGAGTACGGGTCAGGGGAGACCCCGCAGGCGCAAGCGCCGAGGAGGCTCGCCGAAACGCCCACGGAAAGCGAAGCGCCTGGAGCGGAAATCAACAGACTAATATAGCCCACTAAACTTCCTCAATCACCACTTGTGCCACAGCATATTCCCTGCTGTGTGAAATCGATAAATGTGCTTGGACGTTTGGTTTTACTATATGAGGTTTGCCGAGTTGATCGCTAATTATTTCAATATCTAGGAAGGATAGTTCTTTTCCAATCCCTGTTCCTGCCGCTTTTGAGAATGCCTCCTTAGCTGCAAATCTCCCTGCCAGAAACTCCACCTTGCGCCTTTCTGAAAGGGTTTCGAATGTATCCCTTTCACGAGCAGTTAATATGCGGTCAATTAACTTCGTTTGTCTATTCAATATGTCCTGAACCCTTGAAAGTTCAATAATATCAATTCCAATTCCTTTAATCATCGTGCATCATTCCTTCTATTTATATTGTCATCGGCATAATAGTGTACAAGACAGAAATTAAGGTTATCATGATAGTGAGAGGAGGGTGTTCATGTTTACAAGGACTGAAAACGTACGTGAGTTTATTCGTTTCTATCCCGTTGTTTCAATTATCGTCAGCATTCACTTAGTATTATATCTTTTAACCATCTTACCCATATTCCCAAACTATTGGTTTTTTGAAAATTTTTCTGGAGTCAATCTTTATATTATGGAAGGGCAATTTTGGAGGCTAATTACACCGACTTTTATGCACAGTGGTTTCTCTCATATGCTATTTAATAGTTTTTCATTGGTACTATTCGGACCTGCACTGGAGCGGATGCTAGGTGGAGGAAGATTTTTACTTGTGTATCTTCTCTCCGGACTAATAGCCAATGTGGCTACACTGCTGCTAGAACCATTAACATATACTCATGTCGGCTCAAGTGGAGCGATTTTTGGGCTTTTCGGCTATTATATAGCCATCGTTATCTTCCGAAAAAATATGATGACAAAACAAAACTCACAAATTATCATCACACTCAGTGTAGTCAGTTTAATTATGACCTTTCTTCAGCCAAATATTAATATTACGGCGCATCTTTTTGGTTTGTTAGGCGGCTTTTTACTAGGCGCCATTCCTTATTATAATAAAAAAGATCTTTCTGATTCTATTAAAGGAACCGCCAACTGGGCAAACAGCAGAAAGAAAAATCTGTCTTTTCAATCCCCAGTGAAGGTTTTGGTATGGGCCGTCATCATTATTATTGCCGTTCTTGGATTTTGGAGTCAAAAATAACAGGGCTGGTATATTTATAGGTGGATGAATGAGTTTATTAATCGAATGAAGGACAAAATCCTGCTTCATTACTATGAAATTGTCCTTCATCCCGCTCGTGAAGGACAAAACCCTGCTTCATTCCTATAAAATTGTCCTTCATCCCGCTTATGAAGGACAAAATCCTGCTTCATTCCTATAAAATTGTCCTTCATCCCGCTTATGAAGGACAAAATCCTGCTTCATTCCTGTAAAATTGTCCTTCATTTCGTTTTCCCAGGCCTATTTCATCTGAAAACTAGACTGATCGAGCCAATTTACCCCCTCATACTCCTTTAAATCCTTCACCAATTGAAAAAGCGCAGCATCTTTTTGTTTGGCTTCTATCATGCAGTGAATCTCCGGAACCGTGCCTTTTATTTCTTTTAAAAAATCCATGAACATTTCAGGATTAACATTGTCTGCATGTGCGCGAAATTCCTTTTCCGAACGAGGACTAGAGATATGCATTTTCACCGGTAACGGCGAATGTGCCCAGGTGCTAATAATCCGCTCCCAATCTGAAACCCAATCCAAATCTTCAAAATTCGCTAAGTGGTGGTGATAATCAAACACCATCGGAATCCCTAACTTTTCACAAAGATATAATGTATCCTTTACAGTAAAAGTAGTATCGTCATTTTCCAGCATAATCATTTTTTGAAGTGAAGGCTTAATGTACGCCCAGTTATGAATAAACAGCTCCAATGCCTTTTCTTTATCCTCATATCCACCACCGACATGGAGAACACATCGGTGTTCGGTATCTATATCTATCCCTCTAAGCAGCGCTTCATGCATCACAAGGGTTTTTAATGAGTTTTTTAAAATTTCCTTATCGGGCGAATTCAAAACGACAAAATGGTCGGGATGAAAATCGATCCTCATGTTCTTTTCTTTACTATAACTGCCCAAATTTCCGAGCGCCTCTTTTAAGGGCTCCATATAGTTCCAATCTAATAATTCTCCATGATTCGCAAGCGGAATCAGACGAGAACTTAAGCGAAAAAAGTGAATTTCGTTGGCCGCAGTATGTTTTAATAACCGCAAACAATTTTCTATGTTTGAGATTGCAATTCTTTCTAGTTTCCGAATGCCTGCCTCTCGGTCTTTAATCCGGCTGAATTGCGCAAAGGTCATCGTTTGAGAGGGGGAAGCATTGGCTACCTCTACGCTCATTGCTACGTATCCAAGACGAACAATTGTCATACCATCACTCCATCGTAAGAGTTTTTATTAGTATTCCCTTAATGGACATAGAAAAAAGCATGAACATAAAGTCCATGCTTCTTATTGTTTATGAATTAACGTTCTTGAAACGATCTTGGCTTAGATGGCTTGCCACCCGTTCTTTTTTCACCGCTTCTTGGTTTTACCGGTGCCTTTTTTCTGTTACGATCGCCACCACCATAAGATCCTCTAGAATCATCTCTTCTTTTACGGTCACGATCATTGTAAGATTTTCTTTCTCTTTTTTGTGGAAGCTGTTCTTCTGTCAGCTTAATCGGTGTCGTATCAGGTTCCTTCGTAAGCATCTTAAGGACAGCTGCGATAACTGTTTCTGCATCGTTTTCTTCAAGCAATTCTTGAGCAGCTGCTTTGTAGTAATGAAGATTATTTGATTCAATCGTCTGAACGATTTTTTCAACCACTGCTTTTTGTTGGCCTTCTAATGCTTCATCAAGCGTAGGAGTCTTCATTTTTTCCATCTTGCTTCTAGTCGTCTTTTCCACAACAGCAAGATAAGATTTTTCACGCGGAGTAATAAATGTTAGTGCTACACCCTTTTTACCCGCACGACCTGTACGTCCAATACGGTGAACATAACTCTCTGGATCCTGTGGAATATCAAAGTTATATACATGCGTTACGCCAGAAATATCAAGTCCCCTCGCAGCAACATCAGTTGCAACAAGTACATCAATTGTTCCTTCTTTAAACTTGCGAAGAACAGAGATCCGTTTTGCCTGGCTTAAGTCACCATGAATACCTTCTGCTGTATATCCTCTTAAAGTTAATGCTTCTGACAACTCATCCACACGGCGTTTTGTACGACCAAATACAATGGCCAATTCTGGTGATTGAATATCAAGAAGTCTTGTTAACACATCGAATTTATTTCTTTCTTGAACTTCAAGATAGAATTGTTCAATGGAAGGAACAGTCATTTCTTTCGTTTTAACACGCACAATTTGCGGGTTCTTCATGAATTTTTCTGCCATTCTTTGAATCGGTCCTGGCATTGTCGCAGAGAAAAGCAATGTTTGGCGCTCTTCTGGAGTTGCAGCAAGAATGGATTCAATATCTTCAATGAATCCCATGTTTAGCATTTCATCTGCTTCATCAAGAATCACAGTATTTACTGTATCTAAGCGCATTGTTTTTCTGTTAATATGGTCTAACACACGTCCAGGGGTACCAACAATGATATGAGGAGCCTTTTTGAGTGAACGGATTTGGCGGCTGATATCCTGACCTCCGTAAATAGGTAGGACACGAACTCTTTTACCCGCTCCAATTTTATAAAGCTCTTCTGAAACTTGAATCGCTAACTCACGGGTTGGTGCAATAATAATCCCTTGAATAGCATCCATTTTTGTATCAATTTTTTCCACCAATGGAATTCCAAATGCAGCTGTTTTACCAGTTCCTGTTTGAGCTTGACCGATCAAATCCTTATTTTCTAAGCTCAATGGAATTGTTTCTGACTGGATTGGTGTTGCCTCCTCAAAACCCATTTTGAGTACAGCTTTTAAAGTGGCCTGGCTTAGACCTAAATCTTCAAACTTTGTCAATGTTTTCATTCTCCTTCATCTATTTGAAAATATTTATAGTACTGAATATTTTCGTCCGATACGCATCAAAATGCCGTAGTAATCAGGTAACATCTTTATTTTACCAAAAAAAAGACATTCTCCAAAGGAGTATGCCCTTTTTGCTCGTTCTTTAGACACGTTGATGATTATCATACCACTCTTACTAGTATTTTGCAATAAAGACACATTGCTTACTATTTCCAACAGTCTTATTGCTCCATCAAAAAGTCTAACACTTGATTAAACAGGGCACCACGTTCTTCACAATGGCAGATATGATGTTTCGATTGCTTAATATAGGTAAGTTTTTTATGTTTCGCACCTATTGTTTGATATAAATATTCAGCACTCTTAAGCGGCACAATACCGTCACACTCACCCTGTGCAATCAATGTCGGGACTTCCACTTGTTTTAAAAGAGGTTTAATAAAAGCAACAAGTTGGCGGAATTGCAGAGTAGCCGCTATAGGTGTTTCTGTTATTTTTCTTTTATAGCGGTGAAATAATTCATTCTCTTTTAAGTTTCCTTTGAAAGCGTCAATTAAGGTCAGCTTAATATCAGCAACCAGCTGCCTTGGATTCATATAATAGGCAGCTGCGCTAAGGAGAATTAGCTTATCAACAGGATAATTGGCAGCTAGATAACTGGCGATCATTCCGCCCATGGAAAAACCCACCACATATACCTCATCACAGGTTTCGATGAGTTTTTTCAGCTCTGTCTCTGCATGGTTAATCCACTCCTGGTAATGAACTCCTTTTAGTGAACTCGTTTCACCATGTCCTGGTAGAGTAGGAACACGAAATTCCCAATCCGTATGTTTTTGTAAAAATTCAACTAAGGGTTCTACCTCATAGGGAGCACCAGTAAAGCCATGAATACATAAACAGCCAATCATCCCGTTTCACCTGCCATATACTCCAAATTTTCCCTTACCCTATTTTTGTAACGCGGTGACGATTTCCTCCATCTTCATCCCTCGTGATGCCTTTACAAGGATTAAAGTCTGTTCATTCACATGCCTTTTTAATTTCTCAATGAGTTCTGCTTTATCACGAAAGGCAAATACACGCTGCTCCCCTAAAATCTTCTTTGCCCCTTTGGCAATGTGTTCCCCTAGAGGGCCAAAAGTAAAAAGAATATCCGTTTTTTCTGCATCCAGGCCTTCTCCAATTTGCAAGTGGTATTGCTCTTCTTGAGGCCCAAGCTCGAGCATATCACCAAGAACAAGGATTTTTCGATCATATCCTTGGAGATTTGACACTAGTTCGATCGCCGCCATCATGGAAGTAGGACTCGCATTATAGGCATCGTTAATTATTTTTTCCCCACGTTTGCCCTCAACTAGCTCCATACGCATATTCGTTAGCTTAATTCCTGATAAGCCGGCCTTCATTTTTTCATATGGAATGGAAAAATAGTGGGCAATGTGCATAGCTGCTAATGCATTTAAAATATTATGAGTTCCTAGCACTGGAAGTTCGAAGCTTTCTGTTGAGGCATTCATTTTAAAACAGTTTCCTTGAGCCATTTGGGTAATTTCTGTTGGGTATAAGTCGTTTGTTTCATTTCGGCCAAAGGTTTTCACTTGAACATTGCCTTTATATTGTTTAATCCGCTCCATTAAAAGTGGCTCATCTCCATGAAGAACAGCCAGTCCACCATCCTGAAGTCCTTGTAGGATTTCTAATTTTGCTTCTGCTATCCCTTCACGAGAACCAAGGTCCAGAAGATGGGATTCACCAATATTCGTGATCACAACCGCATCAGGGCATGCAAGCTTGGTAAGGAATTCAATTTCTCCTCTTCCGCTCATCCCCATTTCAAGTACAGCCACTTCTGTATCCTCATGCAAACCTAACACCGTTAATGGAAGACCAATATGGTTGTTATAGTTACCTTCTGTTTTTTGTACTTTATATTGGGTCGATAATAGGCTTGTTGTCATATCTTTAGTCGTTGTTTTCCCGTTACTTCCAGTAATTCCGACCACTTTAACAGGTAACTGTTTCCGATAATTCCGGGCTAATTCCTGAAATGCGGTGAGACAGTCGTCCACAATGAGGATAGGCAGGTTTTCCGGTGGATTAGGAACATCCTTCTGCCAAAGGGCAGCTGCTGCTCCTTTTTCAATCGATTCCACTACATACTTATGCCCATCCACACGTTCACCTTTAAATGGGACAAATAGATTTCCTGCCCCAATTTTTCGAGAATCAATGGTCACACCATTGATTACAACATCTGAGAATGCACTGCTATCATTTCTAGCTGAAACCATCTCAGAAATTTGTTTTAAAGTACGCTTGATCATTTAATACCCCTCCTTCCAATTATTAAACAGAAACGGACACGGCATTACAGCCGTGTCTCCGTTGTCTTTTCTTCACTAGAATGTATATTTTATGTTTTGTTTTTCTGTATGTCTTTCGATTGCCAGTTGAACAAGACGCTCAATTAATTGCGGATACTCAAGTCCTGTATGCTTCCATAAAAGCGGGAACATGCTAAACGGAGTAAAGCCAGGCATCGTGTTCACTTCATTGATTAATAATTTACCCTCTTTTGTTAAAAAGAAATCAGCCCGAACAAGTCCGGAGCAATCCAACGCTTTAAATGCTTGAACCGCCATTTCTTTCAACTCAAGGTATTCATCTTCTGTAATATCAGCAGGGATAATTAATGCGGTATCCCCATCTTCATATTTCGCTTTGTAATCATAAAAATCCTTTTTCGGAACAATTTCTCCAGCAACAGAGCATTCTGGGGCATCGTTTCCTAGGACAGCAATCTCAATTTCACGGGCAACTACTCCCTCTTCAATAATGACTTTACGGTCGAATTGAAAAGCCTCCGCAAAAGCTGCCGCTAATTCAGTGCGATTGGTACATTTGCTAATCCCTACACTTGAGCCTAAATTCGCAGGCTTGACAAAACATGGATAACCTAGTTCTGCCTCCACCTTGCTATATGCATCGTCTGCCCCTTTTTCCCATTCGCTTTTAATAAAAGCAACATAGTCTACTTGTGCGAGACCTGCTTGTGCAAAGACATTTTTCATCATTACTTTATCCATTCCTGCGGCTGAGGCTAGGACACCATTTCCTACATATGGTAGGTTTAATAATTCTAATAATCCTTGAACAGTTCCGTCCTCACCATTTGGTCCGTGAAGCAATGGAAAAATTACATCAAGCGGGGCAGCCGCCTGCGGTTCCGCTTGGAATAGCGCTGGTGCTAACGAAAGCGGGGATAATTGGTTTCCCTGAGAAAACGCAAGTGCTTGCACGTTCTCTACCGGCTCACTGAGTTGAGGCCCTTTAACCCATTGACCATCGACATTTATGTAAATAGGATGAATTTCAAATTTCTCAAGATCTAACGCTTTTATAACAGCAAGAGCTGTCTGTAAGGATACTTGATGCTCGGCGGATTTTCCTCCGTATAATAACCCTAGTTTTGTCTTCATACCAAAACCTCCATATTCTCTTTCACGGTTTTATTTTAACACTTTATTAAATAAGAAAGGAAATGTAGTCATCCTATTTAGTAATGTTTTTTTCTATTGATTATTGTATGTTTCCAATAGCTTGCTTAAAAACAATCTATTGGTAATTTGTCACTATTTCATGCCATTTGCGCTTGTTTTTCCTGTTATGATAATTTTGACAAACCATACGGGGGCGACACATATGATAACCGGTTCATTATTATCTATATTATTATTAGGCTTTGTACTCGGAATCAAGCATGCCATTGAGCCTGACCATGTCATTGCAGTTTCCACTATTGTTAGTGAATCCAAAAATATTAAACGATCACTTTTTGCCGGCGTGTATTGGGGGATCGGGCATACCGCCACGTTGTTTATAGTGGGTATGTTCTTACTTGTAGCGAAAAATACGATCAACGATACGGTTGCCATGAACCTCGAGTTTCTCGTTGGTATCATGCTGGTTACCTTAGGTTTTAACAGTTTATTATCCCTCATTACACATCGACACCATCATACATATACACCATCTGAACACAACAGAAAAACACGCTCAAATGTAAAGTCCTTTTTTATTGGACTTGTTCATGGTCTCGCCGGGAGTGCGGCCATGGTACTTTTAACCATGAGTACGGTATCAACGGCTTGGCAGGGTTCCCTATATATCCTAATATTTGGTGCAGGTACCGTTGCTGGTATGCTTAGCTTCTCCACCGTAATCGGCCTCCCGTTTGTGCTAACCTCTGGTAAACAAGTGAATCGCTACTTAAACCACATAACGGGAATTATCAGCATATTATTCGGACTTTACTATATGTATAACTTAGGTGTGAACGAAGGATTATTTTTCATTTGGTTTTCATAAGAAACCCATCACGTTTAAAAGCATAGGCTGACTCACAAGGAGTCAGCCTTCTATATTACATTCAATTTCCACTCTTTTGTCTTTTTATCAAAGATTAGCTTGGCATGGTATGGTTTATTTGATAGATTTTCATATTCCTCATACATGTCATCCATATTCGCAAAATCACCAATAACCCAGATTGGAATTTCCAAACGTCCGCGTTGATGATCGGCATCCCGTAAAGAAATACAGATTCCTTCCTTAATGAACGGGGTTAATGAGAGCAGAATTTCTTTATTCACCGGTGGATAGATCCGTTTCTTTCGAATACCAAGAAGGGACTTTTCTTTCTTCAGCTCGCCTACCTTGCCAGCAACCACTTCACTAAGTAAATGGAAAAAATCCTTAAAGCTTCGGTAATAAATTTTGTTAAACCAGCCATCATCATGCGCTAAATAAACAAAACGATTCCCTAGCTTATTATAAAAAGGCAGCTTTAAATGATGTTTTTGATGGCCAAGATACAATAATTCAGCCAACTCTTGCCCTGATAGTTCATTTAAGACCTCTTCTTCAATAAAATCAATCCAACAAAAGTCCCCATAACTGTATACATCTTCGCCAGCTAATTTATTTATTCTATCTTCCGGACAATATTCGAGTAGTGTATGCATATTAAAATCAGCATCATCAAAACGGTGCTTTAATAAAAGCAGATGATTTAATGAGCCTGAAAAAGCAGCAGCAAATTCATCGAATTCAATACCGTAGGACATAACATACTGGTCTGTTTGGTTTAAATGGACATAGATGAGATCCCGTATGTCTTGATGATGCTTCTTCAAAGCCAAACTCCTCCGATCAAACACATGTTATTTATGTCTTAAAGAAAATTGCTATACCATTTTTCATACTTACTTATTTTATCAAATAATAGGTCAAATAGCTTATTTCAATTCTTTTACAAATAATATTTTTGAATAACACCTATTTTGCTTTTTCAGAATTACACATACTAGTATATAGCACTTCTTATTATTATCTCAGTTTCCCCTCTATTTCATTGATTTATTTTATGAAAATCATCAACACCGCACCTGAGGAAAGGAGTGTGGCCGGCGTGATTAAAGATATGACACAAGATGAAATTAATCTTTATATCATAAAAACGTTAAAAGAAAACAAAAAAGCTGAGTTTGAATCCATTATAGAAGAACTTCAGCCTTATGATGTGGCAAAAATCTATGAGGAATTACCCGAGAAGCATAAAGCTCGATTTCTCCTCTTTTTAAAATTTGACCTCTTGGCAGACTTAATGGAGGAGTTACCCAAAACGGAACAACTGGATTTATTAAACAAGCTTGGAATTGAAAAATCCAGTAAGGTTCTCGATTTAATGGATAATGACGATTTGGCCCTTTTATTAGACGAATTATCTCCCGAAAAAAAGGATGATCTGTTATCAGGGATGAAAGCCGAAGAGTCAAATGCCGTTAAAGGCATTATGAATTACCCTCCGGAAACTGCTGGGCGAATCATGACCAACCGCTTTGTATGGATTCGGGACTATTTTACTGTTAAAGAAGCAGTTGAAAAATTTAAGGTCTTTGCGGGGTTTGCCGAATCGATTAACTATATCTATGTCATAGACGAAACACGAAAACTCGTTGGTGTTGTTTCCTATCGAGATCTCCTGTTGGCCGAGCCTGAAGAGAAAATACGAACGATTATGTATGAACGAGTTATTTCTGTCACAGTGACCACCGACCAAGAAGTGGTCGCCCGGATGGCAGAACGATATGACTTTTTAGCCATCCCTGTTGTCGATGAAAGCGATGTTCTTGTCGGGATTGTCACTGTCGATGACATTATCGACATTGTCATCAAAGAAGCGAATGAAGATATTGAAAAATTATCAGCAACAGGAAAATCCATTGATTTTGAGACAAAAATGTTAGTGGCGGCCGCGCGGCGGTTACCATGGTTGATTTTGCTTTTGTTTATTGGACTTATTTCAGGCAGGATTATCAGCAGTTTTGAGAATACCTTACAGCAAGTTGTAGCCCTTGCCTTTTTCATGCCTATGATTGCGGGGATGACAGGGAATACAGGCACTCAGTCCCTTGCGGTCGTCGTGAGGGGGTTAATTTCACATGATATTGACCGCGGTGTGATTACCCGCCTTATTATTAGAGAACTCGGGGTCGGCATTACGATTGGGGTTACCTGTGCCATCCTGATCTCGATTATCGCTTATGTTTGGCAGGGAAATCTAATTTTAGGCGCGGTTGTCGGTTGCTCTCTCTTCTTCACTCTTATATCGGAACACTTGCGGGGACAGTTATTCCCCTCATTCTTTATCGTCTCAAGATTGACCCTGCGGTGGCATCAGGGCCGTTGATTACCACCTTAAACGACATCTTTTCCTTGCTTACCTATTTCGGTATTGCGACCATGTTTTTAAAGCACCTTATGTAGTTTTTGAAAAATGGAAACATTTTTCTAAATTAAACGTCATTTATTATAAGAGTTGTAATATTTCCCCTAATTAGTATTGTGGGATAAACCCTTGGTTGCTTGCATAAAGTTAATAATTATATATTGGGTGTGGCAATGATGAAAAAAGCCGATCGATTTGACTGGACATTAACATTATTACTTTTTCTCTTCTTCCTTGTCAGCTGTGCGGCCATCTATAGTGCACAAGCTTCAGAGCAATATGGTGAAAAAGACTTCTTAGTCATGCAAGTATTTTGGTATGTGGTCGGAGCCGCCATTATATCTGTTTCCATCTTTATTGATGCCTATCAGTACAAGCGGCTTTCCTGGTATTTATATGGATTGGGTTTATTGTTACTCCTTGCGGTATACGTTGCCCCTGAGTCTATTGCACCCGTCAGAAACGGCGCAAAGAGCTGGTTCATTATTAAGGGCATAGGATCTATTCAACCGTCCGAGTTTGTTAAGATCTTCTTGATATTGGCCTTAAGTCGTTTAACCACCAGCCACCAAGATAAATACATAGATAAATCATTGAAAACCGACTTTCTCTTATTGCTAAAATTAGGTGTAACCACTGCTGCTCCACTCGCTTTAATTATGATGCAGCCAGACCTCGGAACTGGACTTGTGATTCTTTCCATATTAACAGGGTTTATCCTTGTCTCAGGGATTACATGGAAAATTATTATTCCTATCTATAGTGCTGGAATTTCCACCGGTGCCCTGATTTTCTATCTTGTATTACAAAAACCTGAATTACTTGAAAAATACCTCCATGTAAAGACCTATCAATTCAATCGAATTTACACCTGGCTTGACCCAAGCAATCATTCATCAGGATCAAGCTACCATCTATTAAAATCATTAAGTGCGATCGGATCAGGTTTAATTACTGGTAAAGGTTTTACCCATCGCGAGGTATATATTCCTGAAGCACATACTGATTTTATTTTCAGTGTGATCGGTGAGGAGTATGGTTTTGTCGGCGGAAGTATCGTCATTGGTCTTTTCTTTCTATTAATTTATCATTTAATTAAAACCTCACTTGAAACCAATGACCCTTTTAACACGTATATATGTACAGGAATTATTAGCGTGATAACCTTTCATGTGTTTCAAAATATCGGAATGACCATCCAAGTCCTTCCGATTACAGGCATTCCGCTGCCATTTATCAGTTACGGAGGCAGCTCCCTCATGGGTAATATGTTCGCAATGGGCCTTGTTTATAGCATCCGTTATCATCATAAATCCTACTTATTTTCTTCAAGTAAATCATTAAGTAGTTAACCTAATTTATTTCTTAATGAGACAATCTAAGATAAAATAGGTGTAGACAAAATACTTTTTACATAAGCGAAGGTGAATTATGGCTGATTTTATTAATAGCGTTTTAGGATTTTTATCACAGTTAGGCTACTTTGGAATTGCCTTAGGATTAATGATTGAGATTATTCCTAGTGAAATTGTGTTAGGCTATGGCGGTTATATGATTGCACAGGGTCATCTCAATTTTATTGGTGCAGTTATTGCTGGTACCATCGGGGGAACAATCGCTCAGTTGTTTTTATATTGGGCAGGTTATTATGGCGGCCGGCCATTTTTAGAAAAATATGGGAAGTTTGTCTTAATTAAAAAGAGTCATATTGATATTGCTGAACAATGGTTTGAGAAATATGGAGCGGGCGTTATTTTCTCTGCACGTTTCATTCCGGTTGTGAGACATGCCATTTCGATTCCTGCTGGTATTGCTAAAATGTCTCCAACAAAATTTACGCTTTACACTGTGGCAGCGGTGTTACCTTGGTCGATTCTTTTCCTTTACTTAGGTAAGGTGCTTGGTAGCAACTGGTCACATATCAAGGAATACGCACAGCCCTACGTAATGCCAATCATCATTGCAGCAGTAGTTTTAGGTGCTATTTACTTTTTAATCAAAAAGACAAAGAAAACCACCGATTAGAATCGGTGGTTTCTTTCTTTATGGGCTTTACGACGGTTGCTTGAAAAACTTCGCTTGGGCCCAGGCATCGAGCTTTTTCACATGTTTTTTCCCAATCGTAAAACCATATAAAATCAGTAATAAAATAATTAAGGTAAACAAATCAATTTTTTTAGTCGCAATAAAGTTAACAATCCCCATTAATACCTGTGGAATCACGCCGGTTAACGCAAAGAGAACCGTAGCAACCTTAAACCAAAAGCTTGATTTCAACCCATATCTTGCATAGAGCAAGAAAAAGGTAGAAGACCACGCCAACACTTCAAGAATAACCAAGATCATCCACTTGTTCTCCACCAAAAAATTCAAAGTCCCTCTCCACCTTCTTTTATTTTTTAAAATGAAATGGCAAGGTGGCCACAATCACTCTCTTTTTAAAAATGAGGTAGGTACGGATTAATAAGCTTGATTGATTATGCAATATGTTATGCCAGCTTTTCTTGGTAATGAATTGCGGAATCAGCACCGTTACTCGGTAATTGTTTTCACTCGCCTTGTGTTCTACCGTATCAATAAACTTCGATAATGGCTGTAACACACTGCGATAATGTGATTGCAGTGTCACCAGCCGTACATCAGGCTGCCATTGCTGCCATTTTTCCTCAAATCGTTTTTCATCTTCACGATCAAAGGAAATATACACAGCAAAAATTTGATCAGTAATCGACTTGGCGTAGTTAATTGAATTGGCAACGACCTTCGTAATCCCTGCGACAGGCACGATGATGACGTTACCTGAAATGTTATAATCACAATCCCCCGGTTGAATTCTTAATTGTTCTCCTACCGCTTCATAGTGATTTTTAATTCTTAGGAAACCTATGACAATCAACGGCAAAAAGATGATAACAAACCAGACTTGATTTAATTTCGTTACGAAGAAAATGATTAAAACCGTTAACGTGATTAGAGCTCCAATTAAATTAGATGTCAATTTTGCTAACCAACCTGATGGTTTTTCCCTGATCCACTTTAAGATCATTCCCGTTTGCGACAAGGTGAATGGAATAAATACCCCAACCGCATAGAGTGGAATAAGGCTCTCCGTTTTCCCCTGAAAGGCAATAATGAGCAGGATCGAAGCAATTCCTAAAGAAACGATCCCATTTGAGTAACCGAGACGGTCCCCCCTAATGGTAAACATCCTTGGCATATACTTATCCTTTGCCATGCTAAAAGCTAGTAACGGAAAAGCAGAGTAACCGGTATTGGCCGCAAGCACCAATATCAGGGCAGTTGTACCCTGGACGAAAAAGTAAAGATAGTTTCGACCAAACGTTTCTTTGGCAATTTGAGAAACGACTGTTTCATCATGCTTTGGCGAAATTCCGTAATAATACGCCAGAAAAGTGATTCCAGAAAACAGGATCGCTAAAAGTGTACCCATTAGGACTAGTGTTTTGGCCGCATTCTTTGGAGCAGGATCTTTAAAGTTTGGAATGGCATTGGAGATAGCTTCCACACCCGTCAAGGCAGAGCATCCCGAAGCAAATGCTCGGAGCAGCAGGAATAAGGTAATCCCTTGAACCGGTGCCCCAATCGCCGCATGCTGAGCAGTTGGAGACACATCACCAGTCATAATTTTATAAATTCCAACTCCTATTAAAACAAAGAGACCAACCACAAACAAATAGACTGGATAGGCTAAAATTGATGCTGACTCCGTTAGCCCCCGCAAGTTTAGGATGGTTATGAGAACAACCAATACACACGCAATTAGCACTGTATGGGTATGCAGGGCAGGAAACGCCGAAGTAATCGCGTCCGTTCCTGCGGATACACTAACAGCCACGGTTAATATGTAATCAACTAGCAAGGAGCCTCCAGCAATTAATCCCGCTTTCTCCCCAATATTTTCTTTTGATACAAGATAGGCTCCGCCACCCTGTGGGTAGGAATAGATAATTTGTCGATAAGATAAGATGAGTGCAGCTAAAAGAAACAAAACGCCCACCGCAATAGGAATCGAGTACCAATAAGCAATTACGCTAATCGTTGCCAGTACAATTAATATCTGTTCAGTCCCGTATGCTACAGATGAAAGAGCATCTGAGGACAAGATCGCTAGTGCCTTAAGTACGTTTAATTTTTGTTCACCTAATGCCGTTGACTTTAACGGCCGGCCAATTAACAGCCTCTTAAAAGAAGAGAGCACGTGATTCACCCACCACATTCAAAGTAGAATTACCGATTGATTTTATCACAAGATAACAGCGAAGTTGAAGTGTTTTCTTTTTGACAAGTAACTATTCCAATTAACCTTCATCCCTTTTTCTAGTTTAGAGTACCCTCTTTTAGCGCCATTAACCCGTTTCGGCCATTCTCGCATAAGAAAAGCATGAAGAAAATAATCTTCATGCTTAGTGTACGATTAAGTAAATTTTATTGGGTAATGAGGCAGCCTTCAATCTCTAACAACATTTTTTTAATAGGCGTATTCGTCCCTGCATACCCTACCAGACTTCCGCTTTTTCCAATCACACGATGACAGGGAATAAAAATGGGCAGCTGGTTCGCTCGATTGGCTTGTCCAACCGCTCTAACTGCTTTCGGATTTCCAATCATTTCTGCTACTTCTGCATAGCTCTTTACTTCACCATAAGGTATAGATTGAAGTGCCTGCCAAACCTGCCTTCGAAAATCTGTCCCCTCTATGGATAGCGGCAGATCAAAATCCTTCCTTTTTCCGTTGAAGTATTCGTCCAACTGACGAATCGCTTCGCTACATAGTGCCTGGTCTTCAACCATGTCCGGATGATCGTTCAAAAACTTTTCCCAATCTTCCTCAAATAATTCCACTCGCTTAATCCCATCAGTATCTGCAATCACTCTTATTTTTCCAAATGGAGACTGATACTCGGCATAACCTAGAGTCATCATTTCACTGCCTCTCTTGTTTTCTATACTCCCATTATACAAAAAGAAAGAAGAATCGGTATACGACTCTTCCTCTTTTAGTTGGCCCTATTATTTTACTTGGACTGCTTTAATCATCCGTTTCATTGCTTGCATCTGGCCCAAGTGAAGGGTTTCATGAAAAATAGCAAAATTGGTTAGCTCGCCAAAGGTTTCTTGACCAAGGAATGGCGTTTTTAGCTTGGCATCAAAACTTTCTACTGGAATTTCTTTGATTCTACCCAGTTGTTCTTTTAACTGCTCTACCAACACCTGTACGGACGGAACTTCTCCCTGCCAATCAGCTGGTTTGGTTCCATTTCCAAATACCTCTACGTAGTTAACTGGTAAGTTGGTTGATTTTTTAGGAAAGCCAAACATAAATTGTTCTGCCACTGTTAGAACATGGCCAACATGCCAGTGAAGGGTATTATTGAAGCCTTCTGGCTGCACATCGACCATACTCTCTTCCAGCGCTTCTACATTCTTAACAAAATTTCCCCTTGCAACCTCATAGCTCTTAAATAATAATTCACTCATTTCATTGCCCTCCCTTTTTCCATATCTCTATTTTATTACATTTCCTCCGGTGCTTCTATTCCTAATAAACGCAGGCCTTCCTTTAGAACGACTGTGACTGCCAAGACAAGCGCCAATCGAGACTGTTTAGCTGGATTCTCTTCTAAGATTTTTACTTCTGCATAATACTTGTTAAAGGCTTGGGCAAGGTCAACACTATATTTCGCTACTTGTGATGGATCAAAATTCTCACAGGCCCTTTTAATCGCTGGTGCAAATTCCATTAGCAGGCTTGTCACCTTCCATTCCCTCTCCCAGGAATAATCATATGCTAGGGAATCCATTTTAGAATACCCATTTCCTTTTCTTAGTATGGAACACGCCCGAGCATACGTATATTGGAGATAAGGTCCTGTCTCCCCTTCAAATCTCAGCATTTCCTCGAGCGAAAACTCGATATCATTCATTCGGTTGTTCTTTAGGTCATGAAAGATAACAGCTCCAACCCCAACTTGTTTGGCTACTTCATCTTTGTTCCCGAGGTTTGGATTTTTCTCCTCAATATTATGTCTTGCCATCGCAATCGATTCATTTAGGACTTCCTCTAGTAAAACAACCTTCCCTTTACGAGTCGACATCTTCTTGCCGTCTTTCAGCATCATCCCAAATGGTACATGGACCATTTTTTCCGCCCAGTCATATCCCATTTTACCTAACACAGCTATCAACTGTTTAAAATGAAGACTTTGTTCATGTCCTACGACATAAAGGGATTGAACAAAGCCGTAGTTTTCTTTACGATAGAGGGCCGCTGCTAAGTCCCGCGTTGCATAAAGTGTTGCCCCATCGGATTTTTTAATTAAGCACGGTGGCAGCTGCTCCTCCGTTAGTTCAACCACCTGCGCTTGATCAGATTCCACTAATAACTGTTTCTCCTCTAGGAGCTTTACAATGCGATCCATTTTATCATTATAAAAAGCTTCTCCCGCGAACGAATCGAACTGGACGTTCATCAGCTCATAAATTCTTGAGAACTCCTTTAAAGACTCGTCACGGAACCATTTCCAAAGCATTAATGCCTCTTCGTCTCCGTCTTCAAGCCGCTTAAACCAGCTGCGTCCCTGGTCTTCCAATGCGGGATTTTTTTCTGCTTCCGCATGGAACTGAATATACAGTTGAAGCAGCTCTTTAATAGGGTTCTGTTTGACCTTTTCGGCATCTCCCCACAGCTGATAAGCGGTAATTAATTTTCCGAATTGTGTACCCCAGTCCCCCAGATGGTTGATCTTAATCGGTTGATACCCGCATTTTTCAACAATATGAGCTAGAGCATTGCCGATTACCGTTGAACGTAAATGCCCCATTGAAAACGGCTTGGCGATATTGGGTGATGACATATCAATCGTGATGTTGCCTCCGCCGCCGAAATCCTGTGAGGCGAAATTTTCTTCTTGAGCGAGGACATCCTTCACTAGTTTTTCAGAAACAAGCTTTTTATTTAAAAAGATATTTAAGTAGGCACCCACTACTTCTACGTTTTCAAATGTGGCTGACTGGATTTTCTCACTTAATTCTTGAGCAATGAGGTTTGGCGATTTACGTTTTAGCTTAGCTAGTGTAAAGCATGGAAAGGCAAGATCACCGTGTGATGTGTTTTTAGGTTTTTCAATCATGAGTTCTAGTTCGGTTAATGAAATTTCTTGATCGAGCAGTTCGTGAAGAATGGACGCAAGCTCTTTTTTAAAATTCATTCTGAAGACCTCCTAATTTATCTTTATACAACAAAAAACCCCCGTCTCTATAAAAGAGACGAGAGTTGAATTTCCCGCGGTACCACTCTAATTGTTCGTACTGAACCAGCTTTCCCTTGGTAACGGAGAATTCTCCGGCGAACCCTACTCCATTCGGGTCCACATCTCAAAAGTGCGCTTCGTTATCTATTCCGTATCAGGCTTCCACCACCCCTGATTCGCTGCAACATCCTAGGTAACTACTCTCTTTTTCATTGACTTTTCCGACTTTATTATCAGTTATTATACTGGAAGGAAAAGGATTTATCCACTCATTACTGATTATTTTTTTTAATAAGGAAATTCTATACCTAAAGGAGGGATTTACTTGGCTAGAAGAAGAAATAAAATACTCGTTCCTGAGGCACGGAGCGGCTTAGATGCCCTTAAGGCAAAAGTCGTTCAATCACAAAGCCCGGAGGAGGCGAAGTTTGAAGCGGCCGAAGAGATGGGCGTTCCTTTACAAAGAGGCTACAACGGCAAGCTCACCTCTGAACAGGCAGGAAAAGTAGGCGGAAGGCTTGGCGGCAGTATGGTCCGCGAACTTGTAAAAATGGCACAGGAAAACCTAACGAAAAAACAGTAAATGTGTCTAAGGGGGTCAGACCCCATTTTTGGTCTGACCTCCCTATTTTTGAAAAAAAGTTTGACAATTCTGTGACAATTGATAGAATATTCTTAACAAGGAGTTGATAATGATGCGTGAAATACATTTAAAAAGCATTTTTACTTTTAAGAGGACCGCTATTTTCGGGAGTATGTTAGGCATTATTCTTATATTGTTCGGACAATTTGTAAACGGTTCCAATAATGCTTATCTTTTAACTGCGCTTGGATTTGGTATCCTCTTAGGCTCAGTAGTCAATTACCTGTTTGGAACCTTTTTAAGTTTAATGGAAGAATACATTGCCAACAGCAAAGTGGCACCTACTAAGATAAAGTGATAAGAAAAGCGGAAGTGCCTTGATCAGCCCCGACAGGCAAATGTTCTTCTGCAAAAAAAAGTCTCTCTTTGACTTTTATTGCAGAAGGTTATTTGACCTGAGGGGCTAGGCACTGGAGCTGGACAATTCTCGAAGTCATTTAATACTTTCTTTTAACCACAAAAGACTTGTGCAGGTTGGATGCACAAGTCTTTTTTTCTATATGGTTAGGCCTTTTAAAAAGAATACCTTAATCACTTCCGCTATTTGCTCGGAGCTTAGCGGTTCATGATGTCGCTCCCAATCGGAAACAAGAGCGATGTACATTTTTAACAGAAGGAAGCTCGTTAACTCGATGTTTGTTGCAGGTATAGATCCTTTTGCAATGGCAACTTCAATTTTCTCCTTTAAATAGGTGATAATCTCATTTTCCACATGCTGCAGCATCTCGGAAACCGCGATCGTTCCCATTTCCGATTCCTCTTGAACGAGCTTAATCATTAGCTGGTGCTGTGAACGGAATTCTAATAAGCGATAGAGGGCACGATGAACTTTTTCTGTAAACGGCAGATCCGGTTGAATGACGGCCTCTGCTTCTGCTATCATTTCTTTTACTAGCGTGGAAATGATTTCTTCAAATAATTCCTCTTTATTTTTAAAAAAGGTATAGATGGTCCCTTTCCCCACATTGGCGAGCTTCGCGACCTGGTCCATGGTTGTCGCTTTGTAGCCAAATAATGAAAAAGACTTTGTTGCAGCCTCTACAATCATCTTTCTTCTATCGGGTGCCATTCAGACCTCCCTCCTTTTTGACTATTTTAGTTCTACGGTCATATGGATAGTTTCACTATAGCACAGCTCCATAGTGGTTTCAAACCTCTGGAAATTTGTTTGTAAAAATGACAAAAAACGTGACCAATCCAAATACCGGTCATGTTTCATTGATTTTTATGCTAGGTTTCGAGCCATCCCTCTTTTTAATTCTACAAAAATTTCAGCGAACAGCGGGTCCCATTGCGTACCTTTACCTTCATGAATAATCGTTAAAGCTTTGTCGACCGGCATCCCACTGCGGTAAGGACGATTGGATGTCATCGCATCAAAGGCATCTGCAACCGCGATAATTCTTCCAAATTGAGGAATATTTTCACCACTGAGGCCCTCAGGATAGCCTTTTCCATCATATCGCTCATGATGGTACAGCACACCTTCTACTACAGGTTGAAGGTCAGAAAATCCCTGAACCTGTTTAATAATATTTCTGCCTATTTCGGGATGTCTTTTAATTGCCGCGTATTCCTCATCCGTTAATTTCCCATCCTTTAAGAGGATTCGGTCCGCAACTCCAATTTTTCCAATATCGTGTAAAAGTGCCGAGGTTTTTAAAAGCCTTAGCTCTTCCTCATCTAATCCTGCTTTCTCCCCTATTTCTAGTGAATAAGCAGCAACTCGGGTAGAATGACCAAATGTATATTGGTCCCTCGCATCTAACGCAGCTGTCATACTCTCTAAAAAACTCGCAAACATGGCCTTGTTTTTTTCATCGCGACTCTGGATCGCATCAACCATATGGTTGAATCCGTTTACTAGCCCTGCGAATTCATCAGAGTACAAGGCATCGGTTTTCACCAAGGACCCTTCCTGGACCTCTCGCATGGATTTCCTGAGCTGGACGATTGGCTGATGAACATCTAGAAACAGCAGCTTGGCTCCATAGTAGGCAAAGATAAGACCCAGCACAATAATAACGGCTGCCCAACTCCAGAAGCTTTGGCTTGAGTTTTCCGTAATACCCAGTTTTACTTGGGTAGCTAACCCGAATAAAAGAATCGGAAACACTGAAATGTAGAGGAAACTAAACTGAAACTTGCGCTTGATTGAGAGAACCATTTTCCCTTTTAGCGTTTGCTTTTCTCCAAATTGGTTGATGGCTATTTTCTCCACTTTTTTTAATAAGGGCTGAACGGCCTTGATGGCCAGGAAGAATTCAATAATTCCGTGCATCCCTGCCACAAGCGTAGCCCCGGCCATTGCTAGCAAAATATAATAATAATGAAGGTGTAATAACTGCAGTTTAATGGCAAGGATTGTTAGAACCATGGCAGGAATGGATAGGCCTAATAAATGTGGCCCCATAATTCGCTTGAATGTCACAAGTGGAAACTCATGCAAATAATCAAACACACGTTGCAAACCTGCAAATTCGTGTATTTCTTTCGTGAATACATCAGAAATAGGCTTCATGTCCTTAGAAAATCGAAGGAATTCTAGTATCATCATAATGATAAAAGAAGTTCCTAAAATCCCTAACATATACAAATATTCAGTTCTTGTAAGTGTTAAAGTGAAAAAGATAAAGACGCCGCCAACGACTCCAACCGCTAGCGATGATCCTATTAAATAGTTTTTTAACAATTGCTGTCGAAATCGTCTATATTCATTCATACATTATGGGCCTGCTTTCAGCAAAACTAGATTTGTACCAATTATTATAAACGAATCCCCTATCGTTTGTATCTACAACTATCTTAAATAGGGGGGAAAATTTAGGATCCCGTGGACCGATAATGCCTTACCCCAAACTGCCAGACCAGAAAACACGGCAGAATAAAGAGGCTCCCGGCTACTGGTGTGAGCAGGTAAAGAACCCCATCCCCCTCACTTTTTCCGAGAATATACAGTAGGGGCAAATAATTGACGGTGCCAAATGGAATCACATAGGTAAAGAAACGGGAGACCCATTTTTGATAGATATTAAGAGGATATTGGGCCATCTCCCGGCCTCCATCGGTAAATATATTTGCTACCTCTAAACCTTGTACGGTCCAAAAACACATGGTTGCTGCCAGCATATAAATCCCGGTAAAGATAAGCACCCCGCTAATTATCATAAATATAAGTGTCAACATTTTTATTGGCGTCCAATCGATCGGTAGATTCATTACTGCCCAAATTAATACAAACAAACTTTGAAGCAGTCTTCCAAATCTCGTAAACTCGAATTGGGAGCCCAATACTTGGACAAAGGTACTTCTTGGTCTAACCAGTAGCCGGTCAAAGTCTCCTTTTATGATGAGGCTTGAAAAGGTATCAAAGCCCCGAGCAAAGCATTCACTTAAGGCAAAGGCCATGTGAATGATCCCGAAGCAAAGGGCTACCTCGAATAACTGCCACCCCTTTATTTGACCAAATCGCTCAAACAATAAGTACAAACCTGCAAAAATGGCGAAAGGAATAAAAAATTGCCCTAACGACAGCAGCAAGAAAGACGTACGATACTGCATTTGAGATTTAAAGAGTATTTGTAAGTATTTAAAGTATAGTCGCAACCTACATCAACCTCCCTGAACGACGACTTTCCTTAAAATCAGGTTAAGTGCGCATCTTCCTAATACGACCAGTACAGCTAAATAGGCAAGCTGAATGAGGATTCCGTTGATGGCAGCCTGCCCGGAGATATGCCCCGAATAGACTCTGAACGGAAAATCAGCTGTCCAGCGGAACGGAAGGATATTGGCAATAGTCTGAAGCCATGACGGCATGAGCGGGACTGGTATGATTAAACCTGCAAAAAACTCCCCGAGTACACTAAATAATAGAAGAGAGCCGACTGGTGACATCGTTACAAATACGGATATGTATAAGAACATAGAAATAGCAATTAACAGAAGCAATCCTAATAATAAGGTGATGATGAATAGTATAAGTGTAGTGACACTTGGCGGTATCGTCAGTCTGTAAGTGGCAGGCAGAAAGAGAGCAATGATCAGTATGGGAAAGCAGCGCAGCAGCGCACTCGACAGCCGTTGGGCTAGCAGCTTCGCATACCAAAATCCATAGAGCTCCCAAGGACGGCAAAGCTCATACGCAATGTTCCCACTTGTAATCAGTTCAAACAGTTCATTATCGCGGAACCACATGGTAACAAAAACAAGAAAGGCCTGTTGCAGCCAAACATATGTAATTATTTGTGGTAAGGATATGGGCGGTGTTTTGGTCGCATGTTGATAGAAGGCTTCGAACACCATAATAATGATAATACCCCAAAAAAATTGTGTGGCTACTCCCGCAAATGCACCTGTTCGATACTGCATCCCCATGTTAAGCCTCAGCTTCAAAAAGGATACATATGGTCTCATATTTGGTACTCCTTATATAGCTGGACAATAATATCCTCGATCGGTTGTGTCTCTATGGTCACATCTTGGAGCTCAACCTGTTTGGACAGCTGAGTAATCACATCAGATGTTTTGATCGCCTCGGTATCTACACTTAGAACAACCCGTTCAGGTGACCATGAAAGGGTTGATGTCCCTCGTATTTGAATTTGCTTTGGATTTTTTTCATAATCAGCCGTGATCGTTTTATGGGTACCAAACTGGTTTCTTAACTCATTTAGATTGCCATCGTATAACAAGCTCCCTTTTCCGATCAGAATGACCCGATCAGCCAATGCTTCTATATCGTTCATATCGTGTGTAGTGAGGATGACCGTTACGCCTTTCTCCTTGTTAATCGTTTTAATAAACTGACGGACGGCAATTTTTGAAACAGCATCAAGGCCAATGGTCGGTTCATCTAAAAATAAAATTTTGGGATTGTGAATGAGGGAAGCTGCAATTTCACAGCGCATCCGCTGCCCTAAGCTTAATTGGCGGACGGGTGATTGGACTATTGTTTGCAGTTCTAGTGTTTCAATAAGTAGATCAATGGTGGTGTTATATTCTTGCGGTGGAATCTTGTATATATCTTTTAACAGTTCAAATGAATCTAGTACGGGAACATCCCACCAGAGCTGAGAACGCTGGCCAAAAACAACCCCGATGTTTTTTACATATTGCACTCGGTCCTTCCAAGGTGTGTAGCCCATAATGCTACAGCTGCCGGTGTCCGGCACCAGGATTCCGCTCATAATTTTAATGGTGGTGGACTTCCCTGCCCCATTTGGACCGATGTAACCGACTATTTCTCCTGGATTAATAGAAAAAGAGATATCCTTCAGTGCTTCTACTATCGTATGTTTTCGGTAGAATAGAGCTTTTGCCGCCTCCCTCACTCCTGATGTGCGCTGGGCAACCTTATAGGATTTCGAGATTCCTTCTAACCTAATCAAAACGCGTCCCTCCTTTTTGAGTCACAGAGGAAAATAATAACATTCTGTGTTAATTGTTGTCAACAATATTCTGAATAGTGAAAGTTAACTAAATGTTCATTTGTGCAACACGTGTTTATAGGTGAATTTTTGTAAAATAGACTTGAGTGTTCTTTTAAAGAAAGGAAGTGGCCCATGGATGTTTTAAAGCCTCGTACCGAATCAAAGGAATTATTAGTCTGGAGGAATTTACATGCACGAAGTGAATTAACATCGGATGAAAAATATTACTATCGCACCCTTGAAAAGGGATATGAAGGTGAGTTGATGTTCGATAAGCTGACAAAGGGGCTTCAATGTGATGTTTACATTTTGAACGGTCTACTCTTTGAAATTAACAACTCTTATTTCCAAATCGACACCTTACTGATTGCTCCCCAAAAGATTTACGTATACGATGTGAAAAATTCTGAAGGCGACTATTTGTACGAAGCTGAAAAGTTTCGGAGGCTTCAGGGTGGCAACGATATTAAAAATCCATTACACCAATTGGAACGGTGTGAAACATTACTTCGCCAATTTTTGAAAAACTCGGCTATCAGTTACCTATTGATAGTCACATTGTCTTCATTAACCCTGAGTTCACCTTATATCAAGCTCCCCATGACAAGCCCATTGTATTTCCAACGCAGTTAAATCAACTTTTCAAGCGATTAAACACTATTCCTTCGAAGCTATCAAAAAGACATAAAGATCTCGCTGACCAATTAATGGCTGCGCACCAAAATGAGTATCCCTTTTGCAAATTTCCTCCCTATCAATTTGACCAACTGAAAAAGGGGAAACTATGTGCAACGTGTCATTCCGTTTCTACTTTCCAAGGAGAAAGACGTTTGGTTTGTGATGTTTGCGGCCATGAAGAAACTATAGATGCCGCTGTCCTCCGAGCTGTGGCGGAGTTAAGGCTGCTTTTTCCGGAGAGGAAGATTACTACTAATCTTGTTTACGAGTGGTGTGGTGAGGGTGAAGGTGAAGGTGGTTCACGAAAGAGGTTTGTTAGGATTTTAAGAAAAAACCTTTGTGCTAAGGGGTACGGGAGATGGATTTACTATGAGTGAGCAACATTTTTAAACAAGTAAAACTTTTGTAAGCGACTGTTTTGTGCCATTGCCTTGTCCGCGGTCTCGTAAATACACTGTACGAGACCGCTTGTCCTTTTTTTCCTTTGGCTTCGGTTGCATAGAACCGTTCTACGAACCCTTTTGCTGTTTTCTCCTTTTGCTTCGGTCGTATAGAACTCCTCTATGAACCCTTTTGCTACCTTTTCCTTTGACTTTGGTCGCATAGAGCCCCTCTACGCTACCTTTTGCTTCTTTTTCCTTTGGCTTTGGTCGCATAGGACCCCTTTACGCTACCTTCTGTTGTTTTTTCGTCCGGCTTTGGTCGCATAGGACCCCTCTACGCTACCTTCTGTTGTTTTTTCGTCCGGCTTCGGTCGCATAGAACCTCTCTACGAACCCTTTTGCTTCTTTTTCCTCCGGCTTCAGTCGCATAAAACCTCTCTACGAGACCTTTTGCCATTTCCCCCTCTGGCTTCGGTAGCATAGAACACCTCTACACGACCTTTTGCTTTTTCCCCCTTTGACCTCGGTCGCATAGAATCACCTCTCTGCGGAACCATCCTCTTCTTTTGCACTCCACACAGTCAAATAGCCTCCCCACTCAAAGAAAAAACGCCGTTTTAGCTTATTCCCTAAACGGCGGCATCTCATATAAATCGCTAGCTCTTGTTCTCAATCCTCCGAACCTCTTCGTATGGCTGCACTACAACAAATCCTTCTCCCTCAAATCTCATTTGGATGGACTCGCCGCTTCCTCTTCCAAAGAATGTCTTCAAACTGATATCCGTCTGAAACTCCGGACGCAGATTACCTGACCACGCAACCGTTGCATTTGGATCCGTAATAACAGGCTGTCCTGGTGTAACCCTTAGCGTGAGCGGTTCATAATGAGTCGTAATGGCAATCATACCCGTGCCTTCACAACGAACATTAAATAAGCCGCCAGCCATTAGCCCGGCAATCTTTTTCATTAACTTGATCTCCCACTTAATGCTCGGTTCAAATGCGAGCAGATCATTGCCGTTCACATAGATGGATTCATTATTCAAATGTAGAATAATAATCTTTTTGCCCTCATCCGCTAAATACAATTTTCCTTGGCCGCCGGCTTTCATCAACGAGGCACCTTCACCGGTGATCGCCTTCTTGAAAGCCGTACCTAGACCATGCTCCAAAATCCCTTCGCGTTCAAACTTGATTTTTCCATGATAGGCAACCATAGACCCAGCCTTCGCCCAAACCTGACCGTCGAGGTTCACCTCTAGCATTCTAGGAGTCTCCAATTCAAAGAACCCCTCACCCTTATCTACCTGCTCTGTTTTAGTAATAAATTCATTAATCGAATACTTATTCAACCTTTCCCCTCCTAAACATCCGCCATTCTTTTAAAATTTTACCATACTTTTCCTTTTAGGAAGCACACAAAAAACACCGTCCAAGTAATTTGAACGGTGTCCCCAGCCTATTTCCTCACCACTAAATGCGCAAAGTGAAAATGATCGAAGGCGTGCAGATCATCCTCTCTATCCTCGAAGTACCATTCTTCAATATTAGCCGGGGATAGATTTTCATAGACTAACATATTGCAATCCTGTAGTTCCAGGTCAAGCGTGAACGGATCAAAGCCAGTTACCATAGCTTCGCCTGTGTGGGCTGTAATCTGTCGCATTTGGATTAATTTCTTAGAGGCTAGTTCATCATTAAATGCAGTATCGTCGAGGTAATCAAAGATGAAAGAACTACCATTCACAGACAAATCAGAAACAGTAGAAAGAAGTTGATAGAAATCTTTTTTCTCAAGGTACATCACCACACCCAGTAAGCTGAAGTAGGTTAAGGTTTGTTCATTGTAAACAACCTTCTTTAACTCGTCCCGAAGTGAGTCCTTTTTAAAATCAAAAGGGACAAAGTGTACGTTCTTAGGAATTTCAATCCCCATTTCTTGGAGGCGGCTGATTTTAAAAGCTTGCGTTGCGGGGTGATCGACTTCATAGATGATAAAATCATCTGGGAGATTTTCTTGTTGTCTTAATGCAAATGTATCAAAGCCTGCCCCTAAAATCACATACTGTCTGACACCTCGTTCAATAGCTGATAGCAATCCATCCTCTGCATAACGAGCGCGGCTGACTAATTGGGGAACGGTTTGGTTATTCATCACCCACTGCAATTTTTCTTCGAATGTCTTCAAGGACTCACTCTTCTCTGGTGAAAAAAAAGCAATCGCATTCGCCCAATTCGTGCTGATTAGCTGCTTTTCTTCCTCCTTTAAAAGAGTACTGGCAACAAAATCATTAAAAATGGGTTGATTACTTTGTAAGGCATGATACCCCCTAGCATAGCAGCTGACTAATGCAGTTAAGCTTTCCTTGTTTTTCTCCAAAGAAATTCCCCCTTCCTATAGAAACAAAAAACTCCCAGCAGGATTCTGCCAGGAGTTTATTATATGACACATTATAACCATTTACAATAATGTTAAATTATAGCACAAATAAATTATTTTGTCAATAATTTTTATTGTTTTTCAATTTCTGATTCACTTAACTGCCTGACATACTCTTGATTAAAATTACCATTTTGAAAGCCGCTCCCATTTGCAGAATTCATCGTTCTCGCAACTTTCCCCGACTGATCGTAAGGAATATAGCCGAAATACATACCTGCATTAAATAGGATTCCGTTAGAGAACAGTCCAGTTTGTTCCATAGGACCAGCTTGTGAGAATGAACTCATAGACGCAGCCCATTCTTTAGGCATTTTCAACACCCCATAAGACTTTTTTTGTTCAACTTTCTTTTCAATTTGAATCCTAGGTTCATACCATAGTTGCCTATTAGCACCATGATAGCCTCTATCCCTTATCATATAAAATTTCAATTGATTCACCTGGTCATCCGGATGAAAGTTCCATAATAGGTAAAACGTAGATGGGTCATTATTGTCTATTTTCCAAACATGCACATCCCCTGTCGTTTCAATGGAAACTACTTTCCACTTATGATTTTCCCATTGCCAATAACTCACTCCATATTTATCATCCTTCGAAATAAAAGGGACAAACCGATGCCGCTCATCTATAGCGATGGAATCCTGAATGACTTTTGGTGAAGCCTCTGGGAAAACACGATGAATCTTCTCAAGTAATTGGTCACTTTTGGGAAACTCAGTTGGTTTCGAAAAATAATACCAATAAGCCAATATACTAGATGCGATAATGACTACAGCTAATAAAGGGAAAATAAATAATCTTTTATTCAATGCTAGTTCCCTCCCATTAACATTGACTCTTTAGATCGGTAATAGAGCTGCTTTTTCGGCGTAGATACTAACAAACCTTTTCCATCATCTTCTATGTAGATAATGGCATTAAGATTACTTCCCCATTTAGGAGAAAAACCAATAAGTTGATAAGGGAATTTTTCACTTTTTTTAGTAGATTCCATTTCAATTTCGTTATACCACTCGATTCCATGGTTAGCTGCAGGCCTCATATTATGTATTTGTTTTTGTAAACTTTCCTTATCTAAAGTTTGCTCATTTGCCGAAGGATAAGTTGCAATTATGGAAGCATCCACCACATGAGAGATATAGGTCGAAAGTTCATCTTCCGAGTAAAAAAATTGATGAACTGGTATAGAAAGTAACGTATTTGCTAAAAAGATGTAATTAGCAAAAAAGCCCAGCCAGGCAAATGATCGGTATCTCTCCCATCTTCCTTCCTTTCTTCTTAAAATCAAATACAAAATCCAAACACCTAATGGTAAAATAGAAAATTTCACCTGGGTGTCCGCTACATTCCAATTGATAGAAAATGAAAAGAGTCCAATATATGTACAAACAAGAATCTTCAAGACCTTTGATTTCTCAGGTATACGTCTGTAAAGCCGATAGGCAAATAGCCCGATTATGGCCCACGATATAAGTTCAAAAATGAACTCTATTAGATTAAACGAAAAATTATATGAAATATTCATCCATTCGCCTCCCACTTACATAATTCTCCAATAATATACAAATTTCCTTTAATAAAAATGCAGGAATCTAAACTCCTGCCTTAAAGCTAGTTGCTATTATCGCCCTTACCATTTAAGCCATCCAATATGGCTGGTTTTGGCGCCTCGCTACTAAGTAATCCGCTATGGCTGACACCGCTAACCTCAACATTTTTAGCCCCATTCAATATCGAACTGGTATAAGGACCTATGACTTCATCAGTTGTACTATAAATAGAGGTATATTTAACAAAAGCACCTGGAGTCTCATCCCCACTATTTAGGTCCTGTAGGAACCGGCCATCTGGCATCATTTCTCTTGCACCTGCGGTAAAGAAGCCGTAGTAGGCGCTGTTTGTGCCATGATGTGGTGAACCAAGTGTAATCACATCGTTAACCTTGCAGCATTAGCGGATTGATACACCCCAAAAACTAAGATAAAAATTGTAAACAAACTCATGACTCTTTTCATAAACAACCTCCCCATTATTAACCAATTAATCTATTAAAATTAGAAACAGTACCTTTAATTATATATTCCAATATTTATATGAAATGCCGGTATTCCCTTCCAATTTTTGAATAGAGGGGAAGGTTTTCTGCGTTACAACTTAGTCAAAAATAAAAAGCCTCGCTCCAATAAGAATTGGAACGAGGCTTCTGTTGTTTGAAAAAAAAGTCGTTTACTCCAGCAGTTATAAAACCCTACTACTTTAACACCCGAGCTATTTCAATTTAATAAAAGTCGTTTACTCAATGTAATAATTGTAATAAAACAGACCTGCTACATAATAAAAAAGTTGTTTACTCTGCTGCCGAATTTTAGGTGAACCCTTGTTCAACTAACGCACCCGTTAGTTGAGTAAAGGTGTTTAATACTCTGGTCTTTATTGGATACTACTTGAAATTTTCAAACAGATAAATAGCTTTCTCTCCTGGAGGCTGAAAAACAAGCACTTCTCTATTATTTTTTTCAAATACTTTTAATTCTCCTTCGTGATAATTTTCTTTCCACCCATTTACTCGCAATGTTAACCAATAAAGAAAACCACTAGAAGAGTATTTCAAATCTTTTGGATTATCATCATTTATGTAATTCGCAAAAAACGGAACGGGAAAATCCTGAATCTTTGATTCTTTTCCGAAACTAACATAAAGACAAGTTCCTAATACAAGCGTAAAAAGAAATAGATATATGAATAATCTTATTCTATTCATTGAATTTCTCTCCATATTAATTTTTATCCCCCTTTCAATTCCATATATAGATTTTTACATACCTAATTTTAACATTTTTTGAAGATTTAGTAGATAAATTTCCCTACCTCTTATTCAGCTATCCTGCTCCGATAGTGCAACAAGAAAAAAGACCGCCGTAGCGATCTCCATCTTTAACACTTGCCCCCATCAGTTCAAGAAACCAAACCGCACAGATTATACAGTATTTAACTAAAATACCAATCTTCTGATGTTTTAATGAATCGGAATTCTTCATATCCTTTTGACAAAATATCTTGATTAAGGAATGTTAAATATGATGGATCTTTTACAAAGATACCTACCTCACCGCAATCTATTATGACCAACATTAGAACACATTTACTTTGTATAAACTCTTGAAGGTTTGTGATTGGAGTTTTATGTATCTCTTGTATTGGAAGGTCATTAGGATATGCTCGGAGATTTAAGAATATTGGGTAATAATCCTTTTCTCGCAACTCTTCTTTTAGCTTAAGACCTGAAACAACCTCCTCACCTTCCAAAAAAGTTTGTTTCCAATCATCATTCCTTACGAATACATCATTGGTTGTAATATGCCATTTGTAATCTTCAATGTTGATAAATTTTAATATAGATTCTATCTTTAAATCTTCATACTCCTGCGGAACTATAAAAAAGACACCAATTCGTTCCATATTTGAACTTCCTTTGTTTTTAGTTTAACTTTACTACTCTTTAGCTAACCAGTCCCGTTTGTTGAATAAGAAAAAGGCTTTACTCTTTATTAAAGTAAAGCACCCGTTACTTTAAGTGAAAAATTTCACAATATATTCACTTATACAAACTTGTCACGTATTTATTAATAGGACTGAATTCTAATGTACACTGTTAATTATGTAAAACTGTTCGACTAGAAAACATTATTTATCCTGCAAAAGAATAAGGCTCACCTCCATAGTTAAGAATACGTATAAAAGAAAGAAATAAAGGGTGAGTAATGTGTCCGATTTGGATAAGCGTTTAGAACGTTTTGATCATGGTGTTCAACTTAGAGAGGAATCGAGTGAGGTATTTTTAGGGGTATGGAAGGATTATCATTTATATACCTCATTGGAATACTGGATGATGGTCGGCATGTTGGTCATCCCCTTGATTGTACTATATTTTAAAATTGATAAAACCAAACTCTTTCATATTGGTTTCTTTGGATATAGCTATCATACGACCTTTGCCTATGGGGATTTAATTGGGATGAATCAGGGAAACTGGCACTATCCATTTCAATTAATTCCCCTACTACCTAGTTTGTCGATTGATGCGAGTCTTGCACCCGTAACGTTTATGCTCATCTATCAGTGGTCGATTAACCATAAAAAGAATTACTATCTATATGCTTCCATCACTTGTGGAATATTCAGTTTCGGACTCAAACCCATACTCGTCCAATTGGGATTGTTTAGATTTTATGAGGGGTTCACTTACTACCATTTGTTGGTTGTATATCTAATCGTCGCTCTAGTTGCCAAGCAGATCGTGAATGTGTTCTTATGGGTAGAGAAAAAATATACTGGAAAAACAGGAAACACAGAGAACTTGTATTAATTTATATCAAAAAGAATTGGGTATATGCTTCAAAGGAAAATTTAAAGTTCAAAGAATATGGTATGGTCGAATAGTAACAACCTATTCCAAAACAGCCTTATAAAAAAACAACCAGCAATGAATGTGCTGGTTGTTTATCCATAGTTTCTTATTTTTCAAGCAACATCTTCGGTGAATCAATTTGCAATCAAATTAGCATCTTTTAAAGAAACGCCAGTTAATAAAATTCGTACAATTAGATCACGAATGGAGTAAACTGGTCTCAGAAAAATAATAGGCAACGCAATATCTTTCTATGCCAAAATAGGGCAATAATGTAGAACATCGAAAATTAATAATGAATTATCTTTTATCCTGTTATACACTCTAGGTAAGAATTAATGTACGAATAAATGAATAACTAATGGGAAGACCCCAAAAACGGAGTAGTCACTTTTGACTCCTCTGGTTTTTGGGGTCTTTTTTGCGTTGTTATTGGTTTATTCAATCAGTTTATTGAATAACAGGAGGAAAAACAAATGGCTGAATTTACAATAAAATCATGGTCAAACGACGCGCAACTAGATGACCTAGCAAGATTTAAGAGAGATAGGGAGATTGTTCGTAGAGTCGTTACATCAATCTCTATCATTAAAGATAAGGAAATTACGTTTTTACTACTTGAAAATGGAGTAACTGCATACTGTCCAGCAGAAGAGTTCTCCGCTCACGAGTTCCGTTCATTAAATGGATTCGCAGGTACCATGCATGTTAGTCTATCCAACATCTTATTGAACAAACCTGCCCCGTTACTTCAATACCACGTTTTCAATTCTATAATCAGGGCAATAATTCCTCTAATATAACCGAAAAGGAGGAATTATTTTGTTATTATCAAAAGCCTGGGAATTATATGAATCGGACAAAAGGATTGAAGGATTCTCTCCTCAGACATTAAATGCATATAAGCTCCAGTCCAAGTTACTGATACAACACTTTAACGATGTGGATATTCAGTCATTGACGACTGATCAACTGAAAGGATACTTAGCAAAATCCAGTGAACACCTAAAGCCATCAAGTCTAGCTCATCGAATTCGCTTTATAAAATCTTTATTTCGTTGGTCACACGAGGAAGGGCATTTACCTAGAAACCCAGCAGCAAAAGTAAAAGAACCTAAACAAGGTAAACGGATTCCGAAGTTTCTAACGGAGAGAGAAATTGAACATTTAAGGGAAGCCTGTTTAAATCCAATGGAAAAGGCATTATTTGAATTTATGTTTTCAACAGGTTGTAGAATAGGTGAAATTGTTTCTCTAGATAAAAATTGTATTAATTGGTCAAATCGTTCAGCCATTGTGCTTGGAAAGGGTGACAAGGAGAGAGAGGTATACTTTAATATAAAATGTGAAATCTGGCTCAAACGTTACTTAGACCTTCGCCAGGATAAAGATCCCGCTATTTTTGTTACTGAACGGCACCCACATAGGATGAGTATTGGACAGATGAGGTACATCATAAAACGAATATCAAGTCGGGCAGGAATTAACAAAGAAATTCATCCTCACCAACTACGCCACAGCTATGCCACACACCTTTTGAACAACGGAGCTCCCATTGATGTTATTCAAAGTTTATTAGGACACGAAAAAAGCGAGACTACAAGGATTTATGCTCAGTTAAGCGGGAGCCTTAGAAGGGAGTTTTATAGAAAATACTTTTAGATTGGATGGCAAAAGGCAACGGAATAACTCCGCTGCCTTTCCACTATTGCCCCTGTTAGTTGAACAAGAACCCATTAAATCCACTTGGCAAACCAAGCTACATAATATGCAGCAGGGATAAGTAGAAGTTGAGCCACAATTGTACCCAGAAATTTAGAACTAATCATCGTTAAAGAGTAACTTTTTAAGTAAATATAATCAGTTTGTTTTTTCATTACTCTATCAGCTAATACGGAAGCTTTAGGGTCAATGAACAAAGTCAATAAAATAGTTGCTATACCATTAATAATACCAGATGACATTAATGCTGCTTGAGCATAATCTTTCGGTACTATCATTGATGCATAAATGGAAGATAGTACCCCGATTGTAAATACAGCAGAAATGATAACATTAATCACAAAGAGTCTTTTTGGAATGGTTTTTAACGTAATCCCCTTTAGATACGAAAATCTTGGTAGCCTAAAACACAGCAATATTTTTTTAATGCTATTTCGATTGAATTGATTAACAAACAGTGCAATTATTGAACCACGTTGATTTGAAAGTTGAATAATGGCTCTTGAAAAGATATTTATGAACGTTGGAAAAAGAAGTATCCCCAACAACACTCCAATCGAGGTTACTGCGATTAAAATCCTGTATTGTTCCTCTATGTAGTGTAATTTGTCTAAATCTGGTGCTTCTGCGATAAGTTTTGCAGTAAGAGGTTGTTGTATCATTGTAGAAAACCTTGAAACAATTACCAGTGTACTAAACAAAGATAATGCAGTTGCAATTAATTTTACCCTTGCTCCTGAAATCCTTGTTGAATAAGCCAATGTCTCAATCATTGTAATTATCAATAGAAATAGAGATATTATTATGACCTTACCTGTAATTAACTCCATAAAAAGCCCCTTAAAAAATTTATTATAGCTGTATTATAAACTAAATCTTTTGTTTTGGAATTATTTAGAAGGACCCAAAGCTATAATTTTTATCAGTTCTTATTAAACTATCCTGCTTACGTTAGCTCAACAAGAAAAGATCCACCTGGTTTACAGATGGATTTTCAACTCTTGCACCTGTTAACTTAATAAGAATTTGTACTTAACGAGTAAAATGTTCTTTAAAAATCAGTTTAAAATAAGGCTTAAATTCAAATTCAATCATTTGTTGAGTGTCCTCATTAACAACTGTTAATAGCACACTTGAATGGTCTTTCTTATCTGCTGTAATTTCAAATTTATCAACCCTTTTTAGGTCCAAAAGTGATAACAATCTTTTTGTAGCACGCTGATTTACTTGTATTTTGACTTCACCATAAGAGGGAGAAAGAGTAACAATAAAGTCTTCCTCTCCATTAGAAAATCGGTATGTTGCTTTATTATAATAAAAGGGCAAGTCTTTCGAAGTGTTATCTAATAACGTTGGTTCACATTCGAATAACGAAAGAAAGTCATTTTCTTCTGGAAATATAGCCATTTTCCTATCACCTTTTTTATTACTATTTTAACAGTTTCTTGTTTAACTATCCTGCCCAGTTTGCTTAATAAAAAGGGATATGGCTATTATTGGCCTTCCAAGTCATCCTTAAAATGGTAATGCCAATGATTACCTATATCCATTCCAACCAATTCGCCTTTTTTATTAAAATAACCGAAGAACTCATCGACTGGAAATTTAAACAGCTGATAGTTGTTGTCATTCGGTAGATCCTGTAATTCCTGTTTAGCTTTCACTTCAGTTGTATATACGCCGATTGGAAAGAAATTAGGAAACCGATTTGTATTTTCGGCAACAAATATGATCCAAACATAATCAGTTTTATTCAAAGCATTTTACCCCCAGCTTCACTCAATACTTTTATGAATTCGCTGCTTTTCTTATATCTCCTTCTTGTGCTAAACTGCCCCTTTACCTCAAGAAGGAAAAAGGATATTTACACTAAAATGTAAAAGGTTTTTGAAAAAAAAAATATAAAAATGATACACTAATAATGTAAAATTCTTTTTACATATTAGAGAGGAGTAAAATTAATGAATACCTCTATATTTATTAGTTTTATCGTTATTTTAATTGCACTGGTGTTAATAGTGTATTTATTTATTTCTTTATCGAAACAAGGAGATGAACTTCAAAAACACATAAAGGACAAATCAGTTATACAAACATTTTACTTTACAATATTTTATTTAGTAATTATATCTATTCCTAAAATGTTGTATGTAGATTTTATTAAAGGCGGCAAATTCGGTTTAAATCCTTTTGTTGTTTTAGCGTTGATTTCAGTTTATTTTCTTTTATCTTTAATGACTAATAAAAAGAAATATGGAGTTTAAAATGGAGAACCAGATCAGACATCTGAGAAAAAATAAGAAATTATCACAAGATGACCTTGCTCAACTGTGCAAAGTTACAAGGCAAACTATAAATGCTATTGAAAACAATAAATATGACCCTACCTTGTCACTTTCATTTGAGGTGGCTAAACACTTAGAAACAACAGTCGATGAGTTATTCATGAATAAAATAAAATCATATTAAGTTAACCGGCACCGTTAGCACAACAAGAAAAAAGACCGCCGCAGCGATCATTTCTTTAACTATTGCCCCCGTTACTTCAATAAGGCTAGTTCCTCTATTGCAAGTTTTGCTGCATACTGTTCGGTATCAGTTTTAGTTTTAGTAGTAGTAATTTCTTGCCAAAACTCTTCCCAAGTATCTCCTTCTTCATCGACACACTCAGGAAAATATTGAAACAACCTGATTTCATAAGTCCTTTCACTTTTAAAAATGACAGCCTTATATTTTTTGTTAACAGATAAAATTTCTTTAAAGCTTTCCATGAATATGCACCATTCTTCTTAATGATTTTTTACTAAAGCACTCATTAGTTAAATATCATTCATACATACCTGAAGCATATAGAATGTCAGCAATAGTCTTCCAAGATGGTTGTTTAGGCACTGGGTGATTTGTATTTAAATAATATCCTTCCATATCATTAACCCAAGCCTCCATAGCTTCTAAATAATCTTCAAGGGTTATATTCTCCCACTCAGCCCTATTACTTTGTAAATCCATTCTCAAGTGTTTTATGAATTTGATTAAGTCTGCTCGACTCTTTACGTTTTCTACTTTTTCATATAATTCCATCTTTAAACCACCTTTTTATAATAAATTTCTCCAAAAGGTTAGGCTTTCCCTTCTTCAACTATCCTGCTCCGTTAGTTTAAGTGAAAACTTTCACAATCATTACATTATATTTCAACATAAATATCCATTCTTTATTGAATACGATCCTCAACAAACTGGCCCGATTGTTGAACGAAAATTATACAACACTCTTCAACTAACTTGCCTGATAGTACAATAAGTTCTACAAAAAAAAGCGTAAATCCTAGTTGGACAAACGCCTTCGTAGTAATGTGGAAAAAAGTTTTAGACAAATATCCACATAAAAATGGAAATGGTAAATTTAATTATTGTCCACCAAATATTCATTTTACAGTTGAATTCATTTCTTCTATAAAAGCAGCGTAATTAGATTTTTTTAATTTATTTAAATCGGTATTATTCCAATCACTGATTGCTGATAGAAAATCACTAACATTATCAGAAATGCTTCGTATTCTTTTTAGTTCTTGTAAGGGTTGAATTTTATGTAAATCGTCATCGATTGTATTAATAATATCTTCATTTCTTTTATACTCTTCTGCCCAATAATTAATGTACTTAACTCTCTCTAGAAGAGAGTAAATATTCACTGCAAATTGAGTCTGCTTTTCAGATTGAGAAGGTAATAAGTCAATATCTGTATCCTTTAGAATTACTAACAGCATTTTTTCTTTGTATTCACGTAAACGCATGACCTCTGAAATTTCATACATACAGTTGACAGATTTTAAATAATTATCGCTTATAATACTAATGACAAAATCGTGTTTACCGATTGATTCCATAAATTCTTTTATACTGTCCTTAAATTTCAATCCCCGAATATCTCGTGTTAAAGTATATCCCATTGCTTTAAAATCATTGTCAATCAAATCAGCAAATGCTGCATCCGCCCAACAATATGAAATAAAAATCTTTGGTTTCATTTCCTCAACAACTTCAGGTGTAACTGGCTCAATTCCAACAATAATATCTTCAAAATACTCTCTAATATGGTTTACTAATTGAATTGTTACTTGATGGTTAAATGCATCTATATGTTCTTGGTATTTTTTACCATCTCCATACCCCATACTAACGTGAATAAACGACTGATTCGCTTCAATATATTTTAACAACTGATAGATGTATGAAACTTCCTCTTTTGTGTCTAATGGCAATACTAATTTATCATTCCATCCTTTTTGTCCTATTATCTCTTCAAAATTAATCGTTTCTACAGTACATTCATTTATAAATTTCATGATTAATGGGCTATTTTCTATAAATAATAAAAACCTTGATAAATCTGTTTGTTCTGACCCGAATTTTGTTGAAAGTAATCTTGAAGAATTTGTTCTAAAATCTCTGCTAAGTTTATTAATTTGTTTTATATCCATCTCTACTTCCTCCCGCAGTAAACACAATAAGGGTCAAGCCACTTATCAAGTTCAGTTACTTTAAAATGAGAATCGCAACATTTTTTATGGACCATGGTTAAGTGATCATCGAGTTCATAAAGTTCAGGTTCATAGGCTACAGGTTTTTTACCCGCATTGAATTTAAATAATGAATTTCCTTTAGTTTTTCTTTCCAAACTTTTAAACATTTGATAAATAGCATCTTCGACATAATTTTGGGCAATAGCAAGTGCTTTTTCGATTACTTCTTCTGAAATAAAAGAATTAAATTCGTCTACTAATCCGCAAATTGGACAAAATATATTTATCACATCTGTTTCTCGAAACTCTGGAGCCGATATCTTAAATTTATTTCTACAATAGGGACAACATACTCTAAAATATTCATCAGAATCAGTAGGTATTTCTATAGAAAAAGATTCCGTTCTCATACTTTCAACTCCTTGAATAAAAATCAAATAATTTAATCAGGACACAGGAATATATTCAAATAGAATTTACTAACTTTATTCTTTCATATTTACACTACAATTAGGCATCTTCTAAATATAGAAAACAGCATTTTCCTATATTATACAAAATAATATAAGAAAATGCTGCTCCTTTGGAATTCTTATAATAATCAAAAAGCCACCTTTATTGGTGGCTTTCCAAAACAATAATAACCAACTCATATTACTTCCTATTAGTCCTAAATAGAGATACCGTGAAGTAGCAATTTTTTTTGGCTATTATTTAAAATGGAGTTGTTAATTATATTTGGATATTGTCTTAAAGTGTTATTTGCCTTAACCCTTAAATCATTTTTTCTTTCGATTTGGATAAAATTTACAGAACTATAGTTTATTTTTCCGTTTTCACAGAGTAATTCTATAAAGCGATCTGAATTATTCCCTGAATGCAAAATATTGTCCACAATTATTTTACCAGAGCAAACAAAACTATTTTCTTCTTCAAAGTCCCTAAGTAAATCAATTGGACTTTCCGAACTTAAAGTAGTTAGAAGAGCAGAATAAGAAGAGTCATTCAAAAATTCAATTGAGACTTTCTTCATAAATCAACACCTCCTAAAATACAGTATAATATTTATCAATTAATTCTAGATTATCAAATATTAATATTCTTGCTTCTTCCATTGTTTTAAGAACCCTTGTAACGCCATTTTTATCCCAATGATTTAAAGTATTCCTGTGATTTTGGTAAAAATTATAAAGATCATTTATATGAGATACCTGTTCCGCTGTATAATGAATTTGATGTGCTTGTTGAAGGTAATAAACATCATCGATTTTATCAAAGCATTTAAATCCATGCACATTATCATCTAGTCTCACTATACCCTTACTTACAAGTATCTTATACATATAATATTCAATAACCCTAAGAGAAGGTGTCGCTAAATCGGTATAATCAGGCCTTTTTCCTTTTAGCATTGTATTATAAACTGCCTGATTAAGTGTATTTATTAACTTCTGATCATTAGTTTTATTTTTATCAAAATTAGGTAGCAAATGATTAAATTTCGTAAATATTTCACTTTCTTCAATATTTACTTCATAATAATCATTCAGCAATTCAACAACTTCACCTTTGTTAGGTAAAAGCTCTACAACCAGCATCATTAATTCTTCAAGCAATTTAGATTGCTTACCTTGAATTGTTGTTGTTCCATTATTATAACAGGAAACAACAATCTTATCATTATTAAGCGATAGGATAAAATTTGTACATTTTTTTGCTTTTCCAGCTTCCTGAATTCTAATTTCAGCGTTACTTAATTCAAGAAGTTCAAAAATACTTACGAACTCTCCTTTATCGATACCTGTTACAGTAACACAACCATCAGAATTATTTTTAATGCCCTTTTTTAATAAAGACTTTTTAGCTAATTCATCTGCCTTCTCATTATACTCTATACCAGAATGTGCTTTTACCTTATGGAACTCAATATCTATACACCGTCTCATGTCCGTAACAAAGACAACATAATCCTTTGCAATAGCGGTTTTTGCTTGCCATTCTCCTACAGCCCACTTTTCAATACCCGTATAGTCATAAAAAATAGCTATTTTCTTATATCCTTTACCAACGGCATGAGTAATGGCACTTTGTACACCTTCTATTTCACCAGCTACATTCCGTGAATCCACGTAATCCTTATTATTATCTGAACCAATTATTTCTTCTGTTGTCCCATCTTTACCTACTAAAACTACACCATATCCATAAACCATTGATTGATGATCGTAACTTCCATCTACAAATGCAACTAACGTTGTATCGTCAATAGCACTAATATATGTATTGATGTCTGCGCTACTATTTTCGCTTTGATTAATAGGCAATGAAGAGGAAGAAGATATAACACCGATGAACTGTTCAGCTTCCTCTTTAGTTGTAAATCCCTTATAAGCCGCTCCAGAAAAGCCATCTATTTGCTCTTTACATTCAGCCCATGTTTCGTAAATACCCGCCACTCTACCAGCTTTTACTGCATAATATTTTTTCTTAGCCAATGTTTATCCCCCAAATCATTACATTCTCTATCTATGATAAAAATCTTAGTTCAAATCTTAAACTTAACCCATTATGTTTACTTATTTCACTTCATTTATAATACCACTATAAAACCACTTGGATACAATATTTGTTAAAAGTTACTTGAACTTTTGATATAAGAAATTTGAACACAAGGGTAAATAGAGCTTCTAAAAAGGCAAATGAAATGGTAGTAGCATAGAACTGAGTTATTTCCTTGATATATCCCTTAATGTTCACAAAAACTAAAACTGTATAGGTGAAAATTTTTACATTAATACAATATTAATTGCCTTCCAAGATTCTTGCTGTTTCTTCTTATCGAAGGATGGAATAGCATCAAATTTTACCTTTAACCCTTCTTTTGCTTCACCTTTAATATCGGATTTATAACAAAAAAATGATTCGTCTGGGGTTTTTATAAAACAAAAGGGTTTTTCATCTTTGACTTGTATAAGGGTCCCGTTTAAAGCATTTTTAGACTCCCTTTTTGAATTTCCTTCAATAGTTTTTTTATTATCTGAGGCAGCTATCGTATTCCAATACGTTCGGCATTGATGAAGGACATCTTTATAATTCATCATATTGGTGAGATTTAAATAATTACCAGTTTCCTTTATTAACTGTTCCACATCACCTTTTACCACCCATTCCTTCTTTTCACGAATAAGTTTAAGCAACAACAGGTGATAATATGATTCTTCCAATCTATTTAATTCTTTGCATATCAGAGCGATATCATGAAGTAAAGTTACTATGCTTTCCAACCTATAAGAAAGTGTTGCTGCCTGATACATCTTCTTTAAGGCTTTTTCTTTTTCGCCTTTATTTTTTAATACATTTGCTAATTGGTGAACAATCCACCAGTCCACTTTCTTATGTTTACTGAGGTCCGTTAATACCTGTATTGCTTTATCGGATTTACCCATTTGTTCATACGCTTGAGCTGCCAAACATTGAAAGAATTTTTTTTCTTGATTAGCTTTGTTAATGATACTATTCACCATTTCAATCGCTTCTTGATATTTCTTTTGATGAATCAAACATCTTACTTTATGATGATGCCAAATTAAGAAGTTACTCCAACCTGTTGTTCCTTTAGATAGAGTTATTGGTTCTTTATCCAAGGTATCTGGGTTTATTCTATCAACCCATAGGGTAGCAATGTCCCATTTTTTAAACTGTTTTGCCTTCTTTAAAACAAATAAAACGGTTGTATTCTTAGGCAACTCATCCGGATTTAATTTCATGATTTTATTTGCTATCGGCAAAACACTTCCTATGGATGCGGTTTCATTCATCATTTTTAAGCTGCCAATATAGGTCCAAATTATTTCATTTCGACACCAATTAAAATCCGAATAATCTTTTTCGCATTCCTTTACCAAGGACAAAGCTTCTTCATTCATATTTAGCTTACGAAGGCAATGCAAGTAACCAGCTGCATCAAATTTATCCTTTGTGGTGGTTTTCCACAATTCATGGTAAATAGGCAGGGCCTCTTTTAATAGCCCTTGTTTTCTTAAAGAGTTTGCCTGTTGTTTTTGCTGTTGTAAATTACTCATGGGTATATCACCTTTGTCTTCATTACTTTTCCATTTATTTTAATACATGAAGTTTAGCAACATCCGCCAACTACTGTTATATGTGATGAGAACATATTATCCTTTTTTACAATATTATCATAAAATTTACAATAACTTACTATTCAATTCATCAAAACAATAATAATTTTTGTGAATTCACCTCAAAAAAAAATGACCTTTTGCGAAGGCCATTTTTATTCCAAAACCAAAATTATTAATAATATCATCATCAATTCTCTAGAATCTCTTTTATCAATGATTTCACTTCTGGTTTAAGTGGTGTTTTTAAACCAGCCACCCTTTTTACTTTCCATTCAGTTATTTCCTCATTTCGTTCCTTTAATTTACTTAAGATGAATCTAACTCTTCTTAATTGGAATACAGAAGTATCCTCTAAATAATTATTTAAAATAGCATTACTCTTAGGTAGTTTATGCATGTGCTTTTGTAAAAGAGTACGCTTACCTATTTCTGAGCCGATACTAGAAATAGTAATTCGTCGTGGTGGTTCATGTTTCAAAATATGACTTGCGGCCATAAGAATTTCATTCTTTATAATAAGATCGCGATTATCCCAATCAATTATTGTTTTATTAGAATCTCTTACCTTTTTAGGAGAATTGTCATTTAGCCATTTCTTGTCGTTTCGATAAAGGAATAAATACAACGCAGGGTTTTCCCTCCTAATCCGGGTGATACTATGATCTTTGTTCTTCTCAATTAATGCAACCCATTCTTGTTTTTTAATTTTACATACATCATTGTCTACTGGTTTTTCCTTATTGGCAATTAGATGTTTCTCTTTTGAATATTTAATAATTGTGTTGGTATCTACATCTAATTGCCGAGCAACAGCTCTATAACTCATTTTCTTGGTATGTATTAAATCATGCACGGTATTTAACCATATTGTTCCGAATTGTTTAATCCGACTAATTTTATAAACGTTACTAAATTCTTGCTTCCTTGTATAATAAAATCCACATTCACATTTAAAGGTACCTATTAACTGTTTAGTCTTCGAACAGGATGTTATCTCTATTTTGGTTATTATTGGTCTTTCATAATGGTCTGCGGCCTTATTTAAGCAGATATATGGGCCATCTCCAAACGGATTATCCTTTATGTTTTCAATATGTTGTATTGATTCAAGTGTTTCTCCAAGGAAATGTATAAGTAATATATGCCGAACAGGGTGAAAAGTTTTTCTATGCTTTCTGGTGAGAGCTTTTAACCAACAATTTGAATCTTCATAGCAGACATTTGATTGTAAAATGTTTAATACTTCCTCACCATAAAACAACTTGAACTGCTCGCTCAGTTCCTTCTGTTTAACAATTCCATTGATAGTTAATAAACCTTTTTGCCTTAATAAGTTTTTATACTTTGACTGGAGTATCTTTATTTCAAAATTATATGATTTTGTGGCTATTTTTATACAATGCCTAGCTAAACAACACAAATGTTCAAGTGTTTTAAGACTAATATTATTTAGACAAGGTTTAATACAATGATTCTTTGAAGCAGCAACAAATAGGTTTCTTTGTTTAGAACGATATGGAACTGAACTTTCATGTAAAACAATATTATGCCTTACACAGACGAATACTCCCGGAAGCTGATGGTCTACTCTCCAATAAGTCTCTCCATATAAATTTATATCCTCATCAAGACATAGAGGACAGTGATGAAAGAACTTTTTATCCTTTATAGCGCTAGCCATTACTCCAGTCATCATATGTACAGCGCCTTTATTATTACCTGAAATCATGGCATCTTTAACAAATGCTTTTTTATCCAACGAAATAAAGTTGGAGTAGTAATTATAGAAAGTATGACTATTTATCAATTCCTCTTCATCTAAATCAATAAAAAGACTTAGGTGGTTTATTAATTTACCTATTTTTAATGGTAAATCAGGGACTGCTAATTGCATCGGATGTTCAAATAAGTCTATTGAAGTATGCTTTGGACTTTTATTAGCACAATATTGGTGATACCTAGCAACAAAGCTGTATAGTAATTCGTTTGAATATAGCTTAGGAATAAAACCAATCATATTATCACCTTATATTATGAATTCATCTACCGGAGACCCTATATATCCTTGTTCTAAAAGAATTTCATAAGCTGATTTTTTATCCTTTTTACCTTTTTCAATTATTTTTGCTAATAAGTTTTCTGATTTAGTTTCATTGATCATTTTCAATTGTGATTCTTTATTTTTCTTTTTCATTTCAAGTTGATTTAATGCCTTTACCATGATATCTGTTGAATTAACAACGTTTGGTTCCTTTAAAACAATTCTAACAGCTTTTTCTGCATCGTTGGCATCTACTCCTAATGTAATAAGTGCATGGATTGCCTTTTCCATTTGAGAAACTTCAAATTCTTTCTTTTGTCTCTCTTGTTCATCTTTTTTCTTTTGGATACTAGCTCTTAGATCAATTTTACTTTTTCTTAGTTCTAGAAATTCCTTAAGGTCCATAGGTGTTATATCTTCATATTTTATTATTTCTGATTCTCTTCCAGTCCTCAACGCTTTTAACATTGGTTGAACTAGTTTCAAATCTTCATTACCTACTTGTTTTATTGCTTTTGGTGTTATTCTTTCATTTCCTGTTTCAATTGCTCTACTCTGGGCAAGAGAAAACAGCTTGACTGCAATATCTAAAATCCCTTGACTTTCTTTATATAGAACCTCCATTAGTTCATCAGTTAGTGGAGTAAAAATTGATGTCCACTGGTATTTCCACATTTCCTCTATCATCATCTTCCAATCATCATCGAATTTCATCTGTTCCCAAACCATGTCACCTTGGCCGCTCCCCCGTCTTGCTTGCCTAAAATCTTTTTGTAATACCGCTTTTGCTTTCATAGTCCCTATTAATATGACCGGGATACCAATTTCATTAATTAGCGTAACAAAAAAGTTCATCATTTTTTCTGATCCACTGTCCTTTGTTGTAAGCAAATGTTGAATTTCATCAATAATAAGAGTTCCTATACAATGAATTCTTGCAATGCGCCCCATATGAATAACCAAGGCACTTATAGAATTTCTAGGATTCCCATATTTACTTAAATAATTGGTACCCAATATTTCATCTAACTTTAAAAAAAAATCCATGCAAAGGGTTTTCAAAGAGCCATCGTGTGGACAATTTAATTTTACCCATACTACTTGTATTCGATTAATCGGATGCTTGTGTAAAATCACTTGAGGATATAAAGAAAGAACTTTTTCAATTGCTGATGTTTTTCCTATACCAGAGAATCCCATTAAGGTAAAACTTGATGCTGATGTCGGTACAATGGGATTATTATTACTTAAATATCCAGCTTCCTTACTATCTAAAGGGTTCCTTGCTATATAGCCTGAACGTATTAATCTTGAAATTCTACGCTCCAAATCAAGATGTTGGGTAACTGGTTGGAAAAATTGTTGAAGGCGAAAAAGCATATGGTATCTTATTTCCTCAGATAATTCTCGTTCTTTTTCATGATAAAGTGGCTCAAAACGCATTTTTCCATAAGCATCACCCAATGATAAAATAGGTGGCAGTGCTTCAATTAATGGATTACCTTTATACTCAACAATCTCTTGTGGATTGTATACCGCCTCCGGAAAATGCTTATCTTTTTTATTCGTATTATCCATGTATCTTATCACCTATACTCTTTTGTTGTAGTAATTCTTTAATTGATTTTCTTTTAAATTCAGATTCTGATGGTTCTACATTTTTTATCACTATATCTTGCTGATATTTTAAGTTTTTTTCATTTGCAGCTAAGTTAAATTGTTCTTGTTCTCTTAAACGTTCCTTTTCTACTGAACGATGTTCGTTAATTGATTTAACTCTTTCATTAATACTCAGATCATTACTTTGCAATTCTTCAGATCTCTGAATTGCAGAGGAAACAGTGTTTTCTATCTGGTTTATTAAATTTATTTCCTCTGTTATCTCCTGATGTTGATATTTTCTTTGCTGAAGGTCATCGTATTCATGCAAATATTTTATATCAACCTCCGCCATACCCATGTACTTTTCTTCATAATCTAATAATCGGCACACTTCATATGACATCCGATTATTGCTGATTAAATAGATGGTAGACATATTGCGAGGGTCATAAGCGATATCAACGTTCCATGTACCTTTTATTCTTGCTGAAGAAAACCATGATTCTTTCACAGCTTTGTCACATGAATAATGCATTTTGTTAAACTTAATACCCTTTTCAGTTACCGTAGCCACACCATGTGGTAGCAAATTTAATTTAATTTGTTCTGGTGGGTAATAGGTTAATTTCCCCGAACTGTTTTTTATGCCCCAATTCCATAATTGGATAGGGATTGGCATAACTTCATCAGCAATCATATCTTTATTCCTTGGGTAGTCCTTTATTAAGTGATGATTATTATGATATATAATTTCTGCTATAATAATCTTTGTAAAATCTTTCAAAGTCAATTTCGCATCTAAACGATAATCCTTAGCTCCCCTCTCTCTAAAATCTTTCTCTATATATCCAGGGAGTAAAGGTTTTACTCTTCTCTGAATAACATCGAAGTATTTTTCAACGATTCCTTTCCAGTCAGGTCTGTATGGAGCTGCATTTTCAGGCACTAAATTAAATGCATTAGTTAAACGTTCAACATTATAACCCTCAAATTCCCCTCTATCTGCTAGTAACTTTTGCGGCAAATGTTCACATGGCCACTGTTCCTTTGAAATTTTCATACCATACTCTTCACAATACATTTGTTTATCACTAGAAGTATTAGCAATAGCCATCATAGCGCCAATCCATGATGGTCCCTCTAGTCCTACATACATCCCTGCTATTAGACGACTAAAAACATCAACCACCAAATAAACAACTGGTCTTCCAATTATCCAATCCGGATTATATTCTGAAATTAAATAGACGTCAGCGATAGTTGCATCGATTTGAAATCTAGAACCCGGTCCAAAGGATTCACTTGTTGAATTGCCCATCATTTCCCTATAAAGTTGTTCGTACTTTGTTTTTCCTATTCTTGGTATTGTTATTTGTTTTGGGGAATACTCGCTTTTAAGAAAATATCTAAGTTGATTAATTGATGGTATCTCTTCCGTATCCATTAAAATAACTTTTTCTTCTCCGTTCTCGTAATATGTATCTTCTAAATAGAATTCCTTCAGCATCATCTTGTAAGCAAAAGGTAGTTGATTTTTCTTTTGATTAAAGTAATATTTCTGCAAAGTATATCTGAATATTTTCCTAATTTCTTCAGTAATAACAACCTTTGATACTAACTCTTTATACTTTCCAGGTCTTCCATTTTTATTTTTATTTTGCTTACTTTGTCCTATTGCCCCACAATTGGAGAAATCAGGTAGCAACGCATTAGGAACTTTACCCCTTTGCCAGTATTTACGTAAATACTTATAAACCGAAGGCTTGCTAATTTTATGCTTTTTCATTACCTCGTTAATTAATTTCCCTCTTGGTTTATCAAAGTAAATATCAGGTTCTTGGTTAACAATATCTTTAATAATGTTCCATGCGTTGTCTTTACCTGCGATTGCTTTATCACTGACTATTCCACATGTTTTTGATGGCGACTCTGATAGTTTTTTTAATAGACCTCCTTCAATAATCCCGTCCTTTATTTCTTCTACCTTTCTTAATAAAGGAAAAGCATTAGGTTCTTTTGTATCAATAACAAATACATATTTATTATCTTCACTTATCCATAGCACACGTAATTCTTTTCCCGTTTCACAATCTACAATTAATTCATTTCCATAAAAATTCATGATATTTTTCCCTCGTCCTGTAGATCATTAAACGATAATATACTGACATCTTCTCTAAGATTAATACTATCTAACATATTCACTCGAACTTTCTTTGTGGCAAGTAAATATTTAAAAAGGCTAATTCCTAATCCATCTTCTAACTTATATTTCTTTTCAAAAAAGTTAATGATTCTTAATATCTTTCCTTCGTTATTACATAACTCGTTATACAACAACCTTGCTAAAAATCTGTTATCCTCATCTATTCTGTAACTTTGATGAATGTACTCAATGTTCTTCCACAAGTTCTTAGAGATGTCCTCGTTTGTTACAATTTCCCAATCTATTCCTTTGTTCTCCCAATACTGTCTTTCTATTTCAAGCTTTTCAATAACTCGCTTATCATTTAATTCCTGAGCTGGCTTTATACACCTTGCAAAAAAAATATATCCATTTTCTTTCTTAACTGTAATTAAAAAATCCGTTGTCATAACAATAGGAGTACCGGTATTTTTGTCAATTGGGTGTTTAATCTTTTTTTGATCAGCTATTTTTAAAGTTAATTCTCTCTCCAAGGGAAATTGTTCTCTGATATCAAAAACATTATCAGCCCAATCTAAAATATACATATAACTTTCCTCTATATCTGAGAACAATTGCATTATTCTATTGGTTTTCCAACTTTTTGGCCTATGGGTCCTCCCTTTTGATGCGAAGTCCTGATTGGTTAACCAAGGTTTATAGTTTTCGAGCTCCCCGCTTCCTCGTCCTTCTTTTATATATTTTTCAATTTTTTGTTCAGTCCAAGTTGTATTTCTTTTAGCCATAATTTTAAAACTCCTATTTTAAAAATGAATTTATTTGTCATAGCTTTGACATAACTTTTTATAATGTTCTTTTAATAATTCATCTAAATAAGGTATCACTTCCTTCTTAAGAGTTTTTCTTATACCTGTAACCTCTAACAGTTTGAATCTACTTACTGGAGTATCTTCAAATAGTTCTTTTAATGTTTTTTCAAGTTTTCTTTTTTGAAAATCGACCGCAGACTCAACAATTTTTTTTAAAAAAAATAATGTTTTAGGATATCTTTCATCAATTCTATAGTGCCCACATTGCCTGGAAAAAGCGTGATGTGATTTTCTAAGCTGTTTTCCAGCTATTTCTTCATATTTTTTCCATTTTTTATTTGCAAATTTGGCTCGCCTTAATAGTTTTAAATCCTCTTCGTATATATCACTTTCACCTTTTGCCTTAGGTTTAATCCCTTTTTTTGAATCAGGGGAATTTGCAAATAACCATTCCTGATCATAAATATGTAACCAGCTAAAGACACCTCGATTTAATGAAGCTATTTCGGTTCGTGTAAAATTAGGATTATCTTCTCTTAATTTCTTCCAAATTATTCTATAGTTTTTAGTTTTATCTATTCTTGCTTTTGTTATTTTTTCCGCCTTACATTTGATTCCATTTATAATAGGGTCTGGTCCCTCCTTAATTATTTTCCTTAACGTCATTACACTTAGTTTGGTCTTTTTTGACAATTCCTGAAGGGATATGCCCGTTTGGATTAACCTTTTAAATTCCTTTTCCCAAACATGCCCCTTTTTCATTACTCTATTACTAAAGTATTGAACCTCCACTGGTTCTTTTTCTCCGATTCGCAGCCTATATACATAACCACAATGACATATAAAATCACCTTGATAATCTCTATTAACAAGATGAACACTAATCTCAATATTTTTTACAACGTTTTGTAAATAATGGTCAGATAGCGGATTCATACAAACCCATGGTCCCTTTCCAAAGGGTTTGAACTCAGGACTGCTTTCTATAAACTCTTGTACAGAACCAGCTAGCGAAATCATTAATAATACTTGCCGAACAGGATGAATTTTTTTAATACCCTTTTCTGAAAAATCTTTTAGCCAATTGTGTTGCTTTGGTTGGGAATTTAGTAGCATTAAGGTCTCTTGTTTAAATTTCTGGTGTATTAAGTCATATAAATTCCCCTTTATTTTAGACAGAGGAATTGATAGCCCAGCAATTTTTATAAATTCTAGATACTTTACATATAAATTTTCTGTGCCAATTGCCTTGGGTGAGTGATCTAAAAAATACTCTATGTTTTTAGTAATAATACTAAGCTCCTTGATTACTTCTTCATCAACCTTATTGATAGTTGAATTAGGAACACAGTTCTCAGGAAATTCAAACCTATTTACTGATTGTCTGTTATTATTAACCGAAGACATCATTAATACTTCAAGATGGCGAGGGCATACAAAAACTCCAGGTATCTGAAACAGCCTATCCCAATATCCCTCACCATATCTTTTTAATTGGTCTTTTAAGCATGAAGCACAGTAATACAAATGTTCCTTTTGAGGCACATTCACCTCTTCTATTATTCTTTGCTTTCGCATGGTCGAACCTCTAATCATTTCAATAGATGTTCCTGTATCTTCAAAAGGCAAATAAAAAGGGAGAGTGGTATGACTTTTAAAAAAATAATCTATTGTGTATTCTTTGGAAAAATGGTGTATCTTTTCTGATAGTCGTTTTATATATGTTATATATTCGAAATCAATTTCTATTCTTTTATTGTTAAAAAATTCCTTTTGCACAAAATATCTGGAACCAACTCCAATATGTCGTGAATATCTAGCTATTATACTGTAGATAGTTTCACCTTTGTAAGGAAATGGAAAATATACAATCATACCTTATTAACCTCACTTTACTTAACGAATATTTCCATTTGATTCTGCGTCGCTCTTCAAATTCTTTCATCACCTCCTTCATTTCATAACAACAAAAAAGCACCAATTAATTAAAAAACTAAAAAGAGACAAAAATAAATAAGCATTAGTAGTTAAACTAATTTCTTTAATACTTATTTATTAGTTTTTGTCTTTCTTAAAGTTTTTTAATTAATTGGTGCTAATGGAATTAAGAATTCACTGTAGCAACAATTGCCCCATTAAACTATTTGCTCTAAAGCAATTTGTGGGTAACCGGAGATAGCCATTTTAGAAATGGCTATCTCCCATTGTTATTTGTTCCTATTTCCCACAAATTTTACTGATTATTACCAACTTTCACGAATTTAACTACTGGTGAAATTCTAATTAAAGACATACACTCAGTAAACAACTTTTTTTTCAAGTAAACGACTTTTTTTTCAAGTAAACAACTTTTTTTTCAAATTACAGCTTCAATTTTTCCTTTTACAACAATTACTCAACCGTTACTGATTTAGCAAGGTTACGCGGTTTGTCTACGTCGCAATCGCGGTGTAGGGCTGCGTAGTAAGAAAGTAATTGTAATGGAATGACAGAGATAAGTGGTGTTAATAAATCATTTACTTCTGGAATCACGAAGCTGTCTTCGTCACGGTTTAGACCCTTCATTGATATGATACATGGGTTTGCACCGCGGGCTACAACTTCTTTTACATTTCCACGAATACTTAGGTTGACACTTTCTTGTGTTGCAAGAGCGATTACTGGTGTACCTTCCTCAATTAAAGCGATGGTACCGTGCTTTAATTCACCGCCAGCAAAGCCTTCTGCTTGAATATAAGAAATCTCTTTCAGCTTTAAGGCACCTTCTAAACCAACATAGAAGTCGATTCCGCGGCCGATGAAGAAGCAATTGCGTGTAACGGATAAAAATTCTCTTGCGATCTGTTCAATGATTTCTTTTGAATCACAAAGAACTTCCATCGCGTTCGCCACAATACCTAGCTCTTTTACAAGATCAAAATCAACACTTAGGTTACGGCTCTTCGCTGCAACTTCCGCTAAAATAACAAGAACAGCTAATTGTGCAGTGTAAGCCTTTGTAGAAGCAACAGCAATTTCAGGACCAGCATGTAATAAAAGCGTAAAGTCTGCTTCACGAGAAAGCGTAGAACCGGGAACGTTTGTAATCGTTAAGGCAGGGTGACCCATTTCTTTCACATTGACAAGAACGGCACGGCTGTCCGCAGTTTCTCCACTTTGTGAAATGAAAATAAATAACGGCTTTTCAGAAAGCAATGGCATGTTATAGCCGAATTCACTTGAAATATGAACCTCAACTGGGATTTTTGCCATTTTCTCAATAAATTGCTTTCCAACTAGACCTGCGTGATAAGAAGTACCAGCAGCAATAATGTAGATCCGGTCTGCAGCATTGACCGCATCGATGATTTCACGACCAATCGTTAATTCACCTTGCTCATTCTGGTACATTTGGATAATACGACGCATTACTAGCGGCTGTTCATCAATTTCTTTAAGCATATAGTGTGGGTACGTACCCTTTTCAATATCACTTGCGTCAAGTTCTGCTTTATATGGAGCACGGTTGATGACTTCACCGTTAAGATTTTGAATTGTCACTTCATCCTTCGTTACGATAACAATTTCTTTGTCCATTAATTCTACGTACTGATCAGTTACTTGAAGCATAGCCATGGCGTCACTTGCTACTACATTAAAGCCATTTCCAAGACCGACAAGAAGCGGACTTTTGTTTTTCGCAACATAAATGGTATCATTGTCCTCAGCATCTAAAAGCGCAAGCGCATAAGAACCGTGTAACAATGTTAGTGTTTTACGGAAAGCTTCTAAAACGTCTAAGCCTTCGTTAACAAAAAGTTCAATCATCTGAACGATAACTTCTGTGTCTGTTTCACTAACAAAGGTTACGTCTGTTAGGTATTCGTTCTTTAACAGGTCATAGTTCTCAATGACACCATTATGAACTAACGTAAAACGGCTAGATGCACTTTGGTGTGGGTGAGAGTTTACTTTGCTTGGAACACCATGTGTTGCCCAGCGAGTATGACCAATCCCGATGTTAGCCATGACGTCCTCGTCTACAATGTTACGTAAATCAGCAATGCGGCCCTTTTCTTTGAACACGTGAATGCCATTTGCGTTCTTAACAGCAATACCTGCTGAGTCATATCCTCTATATTCAAGTTTTTCTAACCCTTTTAATAAAATTTCTTTCGAGTCGTTATTTCCAATATATCCAACAATTCCACACATTTTCTGTTTCCTCCCTGATACAGGGGGCAAGGCTCTTTGGAGGCGTACTTGCCCCCTTATCTCTGTTTTTTAGGTATCTGTCTATACCGTTTTAAACATTACAATTAGTATGCGCATATTCTTCTCTTTGTGCACAGAGTTGCCCCTATGTTTTAAAGAAGAATTTTTTCGGTTGTGCGTCTCAACCGGGAGGTATCCGCCGATCATTCGATAAACCTCCTCCTCGTCAACTAATCTATCCACTGAAGATTAGTTCAGGCGCTTTTATTGTTCACTCTTAACACCTATCCACCTTTCTATATTAGAATGGTCAACTTGCTTTAAAAAACAAAGCATGTTTATACTACTATGATTGGCAGAGTCCGTCAACTAATAACCTAAAATTATAAATATTTTCCATATACAACCGATAATACATAATAAAGTATGCAGAGAGCTACTGCTTAGTTCCCCTAAATTGGAAAAGCTCCAGCTTTTATGCTGGAGCCTCATTCCCATTTATTCTTTTAATTCCATTTCTTCTTTCACAACAGCAACAATACGATCTACATAAGCATCACATAGTTCCTGTGTTGGTGCTTCTGCCATTACGCGAACAAGCGGCTCTGTTCCTGATGGACGAACAAGGATTCTTCCGTCCCCAGCCATTTCTGCTTCTACCTGATCAATAACTTCCTTCACTCTCACATTATCTGTTACGTGGTGCTTATCCGTTACGCGAACATTCACGAGCTTTTGAGGGAATTTTTTCATTTCGCTTGCAAGCTCAGATAATGGCTTTTGTGTTGCCTTCATAATGTTTACTAATTGTAATCCTGTTAATAGACCGTCACCTGTTGTGTTGTAATCCAAGAAAATAATATGACCGGATTGTTCTCCACCTAGATTAAATCCATTTTTCTTCATTTCTTCTACCACGTAGCGGTCACCAACAGCAGTCGGTACGCTGTTAATTCCGTGGCTCTCTAAGGCCTTATAAAAACCAAGGTTACTCATGACTGTAGACACAATCGTTCCATGCTTTAAGCGTCCATGTTCCTTCATATATTTTCCACAAATATAGAGAATTTGATCGCCATCGACAATATTTCCTTTTTCATCAATCGCAATTAAACGGTCGCCATCCCCATCAAACGACAAACCAACATCGGCACCTTTTTCTTTTACTAAAGCAGCAAGGGCTTCGGGGTGAGTAGAACCCACTCCCGCATTGATATTTAATCCATTAGGAGATGCCCCCATGGTTGAAAGGTCTGCATCCAAATCAGCAAATAGGTGAGATGCCAATGAAGATGTTGCCCCATGTGCGCAATCCAACGCAATATGGATACCGGCGAAATCTTCATCTACACTATTTTTTAAGTATTGCAGATACTTTTGTCCGCCTTCAAAATAATCCATGACCTGTCCAAGGTCACCACCCGTTGGACGTGGTAGTTGATCTTCAGATAAGTCCATTAATTCTTCAATTTCATTTTCCTGCTCATCCGAAAGTTTAAAACCGTCTGGACCGAAAAATTTAATTCCGTTATCCGCTACAGGGTTATGTGAGGCAGAAATCATTACACCCGCCTGAGCTCCTAATGCTTTTGTTAAATAAGATACACCTGGTGTAGAAATGACACCTAAACGCATAACCTCAGCACCAGTAGACAATAATCCTGCTACGAGGGCACCTTCAAGCATATGACCAGATATACGTGTATCACGCCCAATTAGTACCTTGGGACGATCTTTATCCTTCGTTAAAACATACCCGCCAAATCGGCCTAATTTAAAGGCTAATTCAGGTGTTAATTCACTATTTGCTACTCCGCGTACCCCATCGGTACCAAAATATTTTCCCATTTCAAAAATCGCTCCTTCAATATATAGGCTGGATCTTATGCATTGTTATTTGTAATTTTGATTTTCGCCTTTGCTTTATCCGGTTTCCAGTTGAGATCTTTAGGGCCTTCTATACGGATATTCACATCGTAATCCCCTTCAGAAAGGCTGGAGAGGTCAACATACACGGAAAAATCCTCAGGCTTTAACCCATTTACAGCAGCACTAGGACCAGTAACCAATAAACTGATCATCTGATTCACCGGGTCGTTAATCTCCACATCATAATTTTCGGATAATCCTCGAATTTTTAAAGGGATTTCCGAAACTGTTTTTTCTTCCATCTTTTTAACGACAACTGTTGCCTTTACCATCTGCGGTGTAACCTTCGTAATTCCATTCGAAATGATGACAGGTAAGTCGAGCGTGGTATTCTCCGTAATTTTGCTAACGTCAACTTCTACACGTACACTTTCGGTATCCTTGAGAATATCCTCCGGACCGATAATGGTCGCCTCTTTTACATCTAAATCAATGGATTCTATTGTTACTCCCGTTGGCGGTGTTCCCTTCTTTTGCACCGTAATCGGGACCGTCTTACTATTATCTTTAATTGGAATGGTGACTTTTACTGTACCTGGCTCCACCGTTACATCCAACTTATTTAAATCCTTATCTAAAACTTGAACCGTGGCTTCTTTCGTAACGGTTTCCTTCCATTTCTCTTTTGCCTCTACAGTCGCTTTTACATAAGTGATTCGATCAATGGCACTCTTGGCACCTGTGATTTTTACTTTATTTGGTTCTACAATAGGTTGTCCGGCTGAATAGCCATCCTCAATTTGTCCCTTGTTAAATTCTGCTTCGACTTTAAATTCCTTGGTGATTTTTTCTTGCACAGATACTGTAACCGTATCTGGTTTCAAGGTTGCCTTTAGTTTATCGGAAAGGTCTTTTACCTCTAGTTTCACTTTTTGTTTCCCAATTTTTGCATTCGTTAAATCTACGAATACTTCAAAATTTCTTAAAGTATTGGCAGACTGAACATGTGTCATTGGACCTTTTAGGGTAATATCCACTGTCTCTGGGATACCAGATACCACTAAATTTTCTGTATCATAATACACTTTTACAGGAAAATCCTTAATGGTAACTGACGATTGCTTTCCTGGTACATTCACATCACCTGGGTTTGGGATGGAGGAATACAATAGAACAGCCAATAATAACGCAAGAATTTTTATAAACCATGGGTTATCCATCAATTTATCCATTATTCTTCCCCCTCCAGTTCCAACGAGCGGAAGAAGCTTGTTTTGCTTTATTATGAATGATTAATTCACTCGTAAGTAATTCCTTTAATCCATCTGCTTTCAAATCACGATGTAGTTCTCCATTCCTTGTAAGAGAGATACTACCCGTCTCTTCCGAAACAACCACGGTAATACTATCCGTAACTTCACTAATTCCTAGTGCCGCTCGATGCCTTGTGCCTAGCTCCTTTGAAATAAATGGACTCTCAGACAAAGGAAGATAGCAGGCAGCAGCTGCAACAGTATTCTTTTGAATAATTACAGCCCCATCATGGAGGGGGGTGTTTGGAATAAAAATATTAATGAGCAATTCCGAAGAAATCGTGGAATTTAATGGAATACCTGTTTCTATGTAATCACCCATACCCGTTTCTTTCTCAATCGATATCAAAGCACCGATACGGCGTTTCGCCATATAGTCTGTGGCCTTAATAATCGCTTCAACTGTTTTTTCTTGATCATCATCATCTGAGTTACTGCTTCTTGAAAAGAAGCGCCCTCTCCCTAATTGCTCAAGTGCTCTTCTGAGTTCAGGCTGAAAGATAATGATTATAGCAAGAAATCCCCAATTTATGGCCTGTTGCATCATCCAGCTTAATGTGACTAAGCCAAGGTACTCACTGACAACTCTGACTAGAAGGATAACCAATATCCCTTTTAATAACTGAACGGCTTTTGTTCCTTTTATCACATTAATCAGTTTATAAATGACATACCATACGAGGACAATATCAACAATACTAGCTAAATACTTCCATACAGTGAAATCAGCAAACTGCATTGTTTTTCCTCCGTAATTTTATAAAGACCTTATTCATCACAACTTAATTATTATACCATAAATTCAACATACACTTATTATATGTATATCTTTATACGATAACTCCCTTCAACCATGGACTTCACGGATATTTCAAGTAAAATCTTCTTGGTTAAAAAAACAAATCACTCATGCATCGAGTGATTTGTTTTTATTCAGTTTCAGGTTGCTCAAAAAGTTGGACAGCATCTTGTCCTGCCTTTTTCATATGATACCATATCCAGTCAAAGACCTCATTAACCTCTTCAATTTGTCCGGTTACATGTCCCGCTGAAGCCAGGTACTGCTCCCCATGGATAACAGTAACGTTTCCTTGAACTTCGCCTTCTATTTTAAGTTTTCCGTTACGAACCACCACATCGCCCTTTACTACTTCTCCTTCAGGAACTATGACGGTATTATTTTTCACCACTAAGTTCTTTTGCTTGGTTACGGCAAATTCCTTGTCTTGATTCCAAGTGGAAAATAGGCTTCCTAACATTAAGACTACGAATACGGATGCTGCAGCAAGGATAGGATGATTTTTCAACCACCGTTGCATTCCTATCTTTTTCTTTTCTTTAGGAAGACGAGCTAATACATTTGCTGTAAAATCGTCCGGAGCTTGCATATGAGAAATGCTTTGTACAAAAGCAATGGTCCTTTTCAGTTCATTAAAAATAGCATCACATTCTGAACAGCTTTTGAGATGCTCTCGTAGTTTTTGTTCTTTTTCTGGTTCAATTTCTTCATCTAAATATTCGTGCATTAGTTCAATGATATGTTCTGGACACATTTAACGTTTCACCTCTTATCACACATATCTTAATTGTTGTCTTAACGCTTCTCGTCCTCGGTGAATTCTTGTTTTAACCGTTCCAAGCGGCAAATCAAGAATTTCACTAATTTCATTTAATGACAGCTCTTCAATGTATTTTAGTACAATTGCAGAACGATATTTTTCAGGTAGTTTTAAGATTTCCTGTTGAACGGTCTCATGCAGCTCCAAACTTTCTACCTCATTTTCAGGCAGCGGAGTATTAGATGGGACCTGTGCATACATAGTTAATCCTTCTGTTCCTGCCACTTCCGAATCTAAATAATAATCAGGTTTCTTTTTCCTCATGCGGTCAATACATAAATTTGTGGCTATCCGAAAAAGCCAGGTAGAGAACTTTAAATCTTGATTAAACGATTTAATATTTACATAAGCTCGGATAAAAGCTTCCTGTGCCACGTCTTCCGCTTCGTGTCGGTTTCCCAGCATTCTAAAACAAAGCTGGTAGACACTATTTTTATATATCTCGACGATTTCACCAAAGGCATCCTGGTCGCCTTTAATGACTTGCTTTATTCTTTTTTTAATTATAGCTTCCATTAAATTACCTCAGCTCCAATGCTGCTATACGATAATACGAATCGCTAGCAAAAAAGTTTCGCTTTAAAACGAAATAACTTTCAATACCTATAATATTAACAAAAATTTACTATTACTGTTAAGGAAATAGTTTAAAGTTTTTTCCTTGGGGGTAAAAAGATATTAACATTTGAAAAGAAGAGAGGTCATGTGCAAAGTGGGTCTTCAACGTCCTAAGTTAATGAAGGAAATAGAAATATGCCGAGATGCAATGGTAAAACTTGCATCTGAGACTTCTTTATCACATCCCCATGTCATTGCAGTAAGTAAAAAGCTTGATGTGTTGCTTTATCAGTATCATACATTGGATTACTAAATAAAAAAAGCAGCTGTGGTTTTTCCAGCTGCCTTCGCTATTTATAAGAGTTTTTCACCAAATAATGAACCCATTAACTCAACTGCGCATACCGCAGTTTTATTTTTTTCATCTAGAATTGGGTTCACTTCTACAAATTCTACAGACGTAATAATTTTTGCTTCTTCTAGCATTTCCATAGCAAGATGACTTTCTCGGTAGCTGATTCCACCCATAACTGGTGTACCTACCCCTGGTGCATCACTAGGATCTAGACCATCTAAATCTAGTGATAAGTGAACGCCATCTGTTTTTTCCTTTAGATAGCCAATCGTTTCTTCCATTACTTTCGTCATACCTAAGCGGTCAATTTCATGCATAGTATAGACTTTTATACCTTTTTCCTTTATTAATTCTTTTTCGCCGTCATCTAGTGCCCTTGCTCCAATGATGACAACATTCTCAGGCTTTACTTTTGGAGAGTAGTTTAAGATTTGGGTTAATAAAGAGTGCCCCCATCCAAGGCTGACTGCTAAAGGCATCCCATGGATGTTTCCTGTAGGGCTTGTCTCCGCTGTATTCAAATCACCATGTGCATCATACCAAATGACACCTAGGTTTTTATAATGCTTAGAAACGCCAGCTAATGTACCAATTGCAATGCTATGATCTCCACCCAATACAAGTGGAAATGCCCCTGATTGAAGGACTTCGTCTACTTTTTCTGCTAGCAGCGTACTTTTTTCTGCCACTAGGTCGAGATTTCGTAAGTTTGATTCTTTATCTACGACTACTTCAGGTCTTCCAACTGGGATATCACCCAAATCGTGAATTTCATCGAACAGCGGTTTTAACCGTTCGTAGATTCCTGCATAGCGGATGGCACTAGGTCCCATATCCACTCCACGCCGCATTTGGCCTAAGTCCATAGGCATTCCAATAATAGATAGTTTCTTAGTCAAAGCAATTCCTCCCTAACCCTTTATCAATACTATTTTAACCGCTTTCATCCAGATGACTCAACTCGACAAAATTTTGTATATATATGCGGTGGGGATGTGGGGGTTTGGGAATATGGTACTCTATTCACTGTGCTGGTTCTGATATCGATGAAATGGAGCTCTTATGTGAGCCTGCGGACGGTTTTTCACTTAAAAATCATGATTATTGGTTCATAGGACCTCTCTACGTGATCTTTTTTTCTTAAAAGTCATGATCAAGGGCTCATAGCCCCCCTCTATGCGACCTTTTTTTCTTATTAATCCTGATTACGGGCTCGTAGGACCCCTCTACGCGACCTTTTTTTCTTAAAAGTCATGATTAAGGGCTCATAGGACCTCTCTACTCGACCTTTTTTACTTAAAAGTCATGATTAAGGGCTCATAGAACCGCTCTACACGACCTTTCTTACTTAAAATTCATGATAAAGGTCTCATAGAACCTCTCTATGCGACCTCTCTATTATTATAAGCTAGAATTCAAGCTCATAAAAAATACAGGTCATAAAAAAAGCCTTAAATCATCGTCTGATTTAAGGCAAAGTATGTAGTGTGATGGTGGAGCCTAGCGGGATCGAACCGCTGACCTCCTGCGTGCAAAGCAGGCGCTCTCCCAGCTGAGCTAAGGCCCCATCTATGGAGCGGAAGACGGGATTCGAACCCGCGACCCCCACCTTGGCAAGGTGGTGTTCTACCACTGAACTACTTCCGCATATTCGAAGATAAAACCCGAGGATATATATCCCAGGGTTTTATCTTAAATTATGAGCCATGAAGGACTCGAACCTTCGACCCTCTGATTAAAAGTCAGATGCTCTACCAACTGAGCTAATGGCTCTTGGCTGGGCTAGCTGGATTTGAACCAACGCATGTCGCAGTCAAAGTGCGATGCCTTACCGCTTGGCTATAGCCCAATATTGAATGTTAAATCTAGTTTGTCCAACTTTTTTAAAAATATAAATGGTGGAGGGGGACGGATTCGAACCGCCGAACCCGGAGGGAGCGGATTTACAGTCCGCCGCGTTTAGCCACTTCGCTACCCCTCCATATTTATTTTTAAAAAGATGGTGCCGGCGAGAGGACTTGAACCCCCAACCTACTGATTACAAGTCAGTTGCTCTACCAATTGAGCTACCCCGGCGTAAGATTAGTATAAAAATGGTGGAGGATGACGGGATCGAACCGCCGACCCTCTGCTTGTAAGGCAGATGCTCTCCCAGCTGAGCTAATCCTCCAAAATGGTGACCCCTACGGGATTCGAACCCGTGTTACCGCCGTGAAAGGGCGGTGTCTTAACCGCTTGACCAAGGGGCCGATATTCATAAAAATAGGTAAGCTTCCAAGCGGGCTCGAACCGCTGACCTCTTCCTTACCATGGAAGTGCTCTACCTACTGAGCTATGGAAGCACAGCTGAATTTTCTTGATGACATAAAAATGGCTCCGCAGGTAGGACTCGAACCTACGACCGATCGGTTAACAGCCGATAGCTCTACCACTGAGCTACTGCGGAACAATAAGATAACAGCCTGGCAACGTCCTACTCTCACAGGGACTTTCGTCCCAACTACCATCGGCGCTGAGAAGCTTAACTTCCGTGTTCGGTATGGGAACGGGTGTGACCTTCTCGCCATAATTACCAGACTATTATTTGACACTATTTATTATAATGTCTTTTTTAATTTTTTCAAGAGGAAAAAATTTTTTTCATTCCCTCAAAACTAGATAATGCAGAAGAAGTGTTTGTAAACTACGAGTTCGCTTTAAAAATTGGTTAAGTCCTCGAACGATTAGTATCAGTCAGCTCCACATGTTACCACGCTTCCACCTCTGACCTATCAACCTGATCATCTTTCAGGGTTCTTACTAGCTTGACGCTATGGGAAATCTCATCTTGAGGGGGGCTTCATGCTTAGATGCTTTCAGCACTTATCCCGTCCGCACATAGCTACCCAGCGATGCCTTTGGCAAGACAACTGGTACACCAGCGGTGCGTCCATCCCGGTCCTCTCGTACTAAGGACAGCTCCTCTCAAATTTCCTGCGCCCACGACGGATAGGGACCGAACTGTCTCACGACGTTCTGAACCCAGCTCGCGTACCGCTTTAATGGGCGAACAGCCCAACCCTTGGGACCGACTACAGCCCCAGGATGCGATGAGCCGACATCGAGGTGCCAAACCTCCCCGTCGATGTGGACTCTTGGGGAGATAAGCCTGTTATCCCCGGGGTAGCTTTTATCCGTTGAGCGATGGCCCTTCCATGCGGAACCACCGGATCACTAAGCCCGACTTTCGTCCCTGCTCGACTTGTAGGTCTCGCAGTCAAGCTCCCTTGTGCCTTTACACTCTACGAATGATTTCCAACCATTCTGAGGGAACCTTTGGGCGCCTCCGTTACTCTTTAGGAGGCGACCGCCCCAGTCAAACTGCCCACCTGACACTGTCTCCCACCCCGATAAGGGGTGCGGGTTAGAATTTCAATACAGCCAGGGTAGTATCCCACCGACGCCTCCACCGAAGCTAGCGCTCCGGTTTCTCAGGCTCCTACCTATCCTGTACAAGCTGTACCAAAATTCAATATCAGGCTACAGTAAAGCTCCACGGGGTCTTTCCGTCCTGTCGCGGGTAACCTGCATCTTCACAGGTACTATAATTTCACCGAGTCTCTCGTTGAGACAGTGCCCAGATCGTTACGCCTTTCGTGCGGGTCGGAACTTACCCGACAAGGAATTTCGCTACCTTAGGACCGTTATAGTTACGGCCGCCGTTTACTGGGGCTTCGATTCAGAGCTTCGCTTTTAAGGCTAACCCCTCCTCTTAACCTTCCAGCACCGGGCAGGCGTCAGCCCCTATACTTCGCCTTGCGGCTTCGCAGAGACCTGTGTTTTTGCTAAACAGTCGCCTGGGCCTATTCACTGCGGCTCTTCGAGGCTATTCACCTCAAAAAGCACCCCTTCTCCCGAAGTTACGGGGTCATTTTGCCGAGTTCCTTAACGAGAGTTCTCTCGCTCACCTTAGGATTCTCTCCTCGCCTACCTGTGTCGGTTTGCGGTACGGGCACCTTTTATCTCGCTAGAGGCTTTTCTTGGCAGTGTGGAATCAGGAACTTCGGTACTAAATTTCCCTCGCTATCACAGCTCAGCCTTTACGGAAAGCGGATTTCCTACTTTCCAGCCTAACTGCTTAGACGCGCATATCCAACAGCGCGCTTACCCTATCCTCCTGCGTCCCCCATCACTCAAACGATAAAGAGGTGGTACAGGAATATCAACCTGTTGTCCATCGCCTACGCCTTTCGGCCTCGGCTTAGGTCCCGACTAACCCTGAGCGGACGAGCCTTCCTCAGGAAACCTTAGGCATACGGTGGATGAGATTCTCACTCATCTTTCGCTACTCATACCGGCATTCTCACTTCTAAGCGCTCCACCAGTCCTTACGGTCTAGCTTCAACGCCCTTAGAACGCTCTCCTACCACTGACATCTAAGATGTCAATCCACAGCTTCGGTGTTACGTTTAGCCCCGGTACATTTTCGGCGCAGAGTCACTCGACCAGTGAGCTATTACGCACTCTTTAAATGGTGGCTGCTTCTAAGCCAACATCCTGGTTGTCTAAGCAACTCCACATCCTTTTCCACTTAACGTAAACTTTGGGACCTTAGCTGGTGGTCTGGGCTGTTTCCCTTTTGACTACGGATCTTATCACTCGCAGTCTGACTCCCACGGATAAGTCTTTGGCATTCGGAGTTTGTCTGAATTCGGTAACCCGATGAGGGCCCTAGTCCAAACAGTGCTCTACCTCCAAGACTCTAACTACGTGAGGCTAGCCCTAAAGCTATTTCGGAGAGAACCAGCTATCTCCAAGTTCGATTGGAATTTCTCCGCTACCCACACCTCATCCCCGCACTTTTCAACGTGCGTGGGTTCGGGCCTCCATCCAGTGTTACCTGGACTTCACCCTGGACATGGGTAGATCACCTGGTTTCGGGTCTACGACCACATACTCAATCGCCCTATTCAGACTCGCTTTCGCTGCGGCTCCGTCTCTTCAACTTAACCTTGCATGGGATCGTAACTCGCCGGTTCATTCTACAAAAGGCACGCTATCACCCATTAACGGGCTCTAACTACTTGTAGGCACACGGTTTCAGGAACTATTTCACTCCCCTTCCGGGTGCTTTTCACCTTTCCCTCACGGTACTGGTTCACTATCGGTCACTAGGGAGTATTTAGCCTTGGGAGATGGTCCTCCCTGCTTCCGACCGGATTTCTCGTGTCCGGCCGTACTCAGGATCCACTCAGGAGGGAACGAAGTTTCGACTACAGGGTTTTTACCTTCTCTGACGGGCCTTTCCAGGCCGCTTCATCTACCCCGTTCCTTTGTAACTCCATGTTGAGTGTCCTACAACCCCAAGAGGCAAGCCTCTTGGTTTGGGCTATGTCCCGTTTCGCTCGCCGCTACTCAGGGAATCGCGTTTGCTTTCTCTTCCTCCGGGTACTTAGATGTTTCAGTTCCCCGGGTATGCCTTCAATACCCTATGTATTCAGGTAAAGATACTGTTCCATTACGAACAGTGGGTTCCCCCATTCGGAAATCTCCGGATCAAAGCTTACTTACAGCTCCCCGAAGCATATCGGTGTTAGTCCCGTCCTTCATCGGCTCCTAGTGCCAAGGCATTCACCGTGCGCCCTTTCTAACTTAACCTGAAAGGTTTGTTTCTCTTAATTTAATAAGAGAGAAAACTAAAATGGCGATTACTCGATGTATTTACTTGACTTCTTCATTACGATTATCTAGTTTTCAAAGAACGATTAAAAAAGCTTTGAGAGATTGCACTCTCAAAACTAAACAAACAAGAAACAATCAAACAAACATGTTTTGTCTGGCTCATACGTCCAGCTTATATCCTTAGAAAGGAGGTGATCCAGCCGCACCTTCCGATACGGCTACCTTGTTACGACTTCACCCCAATCATCTGTCCCACCTTAGGCGGCTGGCTCCTTACGGTTACCCCACCGACTTCGGGTGTTACAAACTCTCGTGGTGTGACGGGCGGTGTGTACAAGGCCCGGGAACGTATTCACCGCGGCATGCTGATCCGCGATTACTAGCGATTCCGGCTTCATGTAGGCGAGTTGCAGCCTACAATCCGAACTGAGAATGGTTTTATGGGATTGGCTAAACCTCGCGGTCTTGCAGCCCTTTGTACCATCCATTGTAGCACGTGTGTAGCCCAGGTCATAAGGGGCATGATGATTTGACGTCATCCCCACCTTCCTCCGGTTTGTCACCGGCAGTCACCTTAGAGTGCCCAACTGAATGCTGGCAACTAAGATCAAGGGTTGCGCTCGTTGCGGGACTTAACCCAACATCTCACGACACGAGCTGACGACAACCATGCACCACCTGTCACTCTGTCCCCGAAGGGGAACGTCCTATCTCTAGGAGTGTCAGAGGATGTCAAGACCTGGTAAGGTTCTTCGCGTTGCTTCGAATTAAACCACATGCTCCACCGCTTGTGCGGGCCCCCGTCAATTCCTTTGAGTTTCAGCCTTGCGGCCGTACTCCCCAGGCGGAGTGCTTAATGCGTTAGCTGCAGCACTAAGGGGCGGAAACCCCCTAACACTTAGCACTCATCGTTTACGGCGTGGACTACCAGGGTATCTAATCCTGTTTGCTCCCCACGCTTTCGCGCCTCAGCGTCAGTTACAGACCAGAAAGCCGCCTTCGCCACTGGTGTTCCTCCACATCTCTACGCATTTCACCGCTACACGTGGAATTCCGCTTTCCTCTTCTGCACTCAAGTCCCCAGTTTCCAATGACCCTCCACGGTTGAGCCGTGGGCTTTCACATCAGACTTAAAGGACCGCCTGCGCGCGCTTTACGCCCAATAATTCCGGACAACGCTTGCCACCTACGTATTACCGCGGCTGCTGGCACGTAGTTAGCCGTGGCTTTCTGGTTAGGTACCGTCAAGGTACCGGCAGTTACTCCGGTACTTGTTCTTCCCTAACAACAGAGCTTTACGACCCGAAGGCCTTCATCGCTCACGCGGCGTTGCTCCATCAGACTTTCGTCCATTGTGGAAGATTCCCTACTGCTGCCTCCCGTAGGAGTCTGGGCCGTGTCTCAGTCCCAGTGTGGCCGATCACCCTCTCAGGTCGGCTACGCATCGTCGCCTTGGTGAGCCGTTACCTCACCAACTAGCTAATGCGCCGCGGGCCCATCTGTAAGTGACAGCCGAAACCGTCTTTCAGCTTTTCCTCATGTGAGGAAAAGGATTATCCGGTATTAGCTCCGGTTTCCCGAAGTTATCCCAGTCTTACAGGCAGGTTGCCCACGTGTTACTCACCCGTCCGCCGCTAACCACCGAAGTGGTTCGCTCGACTTGCATGTATTAGGCACGCCGCCAGCGTTCGTCCTGAGCCAGGATCAAACTCTCCAAGAAAGTTGATTAGCTCATTTTGTTACGTTGGCTTAGTTTCATAAGAAACTAATAATTTTTGTTTGTTGACGTTTTTGTTTGTTTAGTTTTCAAAGGACAATTTCGTCATCGCCCAAAAGCGACTTTATTAATATATCATCTGCAAAACATCATGTCAACAACTTTTTAAATCTCAGTAAGTTGTTTTTATGTCAGCAGCGACGTTTATTAATATACCAAGGCCGCATATAATTGTCAACGGTATTTATAAAAAAATCTATCCTTTTTTTCTATCTTTCTTTCCTCTCCTCATATATTTCAAACATTCATGTGGTGAGGCCACTCGTCTAAACAATGTAAACAATACTTTATATCTCTCTTCCATTGCTCTTTTTACAATATGATCAATTCGCTCATCTCTTAAATCAAATAGAATTTCATCCATTTCTCTTTTAATAAGGTATTCCATTTCCTTTACTTCTTTTTCATTGATCAGAAGACCAAACATCGAATAACCTCCAGCAAATAATCTAGTTATAGTAGTCTTTTCCAATTTATGTGATTTTATAAACGAATTTTTAATCATATTTTCAAAAAAACAAGCATAGGTTGAGACAAGGATGGTATTGGACGAGGTGGGAAGGATGAATTTCTTTTTTGTATTGAATGGGAAGTCTTTAAAAAATGTATCATTGGTATTAATTGCAGCCTTTTTTACTGCTTGGTTTCTTTATATGGAAAACCATGCACAAATTCCCGTTTTTTCAACGAAAGATGGCCCCAAAGCAGTCTATCGAGGGGAAAGGGATTTAGCTTTAACCTTTAATATCGGCTGGGGTGATGAAAAGGCAGAGCCAATTTTAGACACGTTAAAGAAAGAAAATGTGAAATCAGCTACCTTTTTCTTAGCAGGTTCTTGGGCAGAAAGACACCCCGACCTAGTTAGTCGGATTGTGAAAGAAGGATATGAAATTGGGATTCTTGGATACAATTATGAAGAGTATACCGAATTAGAGGATGTGAAGATTGCTAAGGATATATCTAAAGCACAAGAAGTCTTCACAAAATTAAATGTAAAAAGCATCAAACTGTTGCGTTCCCCAACTGGGCACTTTGATGAACGTACTTTAAAAATTGCCAAGAGATATGGCTACACAGTCGTTCATTGGAGTGTTGATTCAAAGGATTGGCAAAATCCAGGTGTATCTACTATCGTCGAAAATACAAAAAAAGCGAAGAAGGGGGATATCATTCTTCTTCATGCATCAGATTCCGCCAAACAAACTGCGAAAGCACTGCCGCTCATTTTAACGGATATTCGTCAAAAAGGATTAAAATTTGTTTCCGTAACAGAAATGATTGCAAACGGTGAAGCCCGTTCAAAAGAAATAAGGTAAAAAAAATTTACAGAAAAAAACCGCCCATTTAATTAATTGGACGGTTTTATTTTTTTATTTTTCACATTAGGACTAGCTGTTTTTGCACGGTTTTGACGTTCTTGTGCAGATTGTGTATTTAATTTATGAAGAATTAATAGCTGATACGCATTACATGCCATTAAAGCAAACATCATGAGATAGAGCCAGCTTCTTTCGTTTACCCGAAGAACAGGAACCCACTCAACTAGGGTAACCACAATCATAAAGAAAAGAGCAGGAATAAATGCCTCCCGACTGGTCTGTTTCGTTTTATACCAAGCAACGATTAGACCAAGCACTAAAAGAATGAGGGCAGGGCCAAAATAAGGTAAGACTGAATCCCCTTGTTTAGCAAAATTATCGTATCGTAAATAGATCAAATCAAATAGAGCAAAAAGAATAAGTACCATTTGAACCGCATTCCAAAGAGATGCGGATTTAAAAATCCCTAAACCAAAACGATGAACCGTTAAATAAGCAAAAAAGCCCATTTGACTTATAACACTAAAAAGAAAGCCCATAACAATTAACCAAATTAAGGTTGATAAAATATCAATGATTCTAAGTTCAACAAAATAAGGCTGAAATTCATTCCAGCGAACAATAAAACCCACAATAGCCGTTGTGATCCCGCCTATTAATAATGTGGTCATAAAAAGTCTTACCCAATTACGGCTCGTCACACTATAAACCTCCATATTACAAAAAATGAATACCATACTGATTGTACCAAGCTAATTTTGAAAAATCCATAATTTCATTTACATACGAATAATCTCTTGCCTTTTACTTCATTCTAAAATTAAGGAATCTTATGTGAAAGGAGCTTTAATTATGAAAACAAAAAGTATGTTGCTCCTCCTACCTATCATGTTGTTCCTAACAAGCTGTTCTTCTGGTGAATCAAGTAGCGGAGGGCAAATTGATTACGAACAAACGAAAAAAATGGTTGTCGATATTTTAAAGACAGATGATGGTAAGAAGGCAATTCAAGATGTAATGGCAGACGATAAAATGAAAGAAAAGTTGGTTATGGACCAAAAAGTGGTCTCTGACACCATTGAACAAACACTTACCTCCGATAAAGCAACAGACTTTTGGAAAAAAACCTTCAGTGACCCTAAATTTGCTAAAGGTGTAGCCAAGAATATGAGAAGCGAAAATGAAAAGTTGCTTAAGGATTTAATGAATGACCCGGAATATCGTGGCATGATGATTCAAGTCTTCAAGGAACCGGAAATTCAAAAAGAAATGGCAGACGCATTGAAAAGCAAGGAATACCGGGCACACCTTCAGTCAGTCATTTCAGAGACGATAGAAAGTCCGCTGTTTAAAGCTAAAATGCAAGAGCTACTCTTAAAAGCAGCAGAAGAAACACAAGGAAAATCCAGTTCAAAGCAAGGAGGAGGCCAATCTAGTGGCGAACAAAGCTCTGGGGGTGGTCAAAGCGGAACTGGCGGCGGACAATAAAGAGTAACAACCATAATAATAAAGCCTCTTCGTTCAAAACGAAGAGGCTTTATTATTATTTTTTCAGCAAGTTAGTCACTTTTTCAGCAATTTCTAAATAAATTTTTCCGATTTGGTGATCTTCTTGGTAGACGGATGGAGCAAAATCCGCATCATTCCAGTCCGGCTGATTTAACGGCAGTCTTCCAAGGACTTCTGTATTCAATTCATCGGCTAATTTGTCACCGCCGCCTTGCCCAAACACATATTCTTTTTCACCTGTTAGCTTACTTTCGAAATAAGCCATATTTTCAATTACCCCAAGCACCTCGTGTTCAGTTCGGATCGCCATCGCTCCCGCACGTGCAGCTACAAAGGCCGCTGTTGGATGTGGAGTCGTCACGATAATTTCTTTACAAGCAGGCAGCATAGTGTGTACATCTAATGCAACATCCCCTGTACCCGGTGGTAAATCTAGCAGTAAATAATCAATTTCTCCCCATTCCACTTCATTAAAGAAACTATTCAGCATTTTCCCTAACATAGGACCACGCCAAATAATTGGGGCATTATCTTCCACAAAGAATCCCATCGAAATGACTTGAACACCAAGGCGTTCTACAGGGATAATTTTTTCTCCCCTTACAACCGGTCTTTTTGTAATTCCCATCATATCAGGTACACTGAACCCATAAATATCAGCATCAATAAGACCCACTTTTTTGCCTAGACGAGCTAAAGCTACAGCTAGGTTTACTGATACAGTCGATTTCCCTACTCCACCCTTACCACTGGCAATGGCAATAAAAGTCGTATTATTTGAATGAAGCAGATTTTTTTCTTTTTCTGGTTCTTTATTGCGATGCTGCGCTAATACTTCTTCAGGTAGTTGATTGAAACGTATTCCAACAGTTGCTGCTCCTGCTTCTTTTAAAAGATTGACAATTTGTGTTTGCAACTGTAACTGTTCAGACGTCCCTGTTCTTGCAATGGCTATTTTCACGCTAACGTGATTTTTCTCTTCTTTTATTTTAATTTCTTCAATTGCATGTAATTCAGCTAATGTTTTATGTAAAAATGGCTCTTTAAGGCTGCCAAGAACCTCCTGGATCTTTACCTCTGTTAACATGAAAAGCACCTCACCTTATGAATTCGTTTCCATCTTTCAGTATACCATAATCATGTCAGGATACAGTTAAATGAATCACACGTACTACCCATTAAAACACAGAAAAGTATATAAACAAAAAAAAGGGATGGAAGAATCCCCCATCATCCTTCATCAATTTCTTTAATTTCTTTTTCATTAGTAAAATAACGCATAATTCCTTTATAAATAGAAATCGCTACTTTTTCCTGATAGGAATCCTTTTTTAACATCGCTTTTTCACCAGGATTTGAAAGAAAGCCGACCTCCACTAGTGCTCCAGGTTTTTTTGCATTTTTTAAAATATATACTTGGTTCAAAGGTTTTGCTTTTCGGTTTGTATTTTCTAAATTCTTGCGTAGCTCTTCTTGAATAAATTTAGCTGCCCTTGCATTCTCTTGATGATGTGGTGCATAGAAGGTTTGAGCTCCGCTCCATCTGGAGGACGGTATGGCATTTAAATGGATACTTACAAAGAGATCATTATCAGTTTTATTAATCATCTTTAATCTTTTTTTCAAGTCTTCCACTTTTCTTCTACTATACCCTTTTGTATCAGAATCGGCTAAATCAGTATCCGTTTCCCGCGTCATAATAACGAGGGCTCCTTGCTGTTGGAGATAATCCCTTACTTTTAAGGTGATTTCTAATGCTATGTCCTTTTCAAGGGTTTTCCCTGTTCCTGCTCCACCATCCGGGCCTCCATGGCCTGCATCTAACAAAATAATTTTACCCGACAACGGAAGATTCCACGTATTCCACGAATCGTCCTCTATAAAGTCATGTTGTAAAATGAGAAACAAAACAAGCAAACCTGCAATAAAACTTATGATTTTTATTCTTCGCTTCGACACCCAAATCATCCTTCCCGCTCGTCCCTGTTCAATAAACTATATGGGACAAGAGGGAAAAATAGAACAGAAGAAAGCGTTAAGCAGAAGTGCACTTTATGCTCTTTGCACCCCTGCCACTATCAAATGTTCCATTTTAATGAAGGCGGAGTTTATGACGCCTTTGACCCTTTTCAAACCCTTCTCTCCACCAAACATGTATATACTGTTCACACAGATAATAAAGCGATTCACTCATCGTACCTTCTTCGCCATTTCCCCAATAAAGTAAAAAGTTGTATAACGTATCAATTAGGTGTTTCTCTTCTTTATAACACCTCAGACGCACTGCTTCTAAATCCTCGCCGTAATAACCAAATTTGCTGAACTTTGCCCCTAATAGGAAGGCCTCTAAAGCTACATCATAGCAAGCTTCTTCTATACCTGTATTCATGACAAAACTGGAGGCAATTTTTGTTGAACCAAAGTATTGTTTTACTCTTTCTTTTAACGTATTGATGGATAAGTCCCGAAGTACGGAACGCTCATATTTAATCTGTTTTTCACGTTTTTTTTCTTTAAAGGTAGTAATAACAGTCACTTCAATTTCACCTCTTAAAACTATTCTTTATCCCTTGTTCATAAGAAATGCAAAGACACTATTACCAATTTTTTTAAGTAAGTGAACAGGACAAAATTCAATAACTACAAATGGACGATTACATAAACCTTCCACTTAAGGAAATACTAATCTAAATGTATAAATACGGCGGTGAAATGTCCTCATGAACTGGTTTACTAAAAAAAAGATACAACATAATGAACGAGAAACATTAGAAAATTACCTCCAACGATCGAATGATTATACAAAAGTTCATTATATAAACCAAGCTACTAATTGCCGATTTTCTTTTTCCTTTATATCTACACTCATTGACGAGAGCATTTTACAGGAAAATGTCCTTCCCTATCTACTTGAAAAACCATTTGAAAAGATTGAAGAAGTTAAGAAGCTCATTCCTCTTGCGGACGTGCAGGTAAGTAATGATGAGAGCCTTATAGAACAGAAATTGTTTAATGGTTATGTACTTTTAACGCTTGATTCAGACCCAGGTCATTTTGCCTTCCTGGCTGCGCAAAAAGAAATTGTCCGCAGTATTACACAGCCTGAGGTTGAGTTTAGTGTCATTGGACCAAAGGAAGCTTTTGTTGAGTCTCTCGAACAAAATGTTAACTTGATTCGTAAACGACTGCCTGTAAAAGAATTAATAAGTGAAGAGTTAACACTAGGCACTCTATCGAAAACAAAAATTTCGGTTATGTATTTAGACGGAATCGCTGACCCGGATAATATCCAAGAAGTGATGAAACGGTTAAAGGATGTTGACTTTGATGCGATAACCGATAGTTCTTATATTGTTCAATTAATCTCTGATAATAAAAATTCCCCCTTTCCGCAGCTTCTCGATACCGAGCGGCCAGACCGGGTAACTGCCATCTTGGCAGAGGGGAAAATTGCCATATTTGTTGATGGGTCTCCGCATGCGCTGATCACCCCAACAACGCTCGTTGAATTTTTCAGTTCTTTTGAAGATTACTTTTTAAATTGGATGTTATCCTCATTCTTTCGATTAATTCGGCTTTTCGCCGTTGCCTTTTCTATTTTGATTACACCAGTTTATGTAGCGACTTTGTCTTATCATTATGAACTGATTCCAAAGGATTTAATGAATACGTTAGTTACGTCTCGCCGAGAAATACCGCTTCCTCCTATATTGGAAGCTCTGTTTTTAGAGCTAACCATCGAGCTGCTACGTGAGGCAGGAGCTCGTCTTCCTACCAAGGTCGGTCAGACAATCGGTATCGTGGGCGGGATCGTAATCGGGACTGCTTCCGTTGAAGCAGGTCTGACAAGTAATGTTCTCTTAATTATCGTTGCTCTTGCGGCACTGGCATCTTTTACGACCCCTGTGTATAAAATGGGCAACGCCATTCGATTACTCCGCTTTCCATTTTTATTTTTTGCCGAGCTGTGGGGCCTCTTAGGTATCGTTTTTTGTTTTTGTCTGTTAATGGCACATTTAATTAGGCTAACTTCCCTTAATAGACCCTTTTTAGAACCGATCTATCCACCAAGAATGACGGACTTAAAGGATTCTATTATTAGGCTCCCATTCTCAAAGCAATCCTTAAGACCACAGACTTTAAGGACTCAAAACCCCGTTCGTTTTACTCCTAGAAAAAAAGTGAAAAAAGGAGATATTGACGAATAGAACGTGGAGGAAATGCTATGGAACAATTAGTGCCGGAAAAAGCAAAAGTATCGCCTTTTTTAGTTTTCTTTCTCGTCCATTCAATGCAGGTGGGCATAGGCGTTCTTGGCTTTCAACGCATTATCGCCTTAACAGCAGGATATGATGCATGGATGTCGGTAATTTTTGCAGGTTTAAGCATTCATATCATCATATGGATGATGTATAAAATACTTGAGACAGTCGATGGTGATATCGTTACTGCCCATTCATTTGTTTTCGGGAAGAAAATAGGGAAACTCCTATCTCTTCCCTTTGTCCTTTATTTTTTGATGATTGCCTTAACCCTTCTAAGAACATTTATTGAAGTCGTCCAAGTATGGATGTTCCAAGATATGAGCACCTTTTGGTATTCTTTTGCTTTTTGTGGATTAGCCATATATATAGTCTTCGGAGGTTTTCGAACAGTCACAGGGGTGGCTTTCTTTGGAGTCGTCCTCCCTGCCTACTTAGTCTTAACTTTTTTCTTTACGATTCCTTATGCAGATGTACAAAATTTACTTCCTATTTTTGATCACTCCGTTAAGGATTTGGCAATGGCATCTTATCAAATGTCCCTTACCTTTCTTGGCTATGAAGTGCTTTTATTTTTCTATCCATTTATTAAAGATCCACAAAAATCGAAAAAATGGGCTCACATTGGAGTGCTGTACACAACTTTTCTTTATACACTGCTAACTATAGTAACATTTACATATTTTTCAGAAGGCCAGCTTCAAAAGAATATTTGGGCCACCTTGACAGTGTGGAAAGTGGTAGAAATGCCCTTTGTTGAAAGATTTGAATATATTGGAATTGCCAATTGGAATATCATTATCCTCCCTAATTTCTGCATTGCCCTATGGTGCGGTAGTCGAATTATTAAAAGAGTAACCCACGTGAAACAAAAATATGGTGTTCTCTTTTTAGCATTGATGACTTTAACTCTAATTAATTTTTTCAAGACACGGGAACAAATAAATACCCTTATCGACTATACAGGTAAAATAGCTTTTTTCCTTAATTACGGATATATTCCATTGCTCTTTTTTCTTGTGTTAATTGTAAAGAAGGTGAAGAAAAAGTGAATAAACTCCTTGCCTTTTTTATTGTAACGATTAGTCTTACTGGATGCGTTCGGAAAGAGATCTTAGATGATGTGAATCTAGAAACTGGCAGTGCCTATGATTTTATTGATAATCAAATACGGGGGACAGCCTTAGTACCTGTATACATGCCTGATAAGTCGGTAGAGAATAAGACCTTTAGCGCCTCTTCTAGTCTAAGCAGAGATTTTTTAAGAGATGTACAGCGTCAATCGTCGGATCCTCTCGTAACAGGTTCCCTTAAGGTAGTCCTTTTTGGAGAAAAGCTTGCAAAAGAAAAAGGAATTTTGGCTCTGATTGATTCTTTTCAACGGGACCCCAGTATTGGTGCTGGTCTTTACCTTTCTGTGACTGAAGGAGAAGCAAAAAATATTATTGAAGGGAAATATGGAAAAAGAGGTAATGCCGTCTATCTATCTAACCTAATTCGCCATAATATGAAGTCGAAAGATTTGCCTAAAACAAATCTACAGCGGTTTCTATCTGATTTTCACCAAAAGGGTAAATCCCCCTATCTGCCACAAATTCGTTCGTTGAGTGATGACCAAATTGAAATTAGCGGCATGAGCTTTTTTAGATATGGTCGTGTGGTAGAAACCATACCAGCGGCTGAGATGTTCTATTTCAAGCTCTTAGTGGACAACTATAGTGAAGGAACCTTAAAGGTAACCGTTGATAAACAAATAGCTTCCGTTGAAAGTATTCGCTCAAAATTCAAGATGAAACTTGCATCAAGAAATCCCTATACAGTAAATGTGGACATTAAAGTGAAAGCCATATTAAACGAATACACTGGGCCTAGTTTAAAACCAAAAGATTTAAAGAATATTGAAAGTAAAGTTGAAAAGGATATTGAAACAGAATGTCTTAAATTAATAAAAGCGTTCCAGGATAAGAAAATTGATCCCGTAGGATTTGGCCATTTTATTAAAAGTAGAACACGACACTTCAATTTTAAAAAGTGGGACACTGACTATCAATATTTAAAAGTCAATGTTCATGCAGATGTAAGCATTGTGGAATCAGGGGTAATTGAATAAATAAACTAAGCTAAAAAGAGACTCCCAGCCACATCAATTGCTAGGAGTCTCTTTTAGTTAATTCAAATTGCGACTATTGGAATAGATTTTAGCAGGCTTCGGAAGCGTAATCCCAGTAAAACCGTAAAAAACCGTGAGTAGCGGTGAAAATAAGCAAAACAACGCAAATGGAAAATATTCTGTAACGGAAACCCCAAGGACTGAGGCTAAAAATACACCGCATACACTCCACGGTACGAGCGGATTAACAACTGTCCCCGCATCTTCAAGTACCCGTGAAAGATGCCTTGGTTCCAAGCCTGCTTTTTTGAAATGCTCTTTAAATGCGTTTCCAGGCAAAAGAATAGATAAGTATTGCTCACCAAGGATAAAATTTACTGCAATCGCCATTCCGGCCGTTGCACTGATCAATATGGACACACGGTTTAATAGGGAATTGATCATGGATAAAACCGCTGGTATAATTCCTAATCTGAACAGCAGGCCTCCCATACTCAGTGCAAGCAGAATAACTGATATGCTAAACATCATACTTTCCATTCCGCCCCGTGTCAGAATTGAATCAACTTCCTTTATCCCACTTTCAGATTTGTAACCAGAGTAAAGCAGGTCTAAAAATCCTTTACCGCCCAATCCTCCCTTAATCCACAACGAGATAATAAGAGCTGATAAAATGCCCGCGGAAAGCGTTGCAATGGCAGGGACCTTTTTAGCAGCCAAAATGGCAAGGATTATGAATGGTAATAGTGAATACCAGTGCACTAGGCTCATATCTAGTAAAGTATTCTTAATAACTGTAATTTGTTGAATGCTCCTTGCTGTTTCCGTTGGAGATAGAACCAGATACACTAATAATGAAAGAATAAAAGCAGGGATGGTCGTCCATGCCATATTTTTTATATGTTCAAATAGATCAGCTCCTGCAACACTGGATGCAAGGTTTGTTGTATCGGATAAAGGTGACATTTTATCACCGAAGAATGCACCTGATACTACTGCCCCTGCCGTGATCACAGGCGAAATTCCTAGTGCAGTGCTTGCAGAAACAAAAGCGACTCCTACTGTTGCAGCAGTGGTTAAAGAGCTACCTATACTGAGACCTATAATGGAAGTTACGACAAAAACAATGGCATAGTAAAATCTCCCTGATACTAAGTCAACCGCAATATAAATAAATGTTGGAATGGTACCGCTGGCCATCCAACTGCTTATCAGCATCCCAATAAAAAAGAAAATCATAACAGCTGCGATGCCTGATTTAGCTCCATTAACCATGGCTTCTTCCAAATCTTTAAAGCTTATTTTTTTAAATACGCCATATCCCAGTAATAGAGCTATGCCTGAAATTATCGCTAGGTGCGGGACCACCTGAAGGCTAATGATCAAATACCCAACCAGCCCCATTAAAGCCGCTATAATCAACATGGCTTCAGCTGGTTTGATGGTTAATACTTTTTGTTCTGGTTCCATAGAAAATTTCCTCCTAGTAAATATATAAATGAACGCAAAAAGGCCCCTCCGTCTAGGGACGAAAGGACTCCGCGTTACCACCCTAATTGGCAAGGTTAAATCTTGTACACCTTGCCCTCTTAAAAAGTATGCCCGTATATAACAGCTGTACTTCAAAATGGTCACTGCCCAGATTTTCACCCTCCATCTGGTCTCTATTTGCTGCTCATGACATTTCTACTAAAACTGTAGGCGTGTTATTCACTATATCACTAAAACGCTTTTAAGCGTTAAAGTATATGTGTAAATAATATACCCCGCCATTCTTTGTTTGTCAAAAGGTTTTTAAACATAATAAAAAAGACTCCCAACCAAATTGGTTGAGAGTCTTTAAACATTCAGGGGAAAATCATTTATTTTTTAATCCACTTGAATTGATAAGGAGCCAGTTCTACTTTTAATTCAACGAATTCCTGACTCCAAAGGTCGTAGCCTTCTAACGCAAGCTTGACCTCAATTTGTTTTATTTGTCGACATCTATTCGGAATTTGTCGATATTTCCCGGGAATTTGTTAAAAATTGGAAAAACAGTTGATGCGCTAGGTTAAATATCATCTCGCATATCGACTTCTTTTTCTATTAAAGAAGATAGCTCTGGGGATTTATTTGAATGTTATATCGCCCGGCGATACGAACAAAAAAAAGCCTTTAACAGGCATATTATTTTCCGAATATGGAGAAAAGCCACGCCCATTTTTCTTTAGGCTGTTGTATCGCTTCTTCTAAACGTTTATTAAAACCATTTTGTGAAATCCATTCTTTTTTCTGTTCGTCCCGCATATTTTGTATTTCCTTTTGTAAGAAATCGCTTATTTGTTGCTCCTGTTGCAACAATGTTTCGTAATGGGTTATTTGTTGTTCAGTTAATTTCTCAATTTTAGCATGAGTTTTTTGTGCAGAATTTCCAATATTAGAACTTATAACATGGTGATCTTGCTGGAGCCGGGAAATCTGTGTTTTAAGCTGAGACATATCGTTTGTCAGTTGAACATTTATTTCACGTGTGGCTGCGAGTTCATTGGCTAAAATCATTAAGATCTCTTCCAATTGTTTGGGGTCTTGGGGTAAATTACCATATGTACCGGATATAGCAATCTCAGTTTCATTGAGTCCTTCTAAACATTCTTTTTGTTTATATACTATGTCTTTAGCCGTTTCGTCTAGGGGCTTGTCCGTATCGCGTAATGCTATAAGAGCTTCGATGTCAGATTGTACAAAAATACGCCGATCTCCATCTTTCAAAAACTCATATCCATTTCGCTCTAAGATTTGGCCATACTTTCGAACAGTGGGTGTTGCAATTCCTAATTTTTCTGCCACTTCTTTGGAAGAGAAAGCTTGTTCATTAGGTTGTATATCACGTCGCATATCGCACCTCCTTTTTATTAAATATGAACGTTTTTAAATGTATTTGCAAGGGTCATATCACCTAGCGATACGCAATACAAAAAAAGAGAGGGGTTTCGGCGAGCCTCCTCGGAGAAAAGCGTCTGCGGGGTCTCCCCTGAACCATACTCCCACAGGAGTCTTCGTGCCTTCCGCTCCAATCAACAGGGTGTAAAGGCAACACTGATCTTTAACACAACCAATAAAAAAGACTCCCAGCCAAATGGTTGAGAGTCTTTGAGTGTTCGCAAAAATTAACGTTTTGAGAACTGAGGCGCACGACGAGCACCTTTAAGACCGTATTTCTTACGCTCTTTCATACGTGCATCACGAGTTAATAAACCTGCGCGCTTTAATGTTGGACGGAACTCAGGGTCAGCTTGAAGTAATGCGCGAGCAATACCGTGGCGGATTGCGCCAGCTTGACCAGTGTATCCACCGCCGCTTACGTTTACAAGAACATCATAGCTGCCTACAGTTTCAGTAGCTACTAATGGTTGTCTTACAACAACACGTAAAGCTTCAAATGGGATATAATCTTCGATTTCACGACCGTTAACTACAATTTTACCTGTGCCTGGAACTAGACGCACACGTGCGACTGAGCTCTTACGGCGACCAGTACCGATATATTGAACTTGTGCCAAGTTAATTCCCTCCCTTTAAATTATCCGCGAAGTTCGTAAACTTCAGGTTTTTGTGCTTGGTGCGGATGTTCGCTACCAGCATATACGTGTAATTTTTTAATTATTTGACGGCCAAGAGAATTCTTTGGAAGCATACCTTTAACAGCAAGCTCGATCATTTTCTCAGCATAGTTTGTACGCATTTCAAGAGCAGTTCTTTGCTTTAAACCACCAGGATGCATGCTGTGACGGTAGTAAATCTTGTCAGTTAATTTCTTTCCTGTTAGTTCTACTTTAGATGCATTAAGAATGATTACATTATCACCAGTGTCAACATGTGGTGTAAAAGTTGGTTTGTTTTTACCACGTAGAATTGATGCTACTTCAGAAGCAAGACGTCCAAGAGTTTTGCCCTCAGCATCAATCACGTACCATTTACGCTCGATATTGTTGGCATTTGCCATAAACGTTGTACGCATGAGTTTCCCTCCTAATTTAAATCCATTAAAGATTATTTTTTCGCACCTTCATAAAGCAGTTAATGTTTATTCTGTTCCGGGAATCAACACTAATGCCCTTGTGCGCTTAAGTTTTCTAATTCATATATTTTCAATCACGATGAAGACTTTCCGGGGCTTAATCGTGGGATTAAAAACACACACATATAATATAATAAATACTTTAGGTCTATATGTCAAGGGGATGTTACACCTGGTTGGGTTGTTTTATTAAAAAGTTATTAATAAAAAACCTCCCATAGGTAAAGTCCGTGCGCTGGAGCCGTTTTTCCTGCCAGGCGGCGATCTTTTTTTTCTAGAATCGCAGGGATGTCTTCAGGGTCTCGTTCACTTGCCCCTACTTCAAGCAAAGTACCTACCAAAATACGAACCATATTATACAAAAAACCGTTTCCGACAAAGCGAATCGTAAGCTGGTCATCTTCCAGCAAAAAATCAATTGCTTTAACGGTTCGTATTTTATCTGCTACTTCTGTTCTTGCAGAACAAAAGCTAGTAAAGTCATGGGTGCCAAGGATATATTTACTTGCTTTCCTCATAGCTTCTAAATTGAGACGATAGGGGTACCGATAGGCAAAGACCCTCTGAAAAGGATCCCTTTTTGAAGATAAGTGCAGCACATAGCGATACTCTTTCCCTATCGCATCAAACCGGGAATGAAAACCGTCGTTCACTTTTTTAACCGAAAGAATTGAAATATCCTGCGGCAGCATCGAATTTAGTGCGATTTCCCAACGATCCTCAGCAATAGGCAAGGGAGAATCAAAATGAATTACCTGTCCCTTGGCATGAACGCCTGCATCTGTTCGTCCAGAGCCTGCAACCTTCACAGAGGTGCCCTTATGCATTTTTGCTAAGACAGCTTCTATTTCTCGTTGTACAGTCCTCTTATTTGGTTGTACTTGATACCCGGAGAAACCCGAGCCATCATAGGATATAATGCATTTGTATCTTTGCATGGTTTCGCTCCATTATGAACGTAATAAGATTAAAAAGATGGTTAAAACACCTAAGAGTACTAATTGCAATGAATCGCCCAATTGCCAATCCAGCTGCCTGTATTTTGTTCTTCCTTCGCCACCGCGATATCCTCTTGCTTCCATCGCTATAGCCAGTTCTTCAGCACGTTTAAAGGCGCTGACAAACAACGGAATAAGAAGCGGGATGACTGCCTTAATCCGCTCCATAAAAGGCCCACTTGAAAACTCAACGCCACGGGCCATTTGAGCCTTCATGATTTTGTCTGTTTCCTGCATTAATGTTGGGATGAAACGTAAGGAAATAGACATCATTAAAGCCATTTCATGGACAGGAAAATGTACCTTTTTTAATGGATGTAAAAGAGTTTCTAGTCCATCTGTAATTTCAATAGGAGTGGTTGTTAAAGTCAACAACGAAGTCATTAAAATTAAGAAGAAGAAGCGTAAAGAAATAAAGATCCCCTGTCTGACACCTTCTTCGTATATTTTAATCGGTCCCCAATGATACAAAAGGTCACCTTGTTTCGTAAAGAACAATTGTAAGGCTAAGGTAAAGAGCACAAGCCATAGAACTGGTTTCAGCCCAATATATAAGAAACGAACAGGAATACGGGCCAAACCAAGCATGAAAAAGGTATAAATCCCTATAAGTGCATAAGTAACTGCATTATTTGCTAAGAAGATAACACATACAAATAAAAAGATAACCAGTAATTTAGATCGAGGGTCCATTTTGTGGATAAGAGAATCAGCAGGAACATAGCGGCCAAAAATCATTTTCTCCATCATGAGCGGACACCTCTTTTTAACGCTTCAGTAACTGCTTCTGACAACTCATCTATTGATAAATACATTTTATCGAGTTTAATACCCATCTTCTCTTCAAGCTTTAGCTGGAAACGAACCACTTCTGGAACATCTAATCCCATTTGTACCAACTGGGCAGGCGCAGAGAAGATTTCTTCTGGTGTTCCTTTATTTACTACTTTCCCTTGTTGCATGATGACAATCTGGTCTGCATATCTAGCCGCATCTTCCATACTATGTGTAACTAAAATAGTGGATAGATTTCTTTCCTCGTGAAGTGTATAAAACATATCCATAATTTCTTTCCGGCCGCGTGGGTCAAGTCCTGCGGTAGGTTCATCTAGCACAATAACATCTGGTTCCATGGCCAACACACCAGCGATCGCGACTCGACGCATTTGTCCACCAGATAGATCAAATGGAGATTTTTCTAATACCTCTTCCCCAAGTCCTACCTGTTTCAAGGCAAGGCGCGCCCGCTTTTTTGCCTCAGTTTCAGAAACACCAAAATTAAGCGGGCCAAAAATAATATCCTTTTCTACTGTTTCTTCAAAAAGCTGATGTTCCGGAAATTGAAAAACGATGCCTACCTTTTGCCGTACTTGTTTTAAATTCTTATTTTTTTGCTGTGCTCTAATTTCATGTTCCCCAATCTTAACCGTTCCATTAGTTGGTTGTAAAATGGCATTTAAGTGCTGTAGAACCGTTGACTTGCCAGAACCAGTATGACCGATTATTGCCAAGTATGTTCCCGATGGAATATCGATAGATACATCCTCAATCGCTAGATGTTCAAAAGGAGTGTTTGCTTGATAACGGTATTCTATATGTTTAAGCGAGATGTCCATAGCTCTGTCACCAACTCTTCTTCCGATAAATAATGCTTGGATAGGTCAATCCCTTTTTGACGAAAAGCTTTGCTCATTTTAACCGAGAAAGGAATATCCAATCCTAATTGAATCAACTGCTCGTCCATTGAAAAAATCTCTTCAGGTACGCCTTCACGAAAGACCTCACCTTTATTCATAACAATAATGCGATCTGCTTTTGCTGCCTCTTCTAGGTCATGGGTTATAGAAATAACAGTTAAAGACTTTTCTTCTTTTAATACTCTAACCGTCTCTAAAACCTCCTCACGACCTCTTGGATCAAGCATGGAGGTAGCCTCATCTAGAATAATAATAGAAGGTCTTAAGGCAAATATGCCAGCAATCGCTACACGCTGCTTCTGTCCACCTGAAAGATGGTGGGGCTCTTGATATAGAAATTTATCCATTTTCACTTTCTTCAATGAATCTTCCACACGTTGGACCATTTCATCTCTAGGTATGCCATGATTTTCTAGACCAAAAGCCACATCATCCTGTACAGTTGTACCAACAAATTGGTTATCGGGATTTTGAAATACCATCCCTAATTTTTTACGGACATCCCAAATCGTTTCTTCATTCAAACCTATGCCGCATACCGTGATCTCGCCCTCTTGTGGGAATTGTAACCCATTAAGGAGCTTTGCCATAGTAGACTTACCTGAGCCATTATGACCGACGATGGCCAGCCATTCACCTTCATAGATATCGAATGTAACATTATTAAGTGCGTAGCGTTCTTGTCCTTCATATTGAAAGGAAACTCCCTTAAGTGAAACAATTGATTCATTCATTGTAATTCCTCCTCTCGACTAACATACTAAACTAAGCTCTACTAAGACAATATTTTTACATATAAAAAAAGCCTGCACCTCGTCCCCGGGCAGCAATTACTACGGCTGCAAAAAAGGAATTTCGATAAAGAAATGGGAGGAGGTGCATGAGCTAGACGAGACGTGAAAAAGAAAACAAAAGTGAATATGAATCGTTTTCAATCCCAGGTGTATTAAACCCTTCATGCTCCTACACGTAGGAGTCACGCTCATCATAACACTCGCTTGGCTTGGGTTGAACAATATATTCTCTTACAGAAAAAGGGCAAAGAACAAGTTTGTTTGTAAACTGTCCAGCGCCCTTGTTGTCTGTTAAAAGGTATTAAACTAACTCGATAATAACCATTGGTGCACCGTCACCGCGGCGAGGTCCAAGTTTCATAATACGAGTATATCCACCTTGACGCTCTTGATAACGTGGAGCGATATCAGCGAAAAGTTTTTGAACAGCATCTTGACCATTTTCAGCATTAGCAACTTCATTACGAACGTAAGAAGCAGCTTGACGACGAGCATGTAAATCGCCGCGTTTACCTAAAGTGATCATCTTTTCAACAGTCACACGAAGTTCTTTCGCGCGAGTTTCTGTTGTTTCGATGCGCTCGTTGATAATTAAATCTGTAGTTAAATCACGTAGCATAGCTTTACGCTGTGCACTTGTGCGTCCTAACTTTCTGTATGCCATGAAGGGTTCCCTCCTTTGTTGAAGTCATTAAGCGGATCGTAAGCAGCGTTTGAACTAGTCGTCCTTACGCAAGCCTAATCCAAGCTCTTCTAGTTTCGCCTTCACTTCTTCGAGTGATTTGCGGCCTAAGTTACGAACCTTCATCATATCTTCTTCAGTCTTATTAGCTAATTCCTGAACAGTGTTGATTCCAGCACGCTTTAAGCAGTTATAAGAACGAACAGAAAGGTCTAGTTCTTCAATAGTCATTTCAAGAACTTTTTCTTTTTGATCTTCTTCTTTTTCAATCATGATTTCAGCATTTTGAGCTTCATCAGTTAACCCAACGAAAATGTTCAAATGCTCGGTCAAAATTTTCGAACCAAGAGCAATCGCTTCTTTTGGCCCAGTGCTTCCATCTGTCCAAACATCTAGCGTTAGCTTATCAAAATTTGTCATTTGACCTACGCGGGTATTTTCTACCTGATAGGACACACGAGAAACTGGTGTAAAGATTGAGTCAATTGGAATCACACCAATTGGCTGATCTTCTCTCTTGTTCAGTTCAGCCGGTGTATAACCACGACCGCGTCTTGCAGTTAAGCGCATGCGAAGATGACCATTTGAAGCTAATGTAGCAATATGAAGGTCTGGATTTAAGATTTCAACATCACTATCATGAGTGATATTGCTAGCTTTAACAGGTCCTTCACCCTGAACATCAATCTCAAGTGTTTTTTCTTCGTCAGAGTAGATTTTTAAAGCTAATTTCTTAATGTTTAAAATGATGGATGTTACATCCTCTACGACGCCTTCAATTGTTGAGAACTCATGAAGTACCCCATCGACCTGAATCGATGTAACAGCGGCACCTGGGAGTGAAGATAATAGGATACGACGTAAGGAGTTACCCAAAGTGGTACCATATCCACGCTCAAGTGGCTCTACGACGAACTTCCCGTACTTGGCATCATCGTTGATCTCAACCGTTTCGATTTTTGGTTTTTCTATTTCGATCATCAAATAACCCTCCTTCAAAACGTCGAAACCTCAACTAGTTTTATTTACTAATTGAAATTCCCCCATGTATACGTTCCCGTTTTGTGCACAACAACTGGAATAAATTCTCTGTATGAACTTCAAAAAATTAGTATCATATCCATTATAGACGCTTGATACAACTTCTATACAGAAAAATTAGACACGACGGCGTTTTGGTGGACGGCATCCATTATGAGGAACAGGTGTAACGTCTTTGATTGCAGTTACTTCAAGACCAGCAGCTTGAAGTGCACGGATAGCAGCTTCACGGCCTGCACCAGGTCCTTTAACTGTAACTTCTAAAGTTTTCATACCATGTTCGATAGATGTCTTTGCTGCAGTTTCAGCTGCCATTTGCGCTGCGAATGGAGTAGATTTACGAGAACCTTTAAATCCAAGAGCACCAGCACTTGACCATGAAATTGCATTACCATGAACATCAGTGATAGTTACGATCGTATTGTTAAAAGTTGAACGGATATGAGCGATCCCAGATTCAATATTCTTTTTAACACGACGTTTACGTGTATTAGTTTTACGTGCCATTTAAATAACCTCCTTTGCCGATTACTTCTTCTTGTTCGCAACAGTCTTACGAGGACCTTTGCGTGTACGAGCGTTGTTTTTCGTATTTTGTCCACGAACCGGTAAACCACGACGATGACGTAATCCGCGGTAGCAGCCGATTTCCATTAAACGCTTAATGTTAAGAGAAATTTCACGGCGAAGATCACCTTCAACTTTTAATTTGTCGATGATGTCACGGATTTTGTTTAATTCGTCTTCTGTTAAATCACGCACACGAGTATTTTCAGAAACACCTGCATCTGCTAATACTTTTTGTGCAGTATTTTTACCAATACCATAAATGTAAGTTAAAGAGATAACTACACGCTTTTCACGTGGAATATCTACACCAGCAATACGTGCCATATTTTAGCGCACCTCCTTCAGATTAACCTTGTTTTTGTTTATGTTTAGGGTTTTCACAGATAACCATAACTTTTCCGCGTCTACGGATAACTTTGCACTTTTCGCAGATCGGTTTAACAGATGGTCTTACTTTCATTATCCTAACCTCCTTAATGGTACGGAGTGCAAGCTGATTATTTAAAGCGGTAAGTAATTCTTCCGCGTGTTAAGTCATATGGAGAAAGCTCAACAGTCACCTTGTCACCCGGAAGGATTCGAATGAAGTGCATTCGAATTTTGCCAGAAACATGAGCTAGCACAGTATGACCATTTTCTAATTCTACCTTAAACATTGCATTTGGCAAAGTTTCAATTACTTTACCTTCAATTTCAATTACATCATCTTTGGCCATCGGTCTCGTCTCCCTTCTCTATTCAGAATAGCGTTCGCCAATACATAGTAGGGCGCATTGGGTCAATTCTTCATACGTAATCCTGCAACCTTACAATTTTAACATAATGAGTAGCATTCTGTCCTCTAGTAACTATTACAAATTACAAATATTTCGGATTAGAATGGGTCTAGTAATAAAATACTAAATTTTAGTTAATATTTCAAAACCTGTTTCAGTGATCGCGATCGTGTGCTCGAAATGTGCACAAAATTTTCCATCCACTGTAACAACCGTCCAATCGTCAGCCAATGTTTTTACATACCGGCTTCCGGCATTCACCATCGGTTCAATTGCAAGGACCATACCAGGCTTTAATACAGGACCTTTGTTTGGTGGACCAAAATGAGGAATATCTGGATCCTCATGTAAGTCTTGCCCTACTCCGTGCCCTACATACTCACGTACAATAGAAAGGCCATTTGCTTCCACATACTTTTGTATCGCATGGGAGATGTTCGAGAGTCGCTCGCCCGGTTTAGCTTCCTTCAAGCCTTGATAAAGTGATTCCTCTGTTACGTCGAGTAGACGTTGCGAATTTTCATCAATCTTACCTACAGCATAGGTCCAAGCTGAATCACCATGATAACCATTATATTTAGCACCGATATCGATACTAATGATATCGCCCTCATGAAGGACGCGGTCCCCAGGAATTCCATGAACAAGTTCATTGTTCACACTTGTACAAATACTGCCGCGAAAACCATTATACCCTTTAAACGAAGGAATAGCATCCTTGCTGCGGATAAACTCTTCAGCAATTCTGTCCAATTCACGCGTTGTCATACCTGGAGCGATATGTTTCTTTAACTCCTGATGAGTCAAAGCAACTATTCGACCAGCTTCCCGCATGATCTCAATTTCCTTAGGGGTTTTACAAATGATCATTCAGCTAAGCCCCCAAGTAATTCCTCGATATCAATAAGTACCTTACTAATATCTTGTTGACCATCAATTGTGCGTAAATAACCCTTATCCTCATAAAAAGCTAATAATGGTGCAGATTGCTCGATGTTAACGTCTAAGCGATTTTGAACTGTTTCTGCATTATCATCTGCTCTTTGGTACAGCTCCCCGCCGCAGCGGTCGCAGACACCCTCTTTTGCAGGAGGATTAAAGACTAAATGATAAGTAGAGCCACAGTCCTTGCAAATCCGTCTTCCAGTCAAACGATCCATTAAAATATTTTTATCAACGTCGATATTAATCACGTAGTCAATCTTTTTAGTTAGATCAGCTAATAGATTCTCTAACGCTTCTGCTTGTGGTACAGTCCTAGGAAAGCCGTCTAGTAAAAATCCCTTTTGACAGTCATCTTTACTTAAACGTTCACGTACAATGCCGATTGTTACTTCATCAGGAACAAGTTCGCCTTTGTCCATGAAAGATTTTGCTTGTAACCCTAGTTCGGTTCCTTCTTTCATCGCTGCACGGAACATATCTCCAGTAGAGATATGAGGGATGCCGTATTTTTCGACGATTCGTTCAGCTTGAGTACCTTTACCTGCACCAGGTAGCCCCATTAAAACTAAATTCACACGTGTTCCCCCTCGTGCTATAAATAGGTTTTAGGGAACATTAGTCCCCAAAACCATTACTTTATAAATCCTTTATAATGACGTTTAACCAGTTGAGCTTCAAGCTGTTTGTACGTGTCAAGCGCAACGCCGACAACGATCAAAAGACTAGTTCCTCCAATTTGCGCCGATTGCGGTAAGTTCGCTATTTTAATAAAAATAGTTGGAAGTACTGCAATGATGGTTAGGAAGATTGCACCAACAAAAGTTAATCGATATAAAACGCGAGTTAAGTATTCCTGCGTGCTCTTACCAGGACGGATTCCTGGGATGTAGCCGCTTTGCTTCTGTAAGTTTTCCGCTGCTTGTTCAGGGTTAACTTGGATAAAAGCATAGAAATAAGTGAACGCGATTATTAATACTGCATATAGCGTCATCCCAATTGGATGAGAATAATCTAGGTTTCTGTTAATCCAAAGCGTTACATCATTTGTTGGAAAAAATGACGCAACTGTTCTTGGTGTTACAATGAATGAAACTGCGAAGATGACAGGGATAACACCAGCAGCGTTAACTTTTAACGGCATGTGTGTTGACTGTCCTCCAACAGGATTCTTTCCTGCAACAACACGTTTTGCATATTGAATCGGAATTTTACGATTGGCTTGTTGGATGAAAATAACACCAACAACAATTGCAATAATAGCGAGTACTATTAATACAACAGTTACAATACGTATAAATAAGGCATCTCCTGCATTTTCAAATTGCTGAACATAAATTTGGTTAATGGTTGAAGGCATACCAGCTACGATCCCTGCAAAGATGATAATGGAAATTCCATTTCCAACACCCTTTTCAGTGATCTGCTCACCTAACCACATCAAGAAAGATGTTCCAGCAGTAAGTGTAACGGCAATCAGTAGATACGTGCCAATTCCAGGACTTTCAATCAAACGGCCACTTGCTAAGTTATTAAAGCCGTATGACATACCTAATGCTTGGATAAATCCAAGCACAACAGTGAAATAGCGAGTGAATTGAGCAATCTTCCGACGCCCAGATTCACCTTGCTTGGACCATTCCGTAAATTTAGGAACAACGTCCATTTGTAACAACTGAATGATAATAGAAGCTGTGATATACGGCATAATACCCATTGCAAAGATGGAAAATTGTTTTAATGCTCCACCGCCAAAGGTATTTAAAATACCGAAAACACTAAGCTTATCCTGACTAGCAAGTACATCAGCATTAACATTCGGTACAGGAATAAATGTACCTAGTCGAAAGACGACTAGCATTAAGAGGGTGAATAAGATCTTACGTCGTATATCACCCACGCGCATAAAATTGGAGATTGTCTGGAACATTAGATCACCTCAGTAGTTCCACCAGCAGCTTCGATCGCTTCCTTAGCAGCAGAGGAGAATTTGTGAGCTTTTACAGTCAACTTTTTCTCTACGTTCCCTTTAGCAAGAATCTTGATTCCTGCTTTTTCGTTACTTACAACGCCTGTTTCGATAAGAAGTTCTGGAGTAACTTCTGTACCTTCTTCAAAGCGATTTAATGCATCAAGATTGACAACGGCATATTCTTTGCGGCTGACATTTGTAAATCCGCGTTTTGGTAAACGACGGAATAAAGGTGTTTGACCACCTTCAAAACCTAAACGTACACCACCGCCTGAACGAGCATTTTGTCCTTTATGACCTTTACCCGCGGTCTTACCTTGACCAGAACCGATACCACGTCCTAAACGTTTACGCTCTTTACGAGAACCTTCGGCAGGTTTTAATTCATGAAGTTTCATATTGGCACCTCCTTATGAAAGAAAAGAATCAATTATTGTTCTTTAACTGTTACAAGGTGAGCAACTTTGTTAACCATACCGCGAATCGCAGCGTTATCTTGATGCTCAACTGTTTGATTTAATTTACGTAAACCTAATGCAGTAACTGTCGCGCGTTGGTCCTCAGGGCGACCAATTACACTACGGTTGAGGGTAATTAAAAGTTTATTCGCCATTTGATTTCCCTCCTTATCCTAACAGTTCTTCTACTGATTTACCACGTAATTTAGCTACGTCTTCAGCGCGTTTTAATTGTGTTAAACCGTCAATAGTTGCACGAACCATGTTGATCGGTGTGTTAGTTCCTAATGATTTAGAAAGGATATCAGCAACTCCACCTAATTCAAGAACGGCACGAACCGGACCACCAGCGATAACTCCTGTACCTTCAGAAGCAGGTTTTAGAAGGATTTCACCAGCACCAAAGCGACCAATTACTTGGTGAGGAATGGTTGTTCCGACCATAGGTACTTCGATTAAGTTTTTCTTTGCATCTTCGATGGCTTTACGAATAGCATCAGGTACTTCTTGTGCTTTACCAGTACCGAAACCAACGTGACCGTTTTTATCGCCTACAACAACAAGGGCTGTGAAGCGGAAACGACGTCCACCTTTAACAACTTTCGCAACACGGTTAACCGTGACTACGCGTTCTTCTAGTTCAAGTTTGTTTGGATCAATACGACGCATCTTTTTGTGTCCCTCCTTTGTCTTTTAGAATTGTAAGCCGTTTTCACGGGCAGCATCAGCTAATGCTTTAATACGTCCATGGTATAGGTATCCGCCACGGTCAAAGACAATTGAAGTGATACCTTTTTCTACCGCACGTTTAGCGACTAATTCACCGATCTTTTGTGCAGCTTCAACGTTACTAGTAGATTCAAGACCGAAATCTTTTTCTTTAGTAGAAGCACTTGCTAAAGTTACTCCAGCCATGTCATCGATTAATTGAGCATAAATATGCTTATTTGAACGAAACACGTTTAGACGTGGACGAGCAGAAGTACCGCTAAGTTTCGCACGAACACGAGCATGTCTTTTCTTGCGAGTAGCGTTTTTATCTTGCTTCGTAATCATTTACGTCACTCCTTTCGTTTACCTATGCGGCATTACTTACCTGTTTTACCTTCTTTACGACGAACGTTTTCGCCTTCGTAACGGATTCCTTTACCTTTATAAGGCTCTGGAGGACGTACTCCGCGGATATTGGCAGCTAATGCACCAACACGTTCTTTATCAGTACCCTTTACAATAACTTTTGTATTAGCAGGTACTTCGATTTCAAGGCCAGCTTCAGGTTCAATTTCAACTGGGTGTGAATAACCTACGTTTAATACAAGCTTGTTACCTTGCTTTTGAGCACGATATCCAACCCCGATTAACTCAAGGTTTCTTGTAAATCCGTTGGAAACACCTTCAACCATGTTCGCAATCACTGCACGAGTTGTACCGTGCAACGCGCGGTGTTCTTTCACGTCAGATGGACGAGCGATCGTTACAACGTTCTCTTCAACGTTGATTGTGATATCAGGATTAAAAGTACGAGTTAATTCGCCTTTAGGTCCTTTAACAGTTACTGTACTACCGTTTAAAGTAACAGTAACACCTGCTGGAATTTCAATTGGTTTTTTTCCTACGCGAGACATTTAGTGCACCTCCATTCATTCAAAAACTCGATTACCAAACGTAAGCTAATACTTCTCCGCCGACTTGTTTTGCACGAGCTTCTTTATCTGTAATAACACCTTGTGATGTTGATACTAAAGCGATACCAAGACCGTTAAGAACGCGTGGTACCTCATTTGATTTAGCGTAAACTCGAAGTCCAGGCTTGCTTATGCGCTTAAGACCAGTAATAACACGTTCATTATTTGCACCGTATTTTAAGAAGATACGGATAATACCTTGTTTGTTATCTTCGATAAATTCGACGTCACGTACGAAACCTTCGCGCTTTAAAATTTCAGCAATTTCTTTTTTTAGATTAGAAGCAGGCACTTCTAACTTTTCGTGACGTACCATGTTCGCATTACGAATGCGAGTAAGCATATCAGCAATTGGATCTGTCATGACCATTATTTTTACCTCCTTCCCAGACTTGGGTTTTACCAGCTAGCTTTTTTAACACCAGGAATTTGTCCTTTGTACGCTAATTCGCGGAAACAAATACGACAAAGCTTAAATTTACGGTATACAGAGTGTGGACGGCCACAACGTTCGCAGCGTGTATACTCTTGTACTGCATATTTAGGCGTGCGCTTTTGTTTCGCAATCATTGACTTTTTAGCCACGTTTTCGCCTCCATTATTTAACGATTACTTTTGGAATGGCATTCCAAATTGAGTTAAAAGTTCACGAGATTCTTCATCAGTGTTAGCAGTCGTTACGATAACGATATCCATACCACGAACTTTGGTTACTTTATCGTAATCAATTTCAGGGAAGATTAATTGTTCTTTAATTCCCAGTGTATAGTTACCGCGACCATCGAAAGCTTTTTTAGAAACTCCACGGAAGTCACGTACACGAGGTAAAGAAACGGAAACTAATTTATCCAAGAATTCGTACATGCGCTCACCGCGAAGAGTAACTTTTGCACCGATTGGCATACCTTCACGAAGACGGAAGCCAGCGATAGACTTTTTCGCACGAGTTACTAATGGTTTTTGACCTGTGATAGTTGCAAGTTCTTCAACTGCATTATCAAGAGATTTAGCGTTCGCTACTGCGTCACCAACACCCATATTCACAACGATTTTTTCAAGTCTAGGAACTTCCATAACTGATTTATAGTTGAACTTGCTCATAAGAGCAGGAGTAACTTCTTTAACAAATTTTTCTTTTAGGCGGTTCACTTATTGTACCTCCCTTCTAAAATTTAAACTATTTATCTAAAACTTCACCGGATTTTGCTACGCGTACTTTTTTGCCATCAACCGCAGTGTAACCTACACGAGTTGGGTTACCTGATTTAGGATCGATAGGCATTACGTTTGATACATGAATAGGAGCCTCAAAACTGATAATTCCGCCTTGTGGATTCACTTGAGAAGGCTTAGCGTGTTTTTTAACAATGTTAACACCTTCAACTAGTACACGGCTTTCTTTAGGATAAGCAGCTAGGATTACTCCTGTTTTGCCTTTATCCTTACCAGAGATGACTCTTACTTTATCACCTTTTTTTACATGCATCTGTGCGCACCTCCTTAAAGGCAATTAAATTTGAAATTATAATACTTCTGGAGCTAAAGAAACAATTTTCATAAAGTTGTTATCGCGAAGTTCACGGGCAACTGGTCCGAAGATACGAGTTCCACGTGGGCTTTTGTCGTCTTTGATAATTACACATGCGTTTTCATCAAAACGAATGTAAGAACCATCATTACGGCGAGCACCGCTCTTTGTACGTACAATAACAGCTTTAACAACATCACCTTTTTTAACAACGCCACCAGGTGTTGCTTGTTTTACTGTACATACGATCACATCACCAATACCAGCAGTTTTGCGACCAGAACCTCCAAGAACTTTAATCGTAAGTACTTCACGAGCACCAGAGTTGTCAGCAACTTTTAAACGTGATTCTTGTTGAATCATGTGTGTAACCTCCCTTCGGAATGAACATAATCCGAACCATTAAATAATTACTGCTTTTTCTACTACTTCTACTAAACGGAAGCGTTTTGTAGCTGAAAGTGGGCGAGTTTCCATAATACGAACAACATCGCCAGTCTTAGCCTGGTTTTGCTCATCATGAGCCTTTAACTTTTTAGAGTACTTAACGCGTTTACCGTATAATGGATGCTTTTTATATGTTTCGACAAGAACAGTAACAGTCTTATCCATTTTGTCAGAAACTACGCGTCCTGTGTAAACTTTGCGTTGGTTACGTTCACTCATTGTGTGAACCTCCTCTCAATCATTACTTGTTAACGCTGATTTCTCTTTCACGAACAACTGTCTTCATGCGAGCAATCGATTTGCGTACTTCACGAATACGAGCTGTGTTTTCAAGTTGTCCTGTCGCCAATTGAAAGCGAAGGTTGAAAAGCTCTTCTTTTAAAGATTTTACTTTTTGTTCAATTTCAGCAGTGGTAAGGTCACGTAGTTCATTAGCTTTCACTTGATTCACCACCAATTTCTTCTCGTTTTACAAACTTACATTTAACAGGAAGTTTGTGCATTGCAAGTCGAAGTGCTTCACGTGCGATTTCTTCAGAAACGCCAGCAATTTCGAACATAATCTTTCCAGGTTTAACAACAGCTACCCAGCCTTCTGGAGCACCTTTACCGGAACCCATCCGCACTTCTAATGGCTTAGCAGTGTAAGGCTTGTGTGGGAAAATTTTAATCCAAACTTTACCGCCACGTTTCATGTAACGTGTCATCGCAATACGAGCAGCTTCGATTTGACGGTTTGTGATCCAAGAAGCTTCAAGTGCTTGTAGGCCGTATTCACCGAAAGTTACTTCAGTACCGCCTTTAGCGTTACCACGCATGTTACCACGGTGTTGACGGCGATATTTTACGCGTTTTGGCAATAACATGATTATTTGCCTCCTTCCGCATTTTTCTTCTTAGTAGGAAGGACTTCTCCCTTATAAATCCATACTTTTACGCCAAGCTTACCATATGTTGTATCAGCTTCAGCTGTAGCATAGTCGATATCAGCGCGAAGAGTATGAAGTGGAACAGTTCCCTCGCTGTAGTGTTCAGAACGAGCGATATCAGCGCCGCCAAGACGACCAGATACCATTGTTTTGATACCTTTCGCACCAGCACGCATAGCACGTTGAATAACTTGCTTTTGTGCACGACGGAAAGATACACGGTTTTCTAATTGACGAGCAATATTTTCAGCTACTAGTTTCGCATCAAGATCAGCTCTCTTAATTTCAAGAATGTTGATATGAACACGTTTGCCAGTTAGTTGATTTAAAGCTTTACGAAGTGCTTCAACTTCAGTACCGCCTTTACCGATAACCATACCAGGTTTAGCTGTATGGATTGTAACATTCACACGGTTAGCAGCACGTTCGATTTCTACTTTAGAAACAGAAGCATCTTTTAAACGCTTCGTGATGTACTCACGAATTTTAAGGTCTTCGTGTAAAAGAGTAGCGAAGTCTTTACCTGCGTACCATTTAGATTCCCAATCACGGATGATTCCGATACGCAAACCGACTGGATTTACTTTTTGACCCACAGCTTATCCCTCCTTCTTTTCTGATAAAACGATTGTAATGTGGCTTGTGCGTTTGTTAATTTGGCTTGCACGGCCCATAGCGCGAGGACGGAAACGTTTTAGTGTCGGTCCTTCATCAACGAATGCTTGAGTAACAACTAGGTTATTAACGTCCATTTCGTAGTTGTGCTCAGCATTTGCCATAGCTGATTTTAATACTTTTTCTACGATTGGAGAAGCAGCCTTAGGAGTGAGATTTAAAATCGCCACCGCTTCACCAACTTGCTTTCCTCGGATTAAATCAACGACTAAACGTGCTTTACGAGGAGCAATACGAACTGTTCTTGCAACAGCTTTAGCTTGCATTTGGATGCCCTCCTCTCTTAACGTCTTGTTTTCTTATCATCGTTACCATGGCCTTTGTAAGCACGTGTTGGAGCAAATTCTCCAAGCTTGTGTCCTACCATGTCTTCAGTAACATAAACAGGCACATGTTTGCGACCATCATAAACTGCGATTGTGTGGCCGATAAATTGTGGGAAGATCGTAGAACGGCGAGACCAAGTTTTAATAACTTGTTTACTCTCAGTTTCATTTAACTTTTCGACCTTAACCATTAAATGATCATCAACAAATGGTCCTTTTTTCAAGCTGCGACCCATGAAGGAACCTCCCTTCGTGACTGTTCTACGGTTCTATCTTTGAACCGTAGGAAAGTCCCGTTATTTTTTACGACGACGTACAATAAACTTATCTGATTTGTTTTTCTTCTTACGGGTTTTGTAACCAAGAGTTGGTTTACCCCAAGGAGTCATTGGTGACTTACGTCCGATTGGTGAACGTCCTTCACCACCACCGTGTGGGTGATCGTTAGGGTTCATTACTGATCCACGTACAGTTGGGCGCTTGCCTAACCAACGAGAACGACCAGCTTTACCAATGTTAATAAGTTCGTGTTGTTCGTTACCTACTTGACCGATAGAAGCACGGCACTCAGCAAGGATCATACGAACTTCACCAGAAGTTAAACGTACAAGTACATATTTACCTTCTTTACCAAGTACTTGTGCAGATGTACCAGCAGAACGAACTAGCTGACCACCCTTACCTGGTTTTAACTCAATGTTGTGTACAACTGTACCAACAGGTATGTTTGCTAATGGAAGAGCGTTACCCACTTTAATATCAGCCTCAGGGCCTGACATTACTTCCATACCAACTTGTAGATTTTTAGGAGCTAAGATATAACGCTTTTCTCCATCCACATAGTTGATTAATGCAATATTTGCAGAACGGTTTGGATCGTACTCGATAGTAGCAACGCGTCCTGGAATGCCATCTTTGTTACGTTTGAAATCGATGATACGATATTGACGCTTATGGCCGCCACCTTGATGACGAACAGTTAACTTACCTTGGTTATTACGGCCGCCTTTTCTCGTTAATGGTGCTAATAGAGATTTCTCTGGAGTGCTAGTTGTGATTTCTGCGAAATCAGAAGTAGTCATTCCGCGACGACCATTAGAGGTAGGTTTGTACTTTTTAATCGCCATTTTTTTTCCCTCCTCTTCTTGTTAGGTTCTTATGCTTCAAAGAATTCGATTTCTTTGCTGTCAGCAGTTAATTTTACAATTGCCTTACGACGTTTGTTTGTGTATCCGCCGAATTTACCCATACGCTTGAATTTACCTTTATAGTTCATGATGTTTACTTTCTCAACTTCAACGCCGAAGATTTCTTTGATCGCATCTTTGACTTGTGTTTTGTTAGCTCTAACATCAACTTCGAACGTATATTTCTTTTCAGCCATTAGGTCAGTAGAACGCTCAGTGATAACGGGGCGCTTAATGATATCGCGTGCATCCATTATGCAAGCACCTCCTCTACTTTTTCAACCGCTGCTTTAGTCATGATTAATTGATCATGATTAACAACATCTAATACGTTAATTCCATTAGCTGTTACTACTGTTACACCAGGAATGTTACGAGCAGAAAGTGCTACGTTCTCATCTAGGTCAGCAGTAACAATCAAAGCTTTCTTCTCAACAGAAAGACCAGCTAATACAGCTTTAAAGTCCTTTGTCTTTGGAGCTTCGAATGCTAAGTTTTCTAATACTACAATGTTTTCTTCTAGAACTTTAGAAGATAACGCAGATTTAATCGCTAAGCGACGAACCTTTTTAGGTAATGTATAGCTGTAGCTGCGTGGTGTTGGACCGAATACAATCCCACCTCCGCGCCATTGTGGAGAACGAATTGACCCTTGACGTGCACGGCCAGTTCCTTTTTGACGCCATGGTTTACGACCACCGCCGCGTACTTCAGAACGAATTTTTGTTTTATGAGTACCTTGACGTAATGAAGCTCTTTGCATAACAATTGCTTCAAATAATACGTGTTGGTTAGGCTCAATACCAAAAACTGCTTCATTAAGTTCGATTTCACCAACTTGTGAACCGTTTTGGTTTAATAATGCTACTTTAGGCATTCCTTTGTTCCTCCTTTCTTAAAATCTATTTATGCTTTTACTGCACCTTTGATTTTTAGTAATGCTTTTTTAGCGCCTGGAACATTACCTTTGATTAGAAGTAAGTTGCGTTCAACGTCAACTTTAATAACTTCAAGGTTTTGAACAGTAACTTGATCTCCACCCATGCGTCCTGGTAATAATTTACCTTTGAATACGCGGTTTGGAGCAACAGGTCCCATTGAACCAGGGCGACGGTGATAACGAGAACCGTGAGCCATTGGGCCGCGTGATTGTCCGTGGCGCTTAATTACACCTTGGAAACCTTTACCCTTTGAGATTCCTGTTACATCTACGATTTCGCCTGCTGCGAAAATATCAACTTTGACTTCTTGACCAACTTCATATCCTGCTAAGTCGTCTCCGCGGAATTCGCGAATGAAGCGCTTAGGAGCAGTGTTTGCTTTAGCAACATGTCCTTTTTCAGGTTTGTTAGCTAACTTTTCACGTTTGTCTTCAAAACCAACTTGAACCGCAACATATCCGTCGCTATCAACTGATTTCTTTTGAAGAATTACGTTTGGAGCTACCTCAACCACAGTTACAGGGATTAAGTTGCCGTTTTCAGCAAATACTTGAGTCATACCAATCTTTCTTCCTAAGATTCCTTTGGTCATTTAAGTCACACCTCCTATAGAATGTTTGTTTATTTGGATTAAAGTTTAATTTCAATATCGACGCCAGATGGTAAGTCTAAACGCATTAACGCATCAACAGTTTGTGGAGTTGGGTTAACGATGTCGATTAGACGCTTATGTGTCCGTTGTTCGAATTGCTCACGTGAATCTTTGTACTTATGCACCGCACGAAGAATCGTGTAAATAGTTTTTTCAGTCGGTAACGGAATTGGACCAGATACAGCCGCACCAGAACGTTTTGCTGTTTCAACGATTTTTTCTGCAGATTGATCAAGGATTCTGTGATCATACGCTTTTAAACGGATACGAATTTTTTGTTTTGCCATTATTTTCCCTCCTTTATTCGCCTATTTTCAAAAATAGACATTCTCAGTGGAAATTTCCCTCACACACTCGCCATGGCAAAGCGGCCGGGTGTGTCAGCAACCTTCCACATCATCGCAGTCAAAGACCAACATTGTCTATTATACATAAAACATAAAAGAAACGCAACATCTATTAAGATTTTTTTCTTTATGTTTCTGTCCTGAACACTTTTCTTATTATAGCGGCTGAAAAATACTTTTTCAACACAAATTATCATTCTCCAATAATATCCTAATTTGAAATGCGGAAACGCCTTGGTCAGCCCCGATAAAGAAGACTGGTCGATTGGCAAGCGGAGCGCAGACTTGACCTAGTCGCACTTATGCGTACAAAAGGCGTTAGCCCTTTGTAGCCAGGCAAATGTAATTCGGCAAGAAAAGTCCGCCTTTTTACTTTTATTGCCGAAGGTTATTTGACCCGAGGCGCTAGGCGTTGGAGCAGGACAGTTTTCAAAGTTTAAATTCAATTCTATTTATATAGAAGAAACTCGATCTATATCTATCAGAAGACACAAAAAAAGCAGATGGATCGTCATCCATCTGCTTTCATTATTAAGAATTACTCAGTGATTGTAGTGATTGAACCTGAACCTACAGTACGTCCACCTTCACGGATAGAGAACTTTGTTCCTTCTTCGATCGCGATTGGAGCGATAAGTTCAACTGTCATTTCGATATGGTCACCAGGCATTACCATTTCAGTGCCTTCTGGAAGATTACAGATACCAGTAATGTCAGAAGTACGGAAATAGAATTGTGGGCGGTAGTTAGTGAAGAATGGAGTGTGACGTCCACCTTCTTCTTTTGATAATACATAAACTTGTGCTTTAAACTTTGTGTGTGGAGTGATTGACTTTGGTTTAGCCAATACTTGACCACGTTCGATATCTTCACGTGCTACACCACGAAGAAGTGCACCGATGTTGTCACCAGCTTCAGCGAAATCAAGAAGCTTACGGAACATTTCTACACCTGTTACAGTAGTAGATTTTGGCTCTTCAGTGAAACCTACGATTTCAACTACGTCACCAACTTTAACTACACCACGCTCAACACGTCCTGTAGCAACAGTTCCACGACCAGTGATTGAGAATACGTCCTCAACTGGCATCATGAAAGGCTTGTCAGTGTCACGAGTTGGAGTTGGGATGAATTCGTCAACAGCAGTCATAAGTTCAAGAACTTTCTCTTCCCAAGCTGCTTCACCTTCTAATGCTTTAAGAGCAGAACCTTTGATAACTGGAGTGTCATCGCCAGGGAAATCGTATTCTGATAATAGGTCACGAATTTCCATTTCTACTAATTCAAGAAGTTCTTCGTCATCAACCATATCACACTTGTTCATGAATACAACAAGGTAAGGTACGCCTACCTGACGAGAAAGAAGGATGTGCTCACGAGTTTGTGGCATTGGACCATCAGTAGCAGATACTACTAAGATACCGCCGTCCATTTGTGCAGCACCAGTGATCATGTTTTTAACATAGTCAGCGTGTCCTGGGCAGTCTACGTGTGCGTAGTGACGTGCGTCAGTTTCATATTCAACGTGAGCAGTAGAGATTGTGATACCACGCTCTTTTTCTTCTGGAGCACCGTCGATTTGATCGTATGCACGAGCTTCTGCTTTACCTGATTTTGCAAGTACAGAAGTGATTGCAGCAGTTAAAGTAGTTTTACCATGGTCAACGTGTCCGATTGTACCAATGTTAACGTGTGGCTTTGAACGGTCGAATTTAGCTTTTGCCATTTGGAAAATCCTCCTTTGGATTATAAAAGTTTAAGTATATTAGGTAGAAACTGCGAATATGTTTGTCCATATTTCACAGTTTCTATTCTTACATAAGTAGTTATACTTTAAACAAAGGTGAAAATCAATTATTCACCTTTATTTTTTTTGATAATTTCTTCAGAAACTGATTTTGGAACTTCTTCGTAGTGATCGAAGTGCATAGAGAATACTCCACGTCCTTGAGTACTTGAACGAAGTGCAGTTGCATAACCAAACATTTCTGAAAGTGGAACCATTGCACGAACTACTTGTGCGTTACCACGAGCTTCCATACCTTCAACGCGGCCACGACGTGCAGTGATTTGTCCCATGATATCCCCTAGGTATTCTTCAGGGATTACAACTTCAACCCTCATCATAGGTTCAAGGATAACTGGGCTACACTTAGACGCAGCGTTTTTAAGTGCCATTGAAGCGGCAATCTTAAACGCCATCTCAGATGAGTCAACATCATGGTAAGAACCGTCAAATAGACGAGCTTTAATATCAACTAATGGATATCCAGCAAGAACTCCACGGTCAAGTGAATCTTCAAGACCAGCTTGAACAGCCGGGATGTATTCACGAGGAACAACACCACCAACGATTCCGTTTACGAATTCGAATCCTTTACCTTCATCATTAGGTGAGAATTCAATCCAAACGTGACCATATTGCCCACGACCACCAGATTGACGTGCGAATTTACCTTCAACTTGTGCAGAAGCACGGAAAGTTTCGCGATAGGCAACCTGCGGCGCACCTACATTTGCTTCGACCTTAAACTCACGACGCATACGATCAACGATGATATCTAGGTGAAGTTCACCCATACCAGCGATGATTACTTGTCCAGTTTCCTGGTCAGTGTGCGCACGGAATGTTGGATCTTCTTCTTGAAGTTTTTGTAGAGCAGTAGTCATTTTGTCTTGGTCAGCTTTTGACTTAGGTTCAACTGAAAGTTGAATTACAGGCTCTGGGAATTGCATTGACTCAAGGATAACAGGGTTTTTGTCATCACATAGAGTATCTCCAGTAGTTGTATCTTTCAGACCTACAGCGGCAGCGATGTCACCAGCAAAAACCTTAGAGATTTCTTGACGGCTGTTCGCGTGCATTTGTAGAATACGTCCGATACGCTCACGCTTACCTTTAGTTGAGTTCTGAACATATGATCCAGATTCTAAAGTACCAGAGTAAACGCGGAAGAACGTTAATTTACCAACATATGGGTCAGTCATAACTTTAAACGCAAGAGCAGAGAATGGTTCTTCATCGCTTGAATGACGTTCAATAAATTCTTCTTCATCATCAACAGCGTGTCCTTTGATTGCAGGAACATCTAGTGGAGATGGAAGGTAATCTATAACGGCATCTAGCATTAACTGAACACCTTTGTTTTTGAAAGCTGATCCACAGATTACTGGATAGAATTCAACGTTAACTGTACCTTTACGAATCCCTGCTTTTAGTTCTTCTTTAGTGAGTTCTTCCCCACCTAGGTACTTTTCCATTAACTCTTCATCTAATTCAGCAACTGCTTCAACTAGCTTTTCGCGATATTCTTCAGCTTGCGCCATATATTCTTCTGGGATTTCACGAACTTCAATATCAGTTCCTAAATCGTTACCATAGAATACAGCATTCATTTCCACAAGGTCAATGATAGCTTCGAATTCATCTTCAGCACCGATTGGTAACTGAATTGGATGTGCATTCGCTTGTAAACGGTCATGTATTGTACCTACTGAGTATAAGAAGTCGGCTCCAATTTTGTCCATTTTATTTACGAATACAACACGTGGTACACCGTAAGTTGTTGCTTGACGCCAAACTGTTTCAGTTTGAGGCTCAACACCAGACTGTGCATCTAGTACAGCTACCGCACCATCAAGTACACGTAGGGAACGTTCAACTTCAACCGTGAAGTCTACGTGTCCTGGTGTGTCGATGATGTTTACGCGGTGGCCTTTCCATTGTGCAGTTGTTGCTGCGGAAGTGATTGTGATTCCGCGTTCTTGCTCCTGCTCCATCCAGTCCATCTGAGAAGCGCCTTCATGTGTTTCACCGATTTTATGAATCTTACCAGTGTAATAAAGAACACGCTCAGTGGTAGTCGTTTTACCGGCATCGATGTGAGCCATGATACCGATATTACGTGTGTTTGCTAAGGAGAACTCTCTTGCCATTTGGTCTTTCTCCTTCCTAGTTTGGAATGAAATTTTATATATTGAAGGTTAGATTACCAACGATAGTGAGCAAACGCTTTGTTTGCTTCTGCCATTTTGTGTGTATCTTCACGCTTCTTAACAGATGCACCAGTGTTGTTAGCTGCATCCATGATTTCATTAGCTAAACGCTCTTCCATCGTCTTTTCACCGCGAAGACGAGCGTAGTTTACTAACCAACGAAGACCAAGAGTTGTACGGCGATCAGGACGCACCTCAACTGGTACTTGGTAGTTTGCACCACCTACACGGCGAGCCTTAACTTCTAATACAGGCATGATGTTTTTCATAGCTGCTTCAAAAGTTTCCATTGGCTCTTTGCCAGTACGTTCGCGAATAGTATCAAACGCAGAGTAAAGAATTTCTTGTGACTTACCTCTTTTACCGTCAACCATCATTTTGTTGATTAAACGAGTAACTAATTTTGAATTGTAAAGCGGATCTGGTAACACGTCTCTTTTTGCTACAGGACCTTTACGTGGCATATTTTTTCCTCCTTTCAAAGAAGCTTTTATTAAAGTTATTATTATTTCTTAGCTGCTTTTGGTCTCTTAGTACCATATTTTGAGCGACCTTGCATACGGTTGTTTACACCAGCAGTATCAAGAGCTCCACGTACGATGTGATAACGTACCCCTGGTAAGTCTTTTACACGTCCTCCACGAATAAGAACAACGCTGTGCTCTTGAAGATTGTGTCCGATACCAGGAATGTATGCAGTCACCTCGATACCATTTGTCAAACGTACACGAGCATATTTACGTAACGCTGAGTTTGGTTTCTTTGGAGTCATTGTACCAACACGAGTACATACTCCACGTTTTTGTGGTGAAGATACATTAGTTTGTGATTTCTTGAAGCTGTTATAACCTTTGTTTAGCGCAGGTGATTTTGACTTTTCCTCTTTTGATTGACGAGGCTTGCGCACTAGTTGGTTAATAGTAGGCATGTATTTTTCCTCCCTTCATTAATTGTAAGCCCACACATCCAGGTGGTTCATTTTTTTGCAAAAACAAAGTTTTTGCAGACTACTCTATCTACAAAAACAGTTTTTAACGGATAATTGCGACAGTTGCGGCACCAACTTCAATTCCACATGCTTTTCCGAGTTTTTTCATCGAATCTACATATCGAACCGGAACTTCTATGCCAAGAGCTACTTCTACAGCTTTAGCTGTAACCTTTGGTTCAGCATCGCTTGCAACGACTAACTCTTGTACATTACCTTCCTTAAGTGCTTTAACTGCTTGTTTTGTTCCTATAACAAACTTTTGTGCCTGAAATACTTTTTCATAAGACATAAATCATATCCTCCAAAGTATCAAATGAATAGGAGCACCTTTGATATAGTATCATCTTACCAAATAGATGTCAACAAATGTTTCGATATTTTATTCAAGATAGCATTTGGTAATCTTTTCTTAAAATACGGTACCTGCAATAATGCAGGTACCGTTATCTTACTTAGTCAATCAAAACGGTCTCTTCAGAGGTTGTATCACGAAGAACTGGCTCCGCTTTACGGTAGCGTTGCATTCCTGTTCCAGCAGGAACAAGCTTACCGATGATAACATTCTCCTTCAAGCCAAGTAATTCATCACGCTTGCCTTTGATCGCCGCATCTGTAAGAACTCTTGTAGTTTCTTGGAAGGATGCCGCAGACAAGAATGAATCCGTTTCAAGAGATGCTTTTGTAATACCAAGTAACACCGGACGGCCTGTTGCAGGCAATTTGCCCTCAAGTAACGCCCTTTCGTTAGCATCAGTGAATTGATGAATATCAAGTAGTGTACCTGGAAGTACTTCTGTTTCACCTGCATCACCAACACGGATTTTACGTAACATTTGGCGAACCATTACTTCCACGTGCTTATCGCCAATTTCTACCCCTTGCATGCGGTAAACTTTTTGTACTTCACGCAATAGGTACTCTTGAACCGATGTAACGTCTTTGACTTTGATTAACTCTTTCGGATCAATTGAACCTTCAGTAAGTTCTTGACCACGAGCAACCTTATCATTGATCGCCACTTTTAAACGTGCTGTGTATGGAGCGTTATAAGTACGTGATTCAACTTCGCCTTGAACGACGATTTCATGCTGACGGTCACGTCCTTCATTAATTCCAACAACTACACCTTCAATTTCAGAGATAACAGCTTGACCTTTAGGGTTACGCGCTTCGAAAATCTCTTGGATACGCGGTAAACCTTGGGTAATATCGTCTCCCGCAACACCACCAGTATGGAAGGTACGCATGGTTAACTGTGTTCCTGGTTCACCAATGGATTGAGCAGCAATAATACCAACTGCTTCACCCACTTCAACTTCCTGACCAGTTGCCAAGTTACGGCCATAACATTTCTTACATACACCATGGCGTGTATTACAAGTAAATGCCGAACGGATTTTTACAGTTTCAATTCCTGCACCGACAATGATTTCTGCTAAATCTTCTGTAATTAAACCATTTTCAGGAACAAGTACTTCTTTTGTTTCAGGGTGCTTAATTGGATTACGTGCATAACGTCCAATTAAACGCTCATCAAGTCCTTCAATGATTTCTGTACCATCTTTTAATGCACTAATTATAAAGCCACGATCTGTACCACAATCGTCTTCACGGACAATGACATCTTGAGCAACGTCAACAAGTCGACGTGTTAAGTAACCTGAGTCAGCAGTCTTAAGGGCTGTATCAGCAAGACCTTTACGCGCACCGTGCGTAGAGATAAAGTACTCTAATACGGTTAAGCCTTCACGGAAACTTGATTTAATTGGTAACTCAATGATACGACCAGCCGGGTTGGCCATCAGACCACGCATACCAGCAAGCTGTGTAAAGTTAGATGCGTTACCACGGGCACCAGAATCACTCATCATGAAAATAGGATTCGTCTTATTTAAGGATTTCATCAGTTTGCCTTGAATAACATCCTTAGCTTGAGACCATATCGCAATCACACGATCATAACGCTCTTCCTCGGTAATAAGACCGCGTCTAAATTGCTTTGTCACGTTATCAACTTTACCTTGAGCTTCTTGTAGGATTTGCTGTTTCTCGCCTAGTACGACAATGTCAGCTACACCAACGGTAATACCAGCTTTTGTTGAATGTTTAAATCCAAGATCTTTCATGCGGTCAAGCATTTTAGACGTTTCAGTAATTTTGAATCGCTTAAATACTTCTGCAATGATATTACCAAGGATTTTTTTCTTAAACGGATCTACTAATGGCATTGATTTGATTTTAGCTAGAATATCTTCACCTTTTTCAACAAAATACTTGGCAGGTGTTTCAACTTCTAGGTTATGTCGAGTTGGTTCATTGATATATGGGAATGACTTCGGAAGAATCTCATTAAAAATAAGCTTACCTACCGTAGTTATTAATAGCTTATTATTTTGTTCTTCAGAGAAAGTCTCATTTCCTAATGATCCAGCATGAACCGCTACACGAGTATGGAAATGAGCATATCCATTTTGATATGCAAGAATAGCTTCGTTTGTATCTTTGAAAATCATACCCTCACCGACTGCACCTTCACGCTCTAGAGTTAAGTAATAGTTACCTAACACCATATCCTGGGAAGGAGTAACAACCGGTTTACCATCTTTAGGGTTTAGGATGTTTTGCGCTGCAAGCATTAATAATCTAGCTTCCGCTTGCGCTTCAGATGAAAGTGGTACGTGAACAGCCATTTGGTCACCATCGAAGTCCGCATTGTATGCTGTACATACAAGTGGGTGAAGGCGAATCGCCCGTCCTTCAACAAGTGTTGGTTCAAATGCCTGGATACCTAATCTATGCAATGTAGGGGCACGGTTCAAGAGAACTGGATGCTCTCTAATAACATCTTCAAGTACATCCCATACATCTGGAGATACGCGTTCAATTTTACGTTTAGCAGATTTGATATTATGGGCTAAACCTTTTTCAACAAGCTCCTTCATAACAAATGGCTTGAAGAGTTCAAGTGCCATTTCTTTAGGAAGACCACATTGATACATTTTTAAGTTTGGACCTACAACGATTACTGAACGACCAGAATAGTCAACACGCTTACCAAGCAAGTTTTGACGGAAACGTCCTTGTTTACCCTTTAACATATGTGAAAGAGATTTTAGCGGACGGTTACCAGGTCCTGTAACTGGACGGCCACGACGACCGTTATCAATCAAGGCATCAACTGCTTCTTGGAGCATACGCTTTTCGTTTTGAACGATGATGCTTGGTGCACCAAGGTCTAATAAACGCTTTAAGCGGTTGTTACGGTTAATTACTCGGCGGTATAAATCGTTTAAGTCAGAAGTCGCAAATCTTCCTCCATCCAATTGAACCATTGGACGAAGTTCAGGAGGAATAACAGGCAGTACGTCAAGAATCATCCAATCAGGTTCGTTTCCAGAACCACGGAATGCTTCTAACACTTCGAGGCGCTTAATGGCACGTGTACGACGTTGACCTTGTGCTGTTTTTAGTTCTTCCTTTAAAATATCTACTTCTTTATTTAAATCGATATCAGAAAGAAGTTTTTTAATCGCTTCAGCGCCCATGGCAGCTTGGAATTTGTTTCCGTACTTTTCACGATAGGCACGATATTCTTTTTCAGATAGAAGCTGCTTTTTATCAAGAGCAGTATCTCCTGATTCTGTTACTACATAAGAAGCGAAGTAAATAATTTCTTCTAATGCACGAGGGGACATATCTAGAACAAGTCCCATTCGGCTCGGGATTCCTTTGAAATACCAAATATGAGATACAGGTGCTGCGAGTTCGATGTGACCCATACGCTCACGACGGACTTTTGCACGAGTTACTTCTACCCCACATCGGTCACAAACGACGCCTTTATAACGGACACGCTTATATTTACCGCAATGACATTCCCAATCCTTTGTTGGACCAAAAATTCGTTCGCAGAATAAACCGTCCTTTTCAGGCTTTAACGTACGATAGTTAATGGTTTCTGGCTTTTTCACTTCTCCGAATGACCATGAACGGATTTTATCCGGTGAAGCAAGACCAATTTTCATATACTCAAAATTATTAACGTCAAGCAAGGGGCCTACCTCCCTTTCGATATCCAGGTTTTACCCTAATGCAATAAAAAGTGGAAGCGCGCGGGTTAGCCCCGACAAGCAAATGTTCTCCAGCCGGAAAGTCGTTTTTTGACTTTTTGGCTGGAGGTTATTTGACCTCGAGGGGCTGCACGCTGCAACTAGATTAATTAAAAGCGTACAGCGCACACACGGGTTGTGCGCTGTAGCTCAGATATTTAATTGTTTACTCTTTTGAACCCACTTTTTCAGATTCAAGGCTTGGCGCATCTGGAACAATGTTTAACGTATCGACTTGTTGTAAGTCATCCTCGTCTTCCGTGTCGCGCATTTCTATTTCTTTTTCATCACCAGATAGGATTTTCACATCCATACCTAAGCTCTGAAGTTCTTTAATTAATACTTTAAATGACTCAGGAACGCCTGGTTCTGGAACATTTTCACCTTTAACAATGGCTTCATATGTTTTCACACGACCAACGACATCATCTGATTTAACAGTAAGGATTTCTTGAAGAGTATATGCAGCACCGTAAGCTTCAAGTGCCCATACCTCCATCTCTCCGAAACGCTGTCCACCAAATTGTGCTTTACCACCAAGTGGCTGCTGTGTAACAAGAGAGTATGGTCCAGTTGAACGAGCATGAAGTTTATCGTCAACCATGTGAGCCAGCTTGATCATATACATGACACCAACGGATACACGGTTATCAAATGGTTCTCCAGAGCGGCCGTCATATAGGACAGTTTTTGCATCGCGAGCCATACCTGCTTCTTCAATTGTTCCCCAAACATCTTCCTCACGGGCACCGTCAAATACTGGAGTGGCAACGTGAATATTAAGTGCTCTTGCAGCCATACCAAGGTGAAGCTCAAGCACCTGACCGATGTTCATACGTGAAGGTACCCCTAATGGGTTTAACATGATGTCGACTGGTGTACCATCTGGTAAATAAGGCATATCTTCTTCTGGTAAAATCCTTGAGATAACCCCTTTGTTACCATGTCGTCCTGCCATTTTATCGCCTTCATGAATCTTACGCTTCTGAACGATATAAACGCGAACAAGCTGATTAACACCTGGTGGCAGTTCATCTCCATCTTCACGATTGAAGACTTTAACATCATGAACAATACCGCCGCCGCCATGTGGAACTCGCAGTGACGTATCACGAACTTCACGGGCCTTTTCTCCAAAGATTGCATGTAATAGACGTTCTTCAGCCGTTAATTCTGTTACACCTTTTGGCGTAACCTTACCAACTAGAAGGTCACCATCTTTTACTTCAGCACCTGTGCGAATAATACCGCGCTCATCCAGATTACGAAGTGCATCTTCACCTACGTTTGGAATATCACGTGTAATTTCTTCAGGTCCTAGCTTTGTATCTCGAGATTCTGACTCATATTCTTCAATATGAATGGATGTATACACATCGTCTTTTACAAGACGCTCACTCATAATGATTGCATCTTCATAGTTATATCCATCCCAAGTCATAAAGGCAACAAGAACGTTACGTCCAAGTGCTAACTCACCTAATTCCATTGAAGGACCATCAGCAAGAATTTCACCTTTTTTCACTCGATTACCAACAGCAACGATAGGACGTTGGTTGTAGCAAGTACCTTGGTTAGAGCGGATAAACTTTAATAAACGATATTTCTTAAGATCGCCTTTTACTTCTTGGCCATCTACTTCTTTCATTTCACGAACCCAAACTTCACGAGCTTCAACGTGTTCTACGATACCATCAGTCTTACAAATGACGGCTGCACCGGAGTCTTTTCCTGATACATATTCCATACCTGTACCAACTCTTGGAGCCTCTGGCTGCATAAGAGGTACTGCTTGACGCTGCATGTTTGCACCCATCAAGGCACGGTTGGAGTCATCGTTTTCTAAGAACGGAATACAAGCTGTTGCAGCAGAAACAACCTGTTTTGGTGATACATCCATATAATCGATACGGTCGCGATTAACAACAGTGTTCTCACCACGGAAACGCGCAACAATATCCGCATCAACGAACGAACCATCATCACCAAGACGGGAATTCGCCTGTGCGACTACATAGTTATCCTCTTCATCCGCTGTTAAGTAATCGATCCGGCTTGTTACCTTGCCAGTGTCAGGGTCAACACGACGGTAAGGTGTTTCAATAAATCCGAAACGGTTTACTTTTGCATAAGATGATAGTGAGTTAATCAAACCAATGTTTGGACCTTCCGGCGTCTCAATCGGACACATACGTCCATAGTGGGAATAGTGAACGTCACGAACTTCAAAGCCTGCGCGCTCACGTGTTAAACCACCAGGTCCGAGTGCAGATAGACGGCGCTTATGCGTTAATTCAGCAAGTGGATTTGTTTGATCCATGAACTGAGATAATTGAGAGCTTCCGAAGAACTCCTTGATCGATGCAATAACTGGACGAATATTAATTAGCTGCTGTGGTGTGATTGTTGCTGTATCTTGAATAGACATTCTTTCACGTACTACACGTTCCATACGGGATAAACCGATACGGAATTGATTTTGCAACAATTCTCCAACAGAGCGTAGACGTCTGTTCCCTAAATGGTCGATATCATCTGTATCGCCTACTCCATGCAATAAATTGAAGAAGTAGCTGATAGAAGCAATGATATCGGCAGGAGTAATATTTTTAATTGGTTCCGCCACATATGCGTTACCCAATACATTAATTACTTTTTCATTTTCATCACCAGGTGCATAAATCTTAATGCCTTGTAAAGTGATTTCATCCTCAACCACACCGCCAGCAGGATTAAAGCCTTTGAAATTAATGTTCTTTTCAAGTGCTGGGATAATTCTATCTAGGTTTCTTCTATCTAGAACGGTTCCCTTTTCTGCGATAATTTCACCTGTTTCAGGATCAGCAAGCGATTCTGCTAAACGTTGGTTAAATAAACGGTTTTTAATATGAAGCTTCTTATTAATTTTATAGCGTCCTACATTTGCAAGATCGTAGCGCTTTGGATCAAAGAAGCGAGAAACTAATAAGCTTTTTGCGTTATCAACTGTTGGTGGTTCACCTGGACGTAGACGCTCATAGATTTCAAGAAGCGCTTTATCCACACCTTCCGTGTTGTCCTTCTCAAGAGTATTACGAATATACTCATTGTCTCCAATCAATTCAATAATTTCTTGATCAGAGCCGAAGCCTAATGCACGCAAAAGAACCGTAACGGGCAGTTTCCGAGTACGATCTATTCTCACATATACGACATCTTTGGCATCTGTTTCATATTCCAGCCAAGCGCCGCGGTTCGGAATTACAGTAGCTGTAAATCCTTTTTTTCCATTCTTATCAAGTTTACCACTAAAGTAAACGCTCGGTGAACGCACTAATTGTGAAACAATAACGCGTTCTGCCCCATTAATGACAAACGTACCTGTTTCAGTCATAAGTGGGAAATCACCCATGAATACATCTTGATCTTTTACTTCGCCTGTTTCTTTGTTTACAAGACGTACTTTTACACGTAATGGAGCAGAATATGTAACGTCCCGTTCTTTTGATTCTTCTACAGAATACTTTGGATCGCCAAGGCTGTAATCAATAAATTCCAGTGATAGGTTACCAGTAAAGTCTTCAATCGGTGAAATATCTTGAAACATTTCACGCAATCCCTCATCCAGAAACCATTGATATGAAGAGGTTTGGATTTCAATAAGATTTGGTAATTCTAAAACTTCACTGATTCGTGCGTAACTTCTTCGTTGGCGGTGTCGTCCATACTGAACTAGTTGACCTGTCAACTGATTCACCCCTCAAATCAAGCGTTTTTTAATAAATCTATTAACGTCTACCGGAAGGAAAAATAACCCTTCTCATTAGACAAAAAGAAAAAGGGTTTTTTACTCAAAAACCACATTTTCACATTTTGACTATTATTTTGTCATCATTTCCTTCTTATCCATTTTTTATACCATAAACTTCAGTATTTTAAGGAATAATTCGGAAATTATTATGATGGCATTTTATAATGCTACCACAACGGAAATTCCAAGTCAACTACTTTATCGCTTTAACAATAAAATAACCCTTGGATTTGTCAATAGTCTCTACTTCGGAAAATAGTGTCTTTAATTTTTCAATGGCAGATGGTGCACCTTGCTTCTTTTGAATTACTACCCACAGCTCACCATTCGAAACAAGATGATTGTAGCTTTGTTCAAAAATATCATGCACTGTCTGTTTTCCCGCTCTTATAGGCGGATTGGTTAGGATTGCAGCGAAATTCATTTCATTTACATTTATTAGCCTGTCACTTTCATACACTTTAACATTTTCAATCTTGTTTAATGCTGCATTTTCTTTTGACAGTTGAATCGCCCGTTCATTCACATCTACCATATGAACCACACGATCATGATACTGTTTCGCAATAGACAAACCGATAGGGCCGTAGCCGCAACCTACATCCAGAACGAATCCTTCTGTCTGAGGCATTTCAAAAGACTCAATCAATAAACGTGAGCCAAAATCTACTTCTCTTTTTGAAAAAACACCGTTATCCGTCTTAAAACGGAAGAGGTTATTTTTTAACATAAAATCCCAAAATTTCGGATCACTTTCAACCTTCTGGGTACGAGAATAGTAGTGTTCAGACATAAAGCTCACCTCCCGAGGAGTATATAATGAAGAAAAACGAGGAATTCCTTTTAACTATTCAAGCACTTCCGTTCTTAAAATAGCCAAAAAAAGCCCGCTTATACAGCGAGCTTTTCTATATGGTTATTACTTAACTTCAACGTTAGCTCCAACTTCATCAAGCTTAGCTTTGATTGCTTCAGCATCTTCTTTAGACACGCCTTCTTTGATTGCTTTTGGAGTGTTGTCAACAAGATCTTTTGCTTCTTTAAGACCAAGGCCTGTGATTTCACGAACAACCTTGATAACTTTGATTTTTTGATCTCCAGCGCTAGCAAGGATTACATCAAATTCAGTTTGCTCTTCAACAGCAGCAGCACCAGCGCCGCCAACCATTGCTACAGGAGCAGCAGCAGTTACGCCAAATTCTTCTTCGATTGCTTTTACAAGATCGTTAAGTTCTAAAACAGTCATAGATTTAACTGCTTCAATGATTTGTTCTTTAGTCATGATTAAATTTCCTCCTTAGTATTGGTTACATTTTATTTGTTAGGCTTCAGATTAACTTACGCGCCTTGTTCTTCTTTTTGATCTGCAACTGCTTTTGTAGCAAGAGCAAGATTGCGAATTGGAGCTTGTAGTACGCTGAGTAGCATAGAAAGCAAGCCTTCGCGTGATGGTAGGTCAGCAAGAGCTTTAATTTCTTCAGCTGATGCGACGTTTCCTTCAATTACACCCGCTTTAAGTTCAAGCGCTTCGTGCTTTTTAGCAAAGTCATTCAAGATTTTAGCTGGCGCTACTACATCTTCAGTACTGAACGCGATTGCGTTAGGACCTGTTAATGCATCATTTAAGCTAGAAAGCTCAGCAGCATCAGCAGCACGGCGTACCATTGAATTCTTGTAAACTTTAAATTCAACGCCTGCTTCGCGAAGTTGTTTACGAAGTTCAGTTACTTCAGAAACTGAAAGACCACGATAATCAACAACGACAGTTGATACACTTGCTTTTAACTTATCAGTAATTTCGTCAACTATTTGTTTTTTTACTTCGATTGCACTGCTCATCTTTACACCTCCTGTAGATTGTCTACATTTATACCAGGCAAGTAAAAGCCTCCATATCAATCATAAGACATGGAGGCAGCATACAACAGCCGAAAGTTCTCAGCTAATTCTATCGCATTACCTCGGCAGGTTATTAAGCTATAATGCCCCTGCTGTCTACAGTACAAATGTTTATTATATTAAACAACAAAATACATTATATAAAATGCATTTCAGAATGTCAATTGGTAAAAATTACTTAGCTGTAACTGAAGAAGGATCTACCTTCACGCCAGGTCCCATAGTTGAAGCAACAGTAACGTTCTTCATATAAGTTCCTTTTGCAGCAGATGGCTTAACTTTAAGCAATGTTTCAAACACAGTTTGGAAGTTTTCAACAAGCTTTTCGTTTTCGAAAGATGCTTTACCGATTGGTACATGAATGTTACCAGACTTGTCAACACGGTATTCAACTTTACCTGCTTTGATTTCGTTGATCGCTCTTGTTACATCAAATGTAACTGTACCTGTTTTAGGGTTTGGCATTAAGCCTTTAGGTCCTAATACACGTCCTAGTTTACCAACTTCACCCATCATGTCAGGAGTTGCTACGATTACATCAAATTCAAACCAACCTTGTTGGATTTTGTTGATGTATTCAGAATCACCTACATAATCAGCACCAGCTGCTTCTGCTTCTTTCACTTTCTCACCCTTCGCGAATACTAAAACGCGTTGAGTTTTACCAGTTCCGTTTGGAAGCACAACTGCACCACGGATTTGTTGGTCAGCTTTCTTAGGATCAACGCCTAAGCGGAAAGCCACTTCAAGAGTAGCGTCAAATTTTGTGAAGTTAGTTTTCTTCGCAAGATCAATTGCTTCTGCAACTGGATATGCTGTTAAACGATCTACAAGCTTTGCAGCTTCTAAATACTTTTTACCTTTTTTAGCCATTTTTATTTCCTCCTAGAATGTGGTTTTAGCGGAATAACCTCCCACGAATAAAGGTTGCGTAATAACGCAACCCCACTCATTACAACAATAAAACTAACATGGATTAATCTTCGATTACGATACCCATGCTGCGTGCAGTACCTTCAACCATGCGCATTGCTGCTTCAACGCTTGCTGCGTTTAGGTCAGGCATTTTTTGTTCCGCAATCTCGCGTACTTTATCACGCTTTACTGTTGCTACTTTATTACGGTTAGGTTCACCTGAACCAGACTGGATTCCAGCTGCTACTTTCAAAAGAACGGCAGCAGGAGGAGTTTTCGTAATAAATGTAAATGAACGGTCTTCAAATACCGTGATTTCAACAGGGATAATCAAACCAGCTTGATCTGCTGTACGGGCGTTAAATTCTTTACAGAATCCCATGATATTAACACCTGCTTGACCTAATGCAGGACCAACCGGTGGCGCTGGGTTAGCTTTACCAGCAGGGATTTGCAATTTAACCATTTTAATTACTTTTTTAGCCACGAGACACACCTCCTTAAAGTCCGTGATGTGGTTAATGGGGTATTTACCCCTCCCACTCAACAATAGTCTTTATATTATAATCATAAAGAACTTTACAAAAGTCTTGTCTCCATTGGAGACATACTGACCTATGAAATATTACCACTTTTTAAAAATGATTTCAAGTTTTTTTACAATATCAGATTATTTTTCTTTGAAAAACGCCTTATCAAGCTATTTCTTACAGTTTTTCAATCTGTGTAAAATCAAGTTCAACCGGAGTATCTCGACCAAACATATTTACAAGAACTTTAAGTTTCGCTTTGTCCTTGTCCATTTCTTCAATAGATCCAGTGAAGTTTGCAAAAGGACCTTCTTTTACGCGGACCGTTTCACCAATTTCATAATCAATATCCACACGTTTTTCTTCAACGCCCATGCGCTTCAGTAAAACTGTTACTTCTTCTGGTAATAGCGGTGTTGGCTTTGAGCCTGATCCAGCCGATCCAACAAACCCAGTTACACCTGGTGTATTACGTACGACATACCAAGAATCATCTGTCATGACGATCTCAACAAGTACATATCCAGGGAATACTTTACGTTTTACTACCTTTTTCTTACCGTTTTTTATTTCTGTTTCTTCTTCTTCTGGAACAACTACGCGGAAGATTTTATCCGACATGCCCATTGATTCGACACGCTTTTCTAAGTTGGCCTTTACTTTATTTTCATAACCTGAGTAAGTATGGACTACATACCAATTTTTTTCCATTTAAGAGGACTAGACGTCCGTCCCTCCCTATTTCTAAAAGATAAAAACTATTTTTTAAGCAAATAAAAAACCCGTCAAAACGGGTTTTTAGCTAAAATTTCCTTTGATGTTTACCATTATACCATGAAAGTTGGTTTATTATTCAAGAATTAAGCGAATCAATTTTGAAATTCCTAAATCAAGAACAGCAAAGAATGCTGCGAAAAAAACAACAGTAGATAAAACGGTAACAGTAGAACGAGTCAGCTCACTGCGCTTTGGCCAGCTAACTTTTCTCATTTCGCGTAAAACATCACTGAAGAACTTGGTTATGCGTTGCATATCTGTAACCCCCAAAATCTAAAAATAACTGCAATGATCTATCTAAATTATTTTGTTTCCCTGTGGATTGTATGGGTGGCGCAGGTTTTACAGAATTTTTTCAATTCTAATCTTTCTGTTTGCTCCTGCTTGCTGATGGTCGAATAATTCCGAGAGCCACAATCAGCACATGCAAGAATTACTTTTTTACTCATATTCGACACCTTCAAACAAATTTCTTTTACATCCTCCAAAATGTAACATGACCCCTCATTAAAGTCAATAACATCGGGAACGGATTCACAAGAACGCCATTTCCTCTTTTTGTTAATTTATAGAGAGAATTCACGAATTTCTAAATAACGTTCCAGTTTTCGTTTCACGCGTTGTAGAGCGTTATCAATGGATTTTACGTGACGATTTAGCTCTTCAGAAATCTCCTGATAGGATTGGCCGTCTAAATAAAGTGCCAGTACCTTTCTTTCTAAATCGCTTAATAATTCAGTCATTTTAATCTCTATGTGATCAAATTCTTCTTGATTAATAAACAATTCCTCAGGGTCCAATACCTTTGTACCAGATAAGACATCCATCAGCGTGCGATCAGACTCTTCATCATAGATAGGCTTGTCCAGAGATACATAAGAGTTTAACGGAATGTGTTTCTGCCTGGTTGCGGTCTTAATGGCTGTAATAATCTGACGTGTGATACACAGCTCAGCAAATGCTTTAAAGGAGGTAAGCTTGTCCTCACGGAAGTCACGAATGGCCTTATACAGCCCGATCATGCCTTCTTGGACAATATCTTCCTTGTCCGCTCCAATTAAAAAATAGGATCTTGCTTTTGCACGTACAAAATTACGATACTTATGGATTAAATAATCCAACGCTTCACTATCACCTTGGTGCACTAAATCGACTATTTCCTCATCTTCCATTACGAAAAAATGTTCGTTGACCTTTGTCCCGAAGTCCGTACTCAAGTAGATCCCCTCCACCGAACAAGCATAGATACTAATATTATACATTAGAAAATTTTTGAAGTCTATCGCTCATTTCTGTCCTCTGCGCCATTTTTCAAAAATTTCTGCTAGTTCATCACTAATCGGTATTTTGGTTACGGGTTTTTTTTCTTGAATCTTCTTTACTTTCTTCTCAATTCCCTTTTCTATCGATGACATTTCTATCAGCAGTTCCCGAGCGGATTTTCTTAAGGCACCTTGTCCAAAAATGGCCCATTGCTCTGTGAAATCGGATGTTGCCACATGGATTTGCGTCCTTCGATTATTCAGACTAATAGCCATTTTTTCAATCCGCTCATCTGCCGTTTCATTTTCTTTTGTAAAAATCACTTCTACCTTGTGATTGTTATACTTTTTTTCTGTTCCTTGAACATAATGGGCATCAAATACAACAATGACGCGAAAACCAGAGAACGCTTGATATTCGGCCATTCTTTCCACCAAGCGATCCCGTGCAGCAGGTAGATCCCGATCCTTCAATTTCCTAAGCTCTGGCCATGCTCCGATAATGTTATATCCGTCGACAAGCAGGATATCCATAAACTACCTCTCGAGAGGATGTCGTTTTCGATATACCTCATACATAAGCAAAGAGGCAGCTACAGAAGCATTTAAAGACGTTACTTTTCCTGCCATTGGCAAATTAATGAGAAAATCGCATTTATCCCGGATCAATCGACCCATACCTTTTCCTTCGCTTCCAATAACTAAGCCGAGAGGGAGTGTGCCATCCAACTGACGATAATCAGATTCTCCCTTCGCATCGGTTCCAGCAATCCACAATCCTCGTTCCTTTAATTCATCAATCGTACGTGCCATGTTCGTTATACGTACCACTGGTATATATTCAATTGCTCCGGTGGAAGCTTTGGCCACGGTCGCTGTTAAGCCTACAGCCCTGCGCTTTGGAATAATAATCCCGTGGGCACCTACCGCATCTGCTGTCCGCATAATTGATCCGAGATTATGAGGATCCTCAATTTCATCCAACAATAAAAAGAAAGGCGTTTCATTCTTCTTTTCTGCTGCCGCAAACAAATCATCGATTTCAGCATATTGATAGGCTGCTACATAGGCTAAAACTCCCTGATGATTTTCATCCGATATTTGGTCGATTTTTTTCTTTGGTACAAACTGAACAAGCACATTAGCTTCTTTTGCTAATTGGGTAATTTGCTGCATTTGACCGCGCTGTGACCCTTCAGCAATTAATATTTTATTAATATCCCTTTCCGACTTTAGGGCTTCTATGACTGGATTTTTTCCAACGATGTATTCCTGGCTCATTCAAAAGTACCTCCTTTCTGTTCTTCTACATAGGAAAATGCTCTTTTAATTAACTCTTCTAACCGCTCATTATAACCTTGTAAAAATAAATATCCCATTAATGCTTCGAAGGCCGTGCTGTATCGATACGTTTGAACATCTGTGTTTTTGGGAACAGTGCCTGATTTCGCATTTCTGCCGCGCATAACTACGGCCAATTCCTCCTCAGTAAGGAGCTGGTCATTCATCATTTGAAAGAGAATATGACACTGAGCCTTCGCCGATACGTATTTGGTTCCAGCACGGTGTAAGTGATTCGGTCTTACCTTCCCACTATAGAGAAGGTGACGTCTAACATACGTTTCAAAGACCGCATCCCCCATGTAGGCAAGTGCAAGGCTATTTAATTGTTTGGCGTCAACTGTTTCTTCATAGTCAAGCATGCATTAGCCCCTTTTCCATCTGGTTCCTTGTGGCGTGTCCTCTAGAATAATATTCATTTCCTTCAGCTGGTCTCTAATTTGATCTGATAATTGGAAATTACGATCCTTCCTTGCCTGGTTTCTCTTTTCAATCAGCGCATCGATTTCTGCGTCCAGTAATTCTTCACTTTCTAGAGTTAGCCCTAATACTTGGAATAATTCTTGGAATTGAGCTGTAAATGCATCAATTACTGCTACCGATGTATTTTTCTCTAAAAGATAATAATTTGCAAGTTTGGAGAGATCAAACAATACAGAAATGGCTTTTGCTGTGTTAAAGTCATCATCCATTGCCTCAATAAATTGCTCTTTTGCTGAAGCAATCTTATCGAGCCACTCTTGATTATTATCAGTTAAATCCGTGCTTGCTTCTCTACGGTGCTGCAAGTTTTGATAAGAAGTTGTTAACCGTTCAAATGCCGCTTTCGTGCTCTCCAATAATTCTTCACTGTAGTTGATTGGGTTGCGATAGTGAACCGATAACATAAAAAATCTTAACACTTGTGGATTATGCTTCTTAATAATGTCATGTACTAGTACGAAGTTACCAAGTGATTTTGACATTTTTTCATTATCGATATTGATATAGCCGTTGTGCATCCAGTACCGTGAGAATAACTTTCCAGAAAGTGCTTCTGATTGAGCAATTTCATTTTCATGATGCGGGAAGGTTAAGTCCTGTCCGCCAGCATGAATGTCAATCGTTTCACCGAGATACTTTTTGGCCATTGCTGAGCATTCAATATGCCAGCCTGGTCTGCCAAGTCCCCATGGACTTTCCCAGAAGATTTCTCCTTCCTTCGCCGCTTTCCATAATGCAAAGTCTAAATCATCTTGTTTTTTATCCCCGACTTCAATCCTAGCACCCACTCGTAACTCATCAATGGATTGATGAGAGAGCTTGCCATAATCATTAAAGCTTCTGGTACGGAAGTAAACATCCCCTTCGGATTCATATGCATAGCCTTTTTCAATTAATTGGTCGATGAATTCAATAATAATGTCCATATTTTCCATCACACGTGGATGAACATCTGCTTTATGGCATCCTAAGGCTGTTACATCTTCAAAATAAGCGTTAATAAACCGGTCCGCAATCGTCGGTACATCTTCCCCTAATTGATTAGCCGCACGAATCAGTTTGTCATCTACATCTGTAAAATTAGAAACGTATTGAACATCGTAACTGCGATATTCTAAATAGCGTCTTACCGTATCAAAAACAATCGCCGGGCGTGCATTTCCTATATGGATATAATTATAAACGGTCGGACCGCATACATACATTTTCACTTTTCCTTCTTCTAGCGGTACAAATGTTTCTTTTTTCCGAGACAAGGTATTATAAATTTGAATGGCCATTTACTTCAATCCTTTCTTTTCTTAATCCTTCTAATTCCTGTTTCAATTGTGTTAGCTCGCTTTCCATTTCCTTTAGACGATCAGCAATTGGATCCGGGAGGTCACAGTGGTTTAAATCTTTATTCTTATTAATTCTCTTTCCATCCTGAATAACCACTCTTCCAGGTACTCCAACGACTGTGGAATTCGGTGGTACTTCTTTTAAAACAACAGACCCTGCACCAATCTTTGAATTTTCTCCGATTGTTATGGAACCAAGAACCTTTGCACCTGTTGCAATGAGCGCATAATCTTTAATCGTAGGATGCCGCTTCCCTTTCTCTTTACCCGTTCCACCTAGGGTAACACCTTGAAACACCGTTACGTTATCACCAATTTCACATGTTTCTCCGATTACTACACCCATACCGTGGTCAATGAAAAATCTTCTCCCGATTTTTGCTCCAGGGTGAATTTCAATTCCGGTAAAAAATCGGCTCACTTGGGATATAACCCTGGCAATGAAAAATAACTTTCGCTTAAAAAAAGCGTGTGCAAGTCGATGAGCCCAAATGGCATGTAAGCCAGAGTAGGTTAAAATTACTTCTAAATAACTTCTTGCTGCAGGATCTTGTTCAAAAACAACCTCAATATCTTCTTTCATCATTTTGAACATTGCCATTCCTCCCCCTTATTTTAGCTTATTGCTAATAAAATAAAAAAGCGCCCCTGTCATAACGACAGAGACGCTTGTGCGTGGTTCCACTCTGATTAGGCAGTTAGCTTTATACATTCTTCCTTTTTCTATATGAGAAAAATGGTAGAGCTAAGATGCCTCACTCTTACTTGTTAACGGATGGTTCCGCCCATATCTACTAGAGTTGACTCTTTCGATACGGGGCTCGGAGGGGCACTTCAAAAAATGAGGGGCCTAAACCACTTTCAGCCGGTGATGGTTTTCTCTTTAAAGCATCATTTTTTTACTTTTCCTCTTCTACGCTTTTGAAATTATTAAATTATTTATACTTACTATATTACATTTTTATCTCAATGTTAACCAATAATTTGATTAATTCTCATTTGGACCTTTTGTTTTCCTAAAAGCTCAATCGCTTGAGGAAGATCTGGTCCATGTGTCTGCCCTGTTACAGCTGCACGGATCGGCATAAAAAGATTTTTTCCTTTTTGACCTGTAGACTTTTGTACAGCTTTCATCGCTGACTTTATGCCTTCGGCTTTAAAGTTTTCTAATTGATCCAGCTCAGCGGAAAATGCCTTTAATACTTCAGGAACTGTTTCTCCTGTTAGAATTTCCTTCGCATCTTCTTCGTATTCAGCCTCGTCTTTAAAGAACATGTCTGAAAGTTCAACAACTTCAGCACCAAAGCTCATTTTTTCCTGTAGAAGTGCAATTAGTCCCCTTACCCATTCATGCTGTTCATCAGTCATACTTTCACTTATACGACCAGCTTTGATTAAGTGCGGCAAGGATAGTTCGACTACTCTGTCTAACTCTACTTTTTTCATGTATTGATTGTTCATCCAAGTAAGCTTTTGCTTATCAAATAATGCTGGTGACTTAGAAAGTCGATCCGCATCAAATATTTCAATAAACTCTTCTTTAGAATATAACTCTTCTTCACCAGCCGGTGACCAGCCAAGTAAAGTGATAAAGTTAAATAGTGCTTCTGGAAGATACCCTAATTCCTCATATTGCTCAATGAACTGAATAATGGATTCATCACGTTTGCTTAGCTTTTTACGGCTTTCATTCACAATTAATGTCATGTGTCCAAAGACCGGAGGCTCCCAGCCAAGTGCCTCATATACCATTAACTGTTTTGGCGTATTAGAAATATGATCGTCACCACGTAGTACGTGTGAAATCTTCATGAGGTAATCGTCGATTGTTACCGCAAAGTTATAGGTCGGAGTGCCATCCTTTTTAATGATTACCCAATCACCCATTCCCTCTGATTCAAAGGAAACCGTACCTTTTACCATATCGTCAAAAGTGTAGGTTTTTCCCTCAGGAACAGCAATTCGTATGCTTGGCTTGCGGCCTTCACTCTCTAAACGTTCACGGTCCTCTGGAGTTAAATGGCGGCACTTACCGGAATAATGAGGAGTTTCTCCTCTTTCTGTTTGTGCCTCACGCTCTGTCTCCAACTCATCTTCAGTACAATAACATTTATAAGCATGGCCGTTCTCTAGTAATTGCTTGTAATAAGTTTCATAAATATCATTTCTTTCTGATTGACGATAAGGGCCGTATTCTCCACCGACATCGACACTTTCATCCCAATCCATGCCAAGCCATTTTAAATATTTAAGCTGGCTTTCTTCTCCACCCTCTATATTCCGCTTTTTATCCGTATCTTCAATCCGGATAATAAATTTCCCTTGCTTGCTGCGTGCAAACAAATAATTGAATAATGCGGTACGGGCATTTCCAATATGTAAATGTCCAGTAGGACTTGGAGCATATCTTACACGAACTTCGTTTGACATTTGTACATGGCCTCCGTGCTCAATTAATATAGTTTCAATTGACTATTTTATCACTGTATAGGATTTCAATAAAGACTATTCATTTACCTTCTTCAATAAAACTACAGCTTGTGAGGCAATCCCTTCTCCTCTGCCGGTAAAGCCTAGCTTTTCAGTTGTCGTTGCCTTTACATTGACTTGCTCTGGTGAGGCTTCTAACAATTCAGCAATCCGTTCACGCATTTGCTCAATATAAGGAGCCATTTTCGGTTTTTGAGCGATAATTGTGCAATCTGCATTCACAAGCTCGTACCCTTTGTCTTTTACAAGCTTCCAAACATGTGCCATCAGCTTGGCTGAGTCTGCATCCTTGAAATTAGGATCTGTATCAGGAAAATGCTTACCAATATCTCCTTCCCCAATTGCGCCAAGGCAGGCATCGGAAACAGTATGTAATAATACATCTGCATCTGAATGACCTAAAAGGCCCTTTTCATATGGAATGGTAATTCCCCCTATGATTAGCGGTCGTCCTTCTGTTAATTGGTGGACATCAAATCCCTGGCCAATTCGAAACATTTAACAAAACTCCTTTTCTCTCTTTTTCAGTATCGCCTCAGCGAAGAATAAATCCTCTGGTGTAGTTAGTTTAATATTGTCGTAATCACCTTCTACCATAGCAACCGGTTGATGTAATCGTTCAACTAAACTCGCATCATCTGTTCCAACAAAGGCATCTATTTTTGCTTTTTCGTATGCCTCTTGCAATATCGAAATACGAAAAGCTTGTGGGGTTTGTACAGCCCACAAGCTTGAACGTTCGACGGTTTCCACTATGACACCCTCTTGTACCTTTTTCATGGTGTCTTTAGCTGGTACTCCAATAATCGCCGCCCCTGTTTCATGCGCCTTTTCAGTTAAACGTTGGATTTGCACTTTTTGAATAAAGGGACGTGCAGCATCATGAACAAGAATAATTCCATCGTTTTTGACTGTTTGGAGGGCATTATAAATGCTATGCTGACGTTCCTCTCCACCTGGCACCAAGTTGATTACCTTCGTTACGTTATACTTATTTAGTAATCCTCTACATTCCTTTTCATCCTGGGGGTGAATAGCTATGATCATCCCCGTGCAAGCTTCATCCTCTTCAAATACCTTTAAAGTATGGATGAGCACTGGTACTCCATTAAGCTCTAATAAAAGCTTATTTTTCCCTGCTCCCATTCTTTTTCCCTGACCTGCAGCCGGGATAATGACTTGGTAAGTCATAGAAAAACCCCACTCTACTTTTCTATAGCGCTTTTTCTAACAATTTCGGTTTGGCGAAGATCATACGGCCGGCAGAGGTTTGAAGCACACTTGTTACGAGAACTTCGATTCTCTTTCCAATATATTCTCTTCCTTCTTCCACTACAATCATCGTTCCATCGTCTAAATAAGCAACGCCCTGGTGATATTCCTTACCGTCCTTGATCACCTGAACTGTCAACTCTTCACCTGGAAGAACAACCGGTTTCACTGCGTTTGCTAAATCGTTGATATTTAAAACAGTCACGTTCTGTAATTCACACACTTTATTAAGATTAAAATCATTTGTAACTAGAATACCATTTGTTAATTTCGCTAGTTTCACTAGTTTTGAGTCTACTTCACTTATTTCTTCAAAATCTCCCTCGTATATTTCAACTTTAATGGCGAGTTCTTTTTGAATTCGGTTTAAAATATCCAAGCCTCGTCTACCACGGTTTCGTTTAAGAACATCAGAAGAATCAGCAATATGCTGTAATTCCTCGAGTACGAACTGAGGAATGACAATCGTCCCTTCTAAAAATCCAGTCTGGCAAATATCAGCTACCCGGCCATCAATAATGACGCTTGTATCTAATATTTTTAATGCCTTTCCAGCTGCCTTTTCTGCTTCTTCATCGCCCGCCTTTTTCTTATGACCACGGTTTCCAAACAGCCCTAATAGCTCATCCCGTTTCTTAAAGCCTACTTGGAATCCAAGGTAGCCAAACAATAAGGTTAACAAAATAGGAGCAACCGCATTTAAGATTGGCACTTGAACAGCATTTAGCGCAAAGCCAACTAAGAAGGCAACAAATAACCCAAAAATAAGGCCCAAACTACCAAAAAGGACATCCGTCACAGGAACTTTTACTAACGAATCTTCCGCCCATTTAATAAAATTAAAGACGTAATCTACTGCCCAAAAGGTAATAAGATAAAAAATAATAGCCCCTAACATAGCAATAACATAAGAGTTATTAATTACTGGAATGTCATTTATATGAAGAAGTCTGAACAATTCCGGTAATAACAATATTCCTAGCGTACCTCCCATAATGAGGAAGCATGCCTGCACAATACGTTTTAACATTCCTTCACCTCCTCTAATTCATTATAAACATTTTCTTAAAATTGAAACGTTAATTTGATGATTATTTTTCCAAAATGTAAATCGTTTGAAATATATTCGTTATTAGAAAGGAATAATGATTACTTCCCATAGGTTAGCACTGGAAAAATCCATTGTCAAACAATTGGAAATCCCTACTCCCACTCTATATATATCCTTATAGATGGCGATCGGTATATAGGCGATCTTTGACTAATTTAAACCCTTCTTTAATTTTTTTAGCCCGAACTTCCCCAATCCCTTCCACTTCATCTAGCTCTTCTACTGTTGCCATCATAATTTTAGATAGCTCCCCAAAGCTGCTAATCAAGTTTTCAATAATGATGGACGGCAGTCTCGGAATTTTATGAAGGATGCGATAGCCACGCGGTTTCTTATTTTCTTCCAAATGAACATAACCATGGTAGCCCATTAATTTTAATAAAACCGTATCCTCGATATTTCCACTGGCAGTCAATACCTGCATTCTCTGCAAAACTTCACGTGCCTTAATATCCCGTTCAAATGCGTAATCTTTGATAATTAAGAGTGTTTCTTCTTCTAATTCCATTAATATTTCATTCATCTGTAATCGAATGAGCCGTCCTTCTGTTCCAAGTTCATGCAGAAAGGATAATAGTTCATTTTTTATCTTTAACACCATTTCAAACCGATGAAGAACAAGCAAGAAATCGTTATATGTAACCGACTCCTCAAATTCAAGAATACTTAGGTTTGTTATACTCTGCTCCAGCACTACCTTATACTTTTCTAGCGTCTGAATCGCTTGGTTTGCTTTTGTTAAGATGACGGAGATATCTTTTAACGAATAGCGGAAATTCCCTTGGTAAAGGGTAATGACATTTCTTCTTTGTGAAATGGCAATGACAAGTGTTTTCGTTTGTCTAGCTACTCGTTCAGCCGTACGATGCCGCATGCCTGTTTCGGTCGAGGATATTTCTGAATTGGGGGCAAGCTGGGCATTAGCAAAAAGAATCTTATTTCCTAATTCATTTAAAATAATTGCACCATCCATTTTTGCTAACTCATATAAAAAGCTTGGTGAAAAGGGACAATTAATCTCAAAACCTCCATCGACAATACTTTTCACCTTGTCATTGTATCCCACGACAATCAGCCCGCCTGTATTTGCTCTTAGAACATTCTCAATCCCCTCGCGAATAGGTGTCCCTGGTGCAATAAACTGTAATACCTCATTTATTGATTGTTCACCAAGCTTTTTATTTTCCATCTGCTACCCTCCCAACGCTGCTTTGAGTGCCTCACTAACGGAAGATACGCCTATTAGTTGAACTCCCTCTGGTGCCTTCCAGCCTCCTAAATTGTTTGCAGGTAAAATCACTCGTTCAAAACCTAATTTTGCAGCTTCTTGAACGCGCTGCTCAATTCTTGAAACCCTTCTTACTTCACCCGTTAGTCCGACCTCGCCAATAATACAGTCAGTCGGTTTTGTTGGCTTATCTCTAAAACTGGAAGCAATACTAACCGCAACAGCTAAATCGATCGCAGGTTCATCTAATTTGACGCCCCCTGCAACTTTTAAATAGGCATCCTGATTCTGCAAAAGCATACCCACTCTCTTTTCTAAAACCGCCATTAACAGTGGTACACGGTTATGGTCAATACCCGTTGCCATTCTTCGCGGGTTACCAAAGCTAGTTGGTGAAATTAACGCTTGTATTTCAACTAACACCGGCCGTGTCCCTTCCATCGAGGCTACTACGGTCGAACCTGCCGCTCCACGGGAACGTTCTTCCAAAAAAATTTCCGATGGGTTCTCTACTTCATCGAGGCCAAATTCCTTCATTTCAAAGATACCCATTTCATTGGTTGAGCCAAAGCGATTCTTCACAGCCCGTAAAATCCGATAGGTGTGATGTCTTTCCCCTTCAAAATAAAGAACAGTATCCACCATGTGCTCTAACAGCCTAGGCCCCGCAATAGACCCTTCCTTTGTCACATGACCCACGATAAAAATAGCAATCCCTTTGGTTTTACCAATTCTCATTAATTCAGAGGTACATTCACGAACCTGAGATACACTACCTGGTGCTGATGTTACATCTGGATGGAAAATGGTTTGGATTGAGTCAATAATAACAAAGCTAGGATTTGTACTTTCAATGGTGCGGTTAATTTCATCAAGATTGGTCTCTGAGTATACAAATAAGTTTTCAGATGCAATACCTAATCGTTCTGCACGGAGCTTTGTCTGCCTCATTGACTCCTCACCAGATATGTATAATACCTGATTCCCTTTTTTAGCTAACTGCGAAGAAACTTGCAGCAAGAGGGTCGATTTTCCGATTCCCGGGTCTCCCCCTATTAAAACCAATGAACCCTTAACCACTCCACCGCCAAGTACACGATTCAGCTCATTTAAGTCAGTTAATATTCTCGGTTCATTTTCCATCTCAATAGATGTAATAGGCATTGGTTTGGTTAAGATATTTGAACCGCTTGGAGAATGGGCAAACGCTCCTCTTCTTGTTGTACCCGTTACTTCAACCTCTTCAACCATCGAATTCCATTGTCCGCAGCCTGGACATTTTCCCATCCACTTGGGAGACTCATATCCGCACTCCTGACACATAAACTTTGTTTTTCGTTTTGCCATCGATTTCTTCTACCTTTCCATATATCCCAAAAATGAAAAAAGAGGTACACGGTTGGACTTTATTCACGTGTACCTCTGCTTGACCATATCAAACTAAATGATTCAGTGATGGAAATGGTCTATTTTACTAAACTAGTTTTTTCAGCCATTCTTACGACAAACTCACCATCAACTACATCAATTATAGCATGCTGACCTGTTAATAAGGTGCCTTTTAACAGCTCTTCAGAAAGACGGTCTTCAATATGCTTTTGAATCGCTCTGCGTAACGGTCTTGCACCATATTCTGGGTCATACCCTTCTTGGGAAATTTTCCCCCTTGCGGCAGCTGTTAATTCTAATGAAATATTTTGTTCATTTAGACGCTTAATTAATTGATCAGATAGCAATGTAACGATCTCATCCAAATGCTTCTTCTCTAACGCATGGAAAACAATGATTTCATCAATCCGGTTCAAGAATTCAGGACGGAAGGCTTTCTTTAGCTCTTCCATTACTTTCCCCTTCATGTCTTTGTAATCATGCTCGCCATCCTGGATATTAAAGCCCACATACTTGTTTCGCTTCAGGGCTTCCGCACCAACGTTGGATGTCATAATGAGAACTGTATTTCTGAAATCCACTGTTCTTCCTTTTGAATCTGTTAAACGGCCATCTTCAAGGACTTGAAGGAGAATATTAAACACATCTGGATGTGCCTTTTCAATCTCATCAAGCAGAATAACAGAGTATGGTTTCCGGCGGACCTTTTCCGTTAATTGACCGCCTTCCTCATAGCCGACATATCCTGGAGGGGAACCTACAAGTCTAGAGGTAGAGTGCTTCTCCATATATTCAGACATATCGATCCGAATCATCGCATCCTCGTCACCAAACATCGCCTCAGCAAGGGCACGCGCCAATTCCGTTTTACCCACTCCAGTAGGTCCAAGGAAAACAAAGGAACCAATAGGGCGCTTTGGATCTTTTAATCCGGCTCTAGCACGACGTACCGCTTTTGAAACAGCAATGACTGCTTCCTCTTGGCCAATGACACGGGAATGCAGTAATTCCTCTAAATTAAGTAACTTAGCTGTTTCTGTTTCTGCAAGCTTAGAGACAGGTACTCCCGTCCAGCTTGATACCACAGTTGCAATATCCTCTACTGTTACTTCATTGTTTTCTTTTCCTTGCTTTTCCTTCCACGTCTTCTTCGTTTCTTCTAACTGTTCGCGAAGACGCTGCTCTGTATCTCTTAGTGACGCAGCCTTTTCAAACTCCTGGCTTTGTACTGCCGCATCTTTTTCCTTACGTACTTCATCGAGCTTGACCTCTAATTCTTTTAAATTTGGAGGTGTCGTATAGGAACGGAGTCGTACCTTCGAGCCAGCTTCGTCGATTAAATCAATCGCCTTATCAGGCAGGAATCGGTCGGAAATATAACGGTCAGAAAGCTTAACTGCTGCTTCAATTGCTTCATCCGTAATCGAAACACGGTGGTGAGCCTCATATCGGTCACGCAAGCCTTGTAAAATTTGAACAGATTCTTCAGCAGTTGGCTCATCCACACGAATCGGCTGGAATCGGCGTTCTAGTGCAGCATCTTTTTCAATGTACTTTCGATATTCATCAAGCGTGGTCGCTCCGATACACTGAAGTTCGCCGCGTGCAAGCGATGGCTTTAAAATATTGGATGCATCAATCGCACCTTCTGCGCCTCCTGCCCCAATTAATGTGTGGAGCTCATCAATAAACAAGATGATATTCCCTGCTTGGCGGATTTCATCCATAACTTTTTTCAAACGGTCTTCAAATTCTCCGCGGTATTTGGTTCCGGCAACAACCGTTCCCATGTCTAGTGTCATTACACGCTTATCTCGAAGAATTTCAGGTACCTCATTGTTTACAATTTGCTGGGCAAGACCTTCAGCAATCGCTGTTTTACCCACTCCTGGTTCACCAATTAATACTGGATTGTTCTTTGTCCGGCGGCTAAGAACTTCAATGACACGCTGTATTTCTTTACTCCGGCCAATAACAGGATCCAGGCTGCCTTCACGGGCAATGGAGGTTAAATCTCGAGCAAGGCTATCGAGTGTTGGTGTATTAGCACTAACAGATGCTCCGCCCTGATGTCCCCCAGATTCATTACTTCCTAATAATTGAAGAACCTGCTGACGTGCTTTGTTTAAGCTTACACCCAAATTATTAAGTACTCGAGCAGCTACTCCTTCTCCTTCACGAATCAATCCCAGAAGGATATGCTCTGTACCCACATAAGAATGTCCTAGCTTTCTTGCCTCATCCATCGATAATTCAATGACCTTTTTCGCTCTAGGTGTATAGTGAATCGTTTGAGAAGCTTCTTGTCCTTTGCCAATTAAAGTTTCTACTTCCTTCTGAATTTTATCAGAACCCAATCCAAGACCATAAAGTGCTTTTGCTGCAATTCCTTCACCTTCTCGAACTAAGCCTAACAAAATATGTTCTGTTCCAATATTGTTGTGTCCAAGACGAATCGCTTCCTCTTGTGCTAATGCAAGAACCTTTTGTGCTCTTTCAGTAAAACGGCCGAACATCATATTCTCTTCCTCCTCACCTATTTTTGCTGTTCCATTTTAAGTCGTTCTCTAATTAAAGCTGCTCTCCTAATATCCCTTTCATGAGGTCTTAAAGGACCTCCGGCATATTGCTGGAGAAAACCTGGCTGTGTTAAAATCATTAATTCATTTAATATGGTTTTAGGCATGTTATCAATAAGGCCCATATCTATTCCAAGCCGTACATCAGATAAACACCTTGCTGCTTCCTTCGTTTCAATAATACGACTATTCGTTAGAACCCCCAACGAGCGAAAGACTCTGTCTTCTAATTGTATGTTCGAAGTTTTCCGTAATGCTTCCCTCGCTGACCTTTCTTGTGAGATGAGTTGGCTTACAACCCCTTTTAAGTCACGGCAGATGTCTACTTCTGATTTTCCAAGAGTAATTTGATTAGAGATTTGAAAAATATTACCTAGAGCTTCACTTCCCTCACCATAAATTCCTCGTACAACCAGCCCTAATTGGTTGATTGCTGGGATAATTCGATTAATTTGCTGCGTAAGGATTAACCCTGGCAAATGCATCATCACGGATGCCCGGAGGCCAGTTCCAACATTGGTAGGACAGCTTGTTAAATAGCCATACTGTTCATCAAACGCATATTGAATATTACTTTCTAGCCAATCATCTATTTCATTAGCAGCATCCAATGCTTCTGATAGTTGCAAGCCTGGAAACAAGCATTGAATTCGGATATGATCCTCTTCATTTATCATTATACTAACTTCTTCATTTTCGGTTAAAAGAACTGCACCATATGGTGAATCCTCCGCCAGATTCGGACTAATTAAATGCTTTTCTACTAGTACTCGTTTTTGTAGAGGCTGCATACTGTCAACTTTCAACAGTTCCATCTGTCCGAACTTTTGTAAATCCGTCTTTTGAAAAATTTCCTCCAAATTTTCTATAATTCTTTTTGCTTCTTCATGTGAAAAAAGTGTTGGAAATTTATATGCGTCAAAGTTTCGGGCTAAGCGAATCCGTGAACTAAGGACTATATCCGAATCAGGTCCCTCTTCGCTCATCCAGGAACTAACTGCCTGATTAAGAAAACGTTCAAGCGACACGTTATTCCCCTCCCTCTTCACTTCCATTTAATTGTTTCTCTAATGTGCGAATCTCATCGCGGATCTCCGCCGCTTTCTCAAATTCCTCGTGGGAAATGGCGTTCCGTAAATCATGTTTTAATTCATCAATTTGCTTACGGAGAAAGATACTGCCGCCAATTCGTTTTGGAATTTTACCGTTATGTGTCCAGTTGCCACTATGCAACCTTCGTAATACAGGTTTTAGCTGTTCTTTAAATGTGTCATAGCAATACGCACATCCAAAGCGCCCAACTTTTAAAAACTGAGGAAATGTCATGGAGCAGTGTTCGCATTGAAGGATTTCTTCTTGATGGAAAGGGCTTTGATTGGATTTTTGATATGAATCAATATTGAGTAGGCCTGCTAATAAGTTATTAAAAGCAAATCCTGTTTCTCCACCAATCATAAACATTTCGCCCTTTTCCTGCGCACATTTTTCACAAAGATGCACTTCTGTTTTTTCGCCATTAATGATTTTTGTAAAATGAAGTGCTGCAGGCCTTTGATTACATTCTTGGCAAATCATCTTTTCACCTCTCCAGCAGCAAAAATTATTTATATTTTAATGATGTTAACATAGCTTTTAGCATTCTCGCACGCAATTCATCTCGGTATGGAAGATCAATATATAATACTGAACGGTCAATTACACTTAACATAATTTTAGCTTCCCGATTCGTAATAATCTCTTCCTGAACCAGTCGTAAAATGACATCCTCAGCACTTGTTTGGCTAATGTGCTTTTGAATAAGTGAGAGCAGTTGTTCAATTAAGTGGGCCAAATCATGGGATTGAACCTTCATAATTCTGATGTATCCACCCCCACCTCTCTTGCTTTCGACAATATAGCCTCTTTCTATGGTAAAACGAGTGTTTATAACGTAATTAATTTGTGAAGGAACACATTGAAATTTATCAGCGATTTCACTTCGTTTAATTTCAACAAGGTCTTCCTCACTCATTTCAAGGACTTGCTTTAAGTATTTTTCAATGATATCGGAGATGTTTCTCATCTTCCCACCCCCTATCTTTCTGACTTTGACTATCTTTGACTTTAATTATACTGAAAACTTTATGTAGATGCAACGATTCCCTACTAATGATTTTCCCCAAATCTCGCGGTTGCGAAACCTTTAATTGTTTAAAAAATTTCATGATTGGAGGTTTAGAATCTAGATAGTTTGGGTGTTGAGGGATATTATCTTTTAATGATATACAAAAAAAAGACAACCCATCAAAGGTTGTCTTTTTTTTTGCCTGGCAACGTCCTACTCTCACAGGGACTTTCGTCCCAACTACCATCGGCGCTGAGAAGCTTAACTTCCGTGTTCGGTATGGGAACGGGTGTGACCTTCTCGCCATAATTACCAGACTATTTTGTTAGAGAGATCGTTCTCTCAAAACTAGATAATGCAGAAGAAGTGTTTGTAAACTACGAGTTCGCTTTAAAAATTGGTTAAGTCCTCGAACGATTAGTATCAGTCAGCTCCACATGTTACCACGCTTCCACCTCTGACCTATCAACCTGATCATCTTTCAGGGTTCTTACTAGCTTGACGCTATGGGAAATCTCATCTTGAGGGGGGCTTCATGCTTAGATGCTTTCAGCACTTATCCCGTCCGCACATAGCTACCCAGCGATGCCTTTGGCAAGACAACTGGTACACCAGCGGTGCGTCCATCCCGGTCCTCTCGTACTAAGGACAGCTCCTCTCAAATTTCCTGCGCCCACGACGGATAGGGACCGAACTGTCTCACGACGTTCTGAACCCAGCTCGCGTACCGCTTTAATGGGCGAACAGCCCAACCCTTGGGACCGACTACAGCCCCAGGATGCGATGAGCCGACATCGAGGTGCCAAACCTCCCCGTCGATGTGGACTCTTGGGGAGATAAGCCTGTTATCCCCGGGGTAGCTTTTATCCGTTGAGCGATGGCCCTTCCATGCGGAACCACCGGATCACTAAGCCCGACTTTCGTCCCTGCTCGACTTGTAGGTCTCGCAGTCAAGCTCCCTTGTGCCTTTACACTCTACGAATGATTTCCAACCATTCTGAGGGAACCTTTGGGCGCCTCCGTTACTCTTTAGGAGGCGACCGCCCCAGTCAAACTGCCCACCTGACACTGTCTCCCACCCCGATAAGGGGTGCGGGTTAGAATTTCAATACAGCCAGGGTAGTATCCCACCGACGCCTCCACCGAAGCTAGCGCTCCGGCTTCTCAGGCTCCTACCTATCCTGTACAAGCTGTACCAAAATTCAATATCAGGCTACAGTAAAGCTCCACGGGGTCTTTCCGTCCTGTCGCGGGTAACCTGCATCTTCACAGGTACTATAATTTCACCGAGTCTCTCGTTGAGACAGTGCCCAGATCGTTACGCCTTTCGTGCGGGTCGGAACTTACCCGACAAGGAATTTCGCTACCTTAGGACCGTTATAGTTACGGCCGCCGTTTACTGGGGCTTCGATTCAGAGCTTCGCGTGAGCTAACCCCTCCTCTTAACCTTCCAGCACCGGGCAGGCGTCAGCCCCTATACTTCGCCTTGCGGCTTCGCAGAGACCTGTGTTTTTGCTAAACAGTCGCCTGGGCCTATTCACTGCGGCTCTTCGAGGCTATTCACCTCAAAAAGCACCCCTTCTCCCGAAGTTACGGGGTCATTTTGCCGAGTTCCTTAACGAGAGTTCTCTCGCTCACCTTAGGATTCTCTCCTCGCCTACCTGTGTCGGTTTGCGGTACGGGCACCTTTTATCTCGCTAGAGGCTTTTCTTGGCAGTGTGGAATCAGGAACTTCGGTACTAAATTTCCCTCGCTATCACAGCTCAGCCTTCACGGAAAGCGGATTTTCCTACTTTCCAGCCTAACTGCTTAGACGCGCATATCCAACAGCGCGCTTACCCTATCCTCCTGCGTCCCCCATCACTCAAACGATAAAGAGGTGGTACAGGAATATCAACCTGTTGTCCATCGCCTACGCCTTTCGGCCTCGGCTTAGGTCCCGACTAACCCTGAGCGGACGAGCCTTCCTCAGGAAACCTTAGGCATACGGTGGATGAGATTCTCACTCATCTTTCGCTACTCATACCGGCATTCTCACTTCTAAGCGCTCCACCAGTCCTTACGGTCTAGCTTCAACGCCCTTAGAACGCTCTCCTACCACTGACATCTAAGATGTCAATCCACAGCTTCGGTGTTACGTTTAGCCCCGGTACATTTTCGGCGCAGAGTCACTCGACCAGTGAGCTATTACGCACTCTTTAAATGGTGGCTGCTTCTAAGCCAACATCCTGGTTGTCTAAGCAACTCCACATCCTTTTCCACTTAACGTAAACTTTGGGACCTTAGCTGGTGGTCTGGGCTGTTTCCCTTTTGACTACGGATCTTATCACTCGCAGTCTGACTCCCACGGATAAGTCTTTGGCATTCGGAGTTTGTCTGAATTCGGTAACCCGATGAGGGCCCCTAGTCCAAACAGTGCTCTACCTCCAAGACTCTAACTACGTGAGGCTAGCCCTAAAGCTATTTCGGAGAGAACCAGCTATCTCCAAGTTCGATTGGAATTTCTCCGCTACCCACACCTCATCCCCGCACTTTTCAACGTGCGTGGGTTCGGGCCTCCATCCAGTGTTACCTGGACTTCACCCTGGACATGGGTAGATCACCTGGTTTCGGGTCTACGACCACATACTCAATCGCCCTATTCAGACTCGCTTTCGCTGCGGCTCCGTCTCTTCAACTTAACCTTGCATGGGATCGTAACTCGCCGGTTCATTCTACAAAAGGCACGCTATCACCCATTAACGGGCTCTAACTACTTGTAGGCACACGGTTTCAGGAACTATTTCACTCCCCTTCCGGGTGCTTTTCACCTTTCCCTCACGGTACTGGTTCACTATCGGTCACTAGGGAGTATTTAGCCTTGGGAGATGGTCCTCCCTGCTTCCGACCGGATTTCTCGTGTCCGGCCGTACTCAGGATCCACTCAGGAGGGAACGAAGTTTCGACTACAGGGTTTTTACCTTCTCTGACGGGCCTTTCCAGGCCGCTTCATCTACCCCGTTCCTTTGTAACTCCATGTTGAGTGTCCTACAACCCCAAGAGGCAAGCCTCTTGGTTTGGGCTATGTCCCGTTTCGCTCGCCGCTACTCAGGGAATCGCGTTTGCTTTCTCTTCCTCCGGGTACTTAGATGTTTCAGTTCCCCGGGTATGCCTTCAATACCCTATGTATTCAGGTAAAGATACTGTTCCATTACGAACAGTGGGTTCCCCCATTCGGAAATCTCCGGATCAAAGCTTACTTACAGCTCCCCGAAGCATATCGGTGTTAGTCCCGTCCTTCATCGGCTCCTAGTGCCAAGGCATTCACCGTGCGCCCTTTCTAACTTAACCTGAAAGGTTTGTTTCTCTTAATTAAATAAGAGAGAAAACTAAAATGGCGATTACTCGATGTATTTACTTGACTTCTTCATTACGATTATCTAGTTTTCAAAGAACGATTAAAAAAGCTTTGAGAGATTGCACTCTCAAAACTAAACAAACAAGAAACAATCAAACAAACATGTTTTGTCTGGCTCATACGTCCAGCTTATATCCTTAGAAAGGAGGTGATCCAGCCGCACCTTCCGATACGGCTACCTTGTTACGACTTCACCCCAATCATCTGTCCCACCTTAGGCGGCTGGCTCCTTACGGTTACCCCACCGACTTCGGGTGTTACAAACTCTCGTGGTGTGACGGGCGGTGTGTACAAGGCCCGGGAACGTATTCACCGCGGCATGCTGATCCGCGATTACTAGCGATTCCGGCTTCATGTAGGCGAGTTGCAGCCTACAATCCGAACTGAGAATGGTTTTATGGGATTGGCTAAACCTCGCGGTCTTGCAGCCCTTTGTACCATCCATTGTAGCACGTGTGTAGCCCAGGTCATAAGGGGCATGATGATTTGACGTCATCCCCACCTTCCTCCGGTTTGTCACCGGCAGTCACCTTAGAGTGCCCAACTGAATGCTGGCAACTAAGATCAAGGGTTGCGCTCGTTGCGGGACTTAACCCAACATCTCACGACACGAGCTGACGACAACCATGCACCACCTGTCACTCTGTCCCCCGAAGGGGAACGTCCTATCTCTAGGAGTGTCAGAGGATGTCAAGACCTGGTAAGGTTCTTCGCGTTGCTTCGAATTAAACCACATGCTCCACCGCTTGTGCGGGCCCCCGTCAATTCCTTTGAGTTTCAGCCTTGCGGCCGTACTCCCCAGGCGGAGTGCTTAATGCGTTAGCTGCAGCACTAAGGGGCGGAAACCCCCTAACACTTAGCACTCATCGTTTACGGCGTGGACTACCAGGGTATCTAATCCTGTTTGCTCCCCACGCTTTCGCGCCTCAGCGTCAGTTACAGACCAGAAAGCCGCCTTCGCCACTGGTGTTCCTCCACATCTCTACGCATTTCACCGCTACACGTGGAATTCCGCTTTCCTCTTCTGCACTCAAGTCCCCAGTTTCCAATGACCCTCCACGGTTGAGCCGTGGGCTTTCACATCAGACTTAAAGGACCGCCTGCGCGCGCTTTACGCCCAATAATTCCGGACAACGCTTGCCACCTACGTATTACCGCGGCTGCTGGCACGTAGTTAGCCGTGGCTTTCTGGTTAGGTACCGTCAAGGTACCGGCAGTTACTCCGGTACTTGTTCTTCCCTAACAACAGAGCTTTACGACCCGAAGGCCTTCATCGCTCACGCGGCGTTGCTCCATCAGACTTTCGTCCATTGTGGAAGATTCCCTACTGCTGCCTCCCGTAGGAGTCTGGGCCGTGTCTCAGTCCCAGTGTGGCCGATCACCCTCTCAGGTCGGCTACGCATCGTCGCCTTGGTGAGCCGTTACCTCACCAACTAGCTAATGCGCCGCGGGCCCATCTGTAAGTGACAGCCGAAACCGTCTTTCAGCTTTTCCTCATGAGAGGAAAAGGATTATCCGGTATTAGCTCCGGTTTCCCGAAGTTATCCCAGTCTTACAGGCAGGTTGCCCACGTGTTACTCACCCGTCCGCCGCTAACCACCGAAGTGGTTCGCTCGACTTGCATGTATTAGGCACGCCGCCAGCGTTCGTCCTGAGCCAGGATCAAACTCTCCAAGAAAGTTGATTAGCTCATTTTGTTACGTTGGCTTAGTTTCATAAGAAACTAATATTTTTGTTTGTTGACGTTCTGTTTGTTTAGTTTTCAAAGAACAATTGTCTCATGTGCGACTTTTATATAGTATCAAATAATATATATATTGTCAACACATTAATTTATTTGGTGGAGCCTAGCGGGATCGAACCGCTGACCTCCTGCGTGCAAGGCAGGCGCTCTCCCAGCTGAGCTAAGGCCCCGAAATATTAATGGTCGGGAAGACAGGATTCGAACCTGCGACCCCTTGGTCCCAAACCAAGTGCTCTACCAAGCTGAGCTACTTCCCGTTAAAGTGCGCCCTGAGAGATTCGAACTCCCGACCTTTTGATTCGTAGTCAAACACTCTATCCAGCTGAGCTAAGGGCGCATATGAATTTAATAAACTTAAATGGTGCCGAGGACCGGAATCGAACCGGTACGGTAGTCACCTACCGCAGGATTTTAAGTCCTGTGCGTCTGCCAGTTCCGCCACCCCGGCAACAAGAGAGCGGAAGACGGGATTCGAACCCGCGACCCCCACCTTGGCAAGGTGGTGTTCTACCACTGAACTACTTCCGCATATGAATTTAAATGGTGCGGGTGAAGGGAGTCGAACCCCCACGCCTTGCGGCGCCAGATCCTAAGTCTGGTGCGTCTGCCAATTCCGCCACACCCGCATATTCATTTAAAATGGTGAGCCATGAAGGACTCGAACCTTCGACCCTCTGATTAAAAGTCAGATGCTCTACCAACTGAGCTAATGGCTCATACTAAGATGATTTCCTACAAATAAATTGTGGTAAGTCAGATGCTCAAAAGAACTCACGTTCTTTCTCGCAGATTGCCCGCAGAAGCTGATTCGAAGAAGTTCGCAATCTGCTCTACCAACTGAGCTAATGGCTCGAAAAAGGTGCCGGCGAGAGGACTTGAACCCCCAACCTACTGATTACAAGTCAGTTGCTCTACCAATTGAGCTACCCCGGCATAGGTTTAGTTTAAAAGTATATGGTGGAGGATGACGGGATCGAACCGCCGACCCTCTGCTTGTAAGGCAGATGCTCTCCCAGCTGAGCTAATCCTCCGTAAATATATATAGCCTGGCAACGTCCTACTCTCACAGGGACTTTCGTCCCAACTACCATCGGCGCTGAGAAGCTTAACTTCCGTGTTCGGTATGGGAACGGGTGTGACCTTCTCGCCATAATTACCAGACTATTTTGTTAGAGAGATCGTTCTCTCAAAACTAGATAATGCAGAAGAAGTGTTTGTAAACTACGAGTTCGCTTTAAAAATTGGTTAAGTCCTCGAACGATTAGTATCAGTCAGCTCCACATGTTACCACGCTTCCACCTCTGACCTATCAACCTGATCATCTTTCAGGGTTCTTACTAGCTTGACGCTATGGGAAATCTCATCTTGAGGGGGGCTTCATGCTTAGATGCTTTCAGCACTTATCCCGTCCGCACATAGCTACCCAGCGATGCCTTTGGCAAGACAACTGGTACACCAGCGGTGCGTCCAT
>NZ_CP133269.1:5140000-5192194 GCF_030915525.1 Neobacillus sp. PS2-9
CAATTGGATCATTCAACTCAGTAAAGGCATTTGCATGCTCACGAGCAACGATAAACAATTCGAAGCGATCTGTAAATCTAGGGTCTTCCTCATTTTTCTTTGCTAATGGTGAAATCTCTACTGGATGACCATATATAAAGGTAGGTTGAATCAGTTTTTCCTCAACCTTTTGCTCAAAGAACTCATTAACAATATGGCCATAGAGCATATTGTCGTTAATCTCCACTCCATGTTCTTTGGCATGTTGACGTGCCTCTTCTACACTCATTTCTTTCCAGAAATCTACACCGGTATATTCTTTAATCGCATCTACCATGTGTAATCTCTTCCACTCAGGTTTAAGATCTACTTCATATTCACCATATTGGATAGTTGTTGTCCCTACTACCTCTTGGGCAATATGAGCAATTAGATTTTCTGTTAGGCTCATGATGTCTCTGTAATCTGCATACGCTTCGTATAACTCAATCATGGTGAATTCCGGGTTGTGACGTGTAGACACACCCTCATTTCTGAATACACGGCCGATTTCATATACCTTTTCAAGTCCACCGACGATTAGACGCTTTAAGTGAAGCTCGATGGCAATCCTCATAAATAACGGCATATCTAATGCATTATGATGCGTAATGAAAGGTCTTGCAGATGCTCCACCAGCAATCGAATGCATCATCGGTGTTTCAACCTCTAAATAACCATGGTCATCTAAATAGCGACGCATAGATTGGATAATACGGCTTCTAGCAATAAAGGTCGCCTTGCTCTCTTGGCTCATGATTAGATCCAAATAGCGCTGGCGGTAACGTTGTTCTACATCCTTTAAACCGTGGAACTTATCCGGAAGTGGGCGTAATGCTTTTGTTAGGAATTCAAAGGTCTCTACTTTTACAGAAAGCTCGCCAACTTTTGTTTTAAATAGAGTGCCAGTTACTCCGATAATATCACCTAAATCAGCAGAATCGAAAATCTTATAGGATTCTTCCCCAATCGCATCCTGACGAACATAGACTTGAATTTGACCAGTTAAATCTTGAATATGAGCAAATCCCGCCTTACCCTTACCACGCTTAGTCATAATACGACCAGCAAGAGAGACAGATACATTCTTTGTCTCAAGTTCTTCCTTTTCAACTTCTCCGTACTGATTAATTAATTCCACTGCGCTGTGAGAACGGTCATATCGCTTGCCGAATGGATCAAGACCATGTTCACGCATGTTATTCATTTTTTCGCGTCTGACCCTCAATTGGTCATTTAATTCTTCCTGACTCAATGCAATCAACTCCATTTATTCTTTTATTATGTAAAACGCTAAACAAATCCGCGCATTATCACTTTTTTTACATACTATATTATTTTACACAAACTTAAGAATTCAGACATCAAAAAAGTTCATATATAGAATAAAAAGAGAATGCCCCAAAGCAAAGTGTCAGACCCCACAACCTCAACATATCGCTGAACTTCTCATAAAAGGCGACTATATATGAGTGTTAAACGTGAGGTCAGACCCTCTGGGACATCCTCCTTCATTATAATCAAAAATAGTATAGAAAAAGATAGATTAGATGTCAAACTAACCTACGATTAATTCACTTTGTTCTATTTCTTCGACCTCAGCGACTAATCCATTAAGAATGATCACTAAGTCTTCTCTTGTATTACACTCATTGATGGCATTGCGGACTCTGCCATTTCCACGTACGCCTTTTAAATACCAAGCAGCATGTTTACGCATTTCTCGAACTGCAATATACTCATCTTTAAGTGCAATTAACCGATCTAAATGCAGGATACACACATCTATTTTTTCACGAACAGAAGGCTCTGGCATTAATTTACCTGTTTCTAAATACTGAACAGTGCGATAAATCATCCAAGGATCACCTAGCGCGGCTCTACCGATCATAACCCCATCCACACCTGTTTCATCTAACATTCTCTTCGCATCCTGTGGCGTTTGCACGTCACCGTTACCGATAACAGGAATGTTAACAGATTGTTTTACTTCTCGAATAATATCCCAGTTTGCTTTTCCTTCATACATTTGAACACGTGTACGACCGTGAAGAGCAACCGCCTTTCCGCCCGCACGCTCTACAGCCTGGGCATTTTTAACCGCAAAAATATGCTCTTCATCCCAGCCCATGCGCATTTTAACGGTAACTGGCTTTTCTACCTCAGCCACAACAGCAGATACCATCTCATAGATTTTATTCGGATCAAGTAGCCATTTTGCTCCTGCGTCACATTTCGTAATTTTTGGAACCGGACAACCCATATTAATATCAATAATATCCGCGTTCGTATTTTTATCAACAAACTTTGCCGCCTCAACGAGCGTTTCCTTCTCACCACCAAAAATTTGCAAGCTTAGTGGTTTTTCGCGCTCATCGATATAGAGCATATTCATCGTTTTTTCATTTTTAAGAACGATCCCTTTGTCACTGACCATTTCAGCACAGACTAAGCCTGCACCGAATTCCTTTACCGTTAAACGGAATGCTGAGTTACATATCCCAGCCATCGGCGCTAGGACAACTGGATTCTTTATTTCAAGGTTGCCTATTTTCAACATAAAGCGACCTCCTATTCTTTTGGCATTAGATCTTCTATCGTTATTTTTAAGGAGTGTGCGATTCGCTGTAGTAAATCGTCTGCCGGCAGACGGTTTCCCCTTTCGATCTCTCCTAGTATTGACACGGATACACCTAGTTCCTTCGAGAAGCCTTCTTGTGTAAAACCTTTTAGCTTTCGATAGGCTCGAATACGTCTTCCCCATTTTTCTGCTTCCATATTCGGACTCCTTCTTTATCAGGTATAGCATTTAACCATGCTGCAAGAGGTTTTTCCATTTCTGGAATACTGATGTCACGATTTGTTTCTAAAAGTGGTATCATTACAAACGCCCGCTCTATCATTCTCGGATGCGGAACGATTAGCTTCTCTGTTTCAATATTTTCTTGGTTATAAAGGAGAATGTCAAGGTCAATTGTGCGTGGCCCCCATTTTATTTCCCTTTTTCTGCCAAGTTCTAATTCTGTTTTTAGGCATACGTCTAATAGTTCTATTGCACTAAATGTTGTTTGAATCTCGATTACCATATTTAAAAATAGATCCTGGTCTTCATAGCCGACAGGGTCTGTTTCGTAGATCGAGGAATAATTTACTAGTTCTATCTGTGAATAATCTACTAAATGCTTAATAGCACTCATTAGATTATCATAGCGGTTTCCTATGTTAGAACCAAGGGCAATAAATGCTGTATTTTCCACTTTTATCTTCTCCTCGTAATTTCTACGGCTACAGACTGATAGTGACCCGGAATAGGCGGGTCTGGCTTAATGACCTTTACCGTTACATCTAAAACTAAAGGAAATTGCTTCAACACACTGCTAGCAATTCTTTCTGCAACAGCTTCCACTAACTTATATGGTTTTCCCTCAACTATTTCTTTGCACACTTGATAAAGTTCACCATAATTGACGGAATGCTCAAGCTCGTCCGTTTCTCCTGCTTTTTTCAAATCGACTGTCACTGATAAATCAACAGCAAAACGTTGTCCTAATCGGTTCTCCTCAGGAAACACACCATGGTACCCGTAAAATTCCATCCTGTTGACAAATATTTTATCCAAGTACTTCACCCTTTCCCATTAGTACATCCATCATTTTTGCCATTCTACTCATTTCTTTAATATCATGCACTCGAATGATTTGGCAGCCTTTTTGTATTCCGTAACAAACAGTTGCTCCCGTACCTTCCATTCTTTCATCAACAGGGAGATTTAATGCTTGTCCAATGATCGATTTTCTTGAGGTCCCTAGAAGCACAGGATAGCCTAACATCACTAATTTATCTAAATTTTGCATTGTCAGCACATTTTCGTGATAGTCCCGCGCAAATCCGATACCTGGATCGAGGATAATATTTTCATCTCTTACTCCAGCGTTTTTTGCAATAGCAATACTTTCAAAAAGGTCATTTATAACATCTCTCATGAAAAATCGATAGTTCCGGTCATGCCGATTATGCATTAACACAATGGGAACTTCATATCGAGCAGCCACAGGGGCCATTTGCTCATCAGCCTTTGCTCCCCAAATATCGTTAATAATATGAGCGCCTGCTTCAATGGCCTGTTTGGCAACTTCGGCTTTATAGGTATCAATGGAAATTGGTACTTGGACATGCTCTGAGATCGCCTTAATGATAGGGATGACTCTTTCTAACTCTTCCTCTACAGGAACAGCTGCAAAGCCTGGTCGAGTTGATTCTCCGCCAATATCGATAATATCCGCACCATTCGCTACCATTTCTTTGGCATATTCAATCGCATTTTCAATATGATTATATTTCCCGCCATCAGAGAAGGAATCTGGAGTGACATTTAGAATTCCCATTATCATAGTTTTCTTTGTAAAGTCTAAGGTATAAGGTCCACAATGAATTTGTCTTCGGTGTGTGTTCAACCCAATTCCTCCTAGCAAATATTTTCACTCCCTTTATCATACATGAAATATATAATTGTTTCATTTTTCATGCAAAAAAAGAAGCACTGGCAATGGCCAATGCGTCTCTCTATTTATTTACTCTGCGTCATATTGGTACAATGGAGTACTTAAGTAACGCTCACCGTTGTCTGGAATAATCGCAAGGACCTTTTTACCTTTTCCAAGCTTCTTTGCTACTTCGATTGCTGCGTGAATAGCTGCACCTGAAGAGATTCCGCCAAGAATTCCTTCTTCTTTAGCTGCTCGGCGTGATGCTTCAAAAGCTTCTTCTGTTCCAACTTTTATAATCTCGTCATAGATATTTGTATTTAAGGTGTCAGGAATAAATCCTGCTCCAAGTCCTTGAAGCTTATGCGGCCCTGGTTTTCCACCTGATAATACTGGAGAATCCTGTGGCTCTACCGCATAGATTGTAACTTCAGGGAATTTTTCACGAAGCACACTTCCTGCTCCTGAAATCGTACCACCAGTTCCAATTCCTGAAACAAACGCATCCAGTTGATCCATTTGCTCAGCAATCTCTTTTCCTGTTGTTCTTCTGTGAACTTCTGGGTTCGCTTCATTCTTAAATTGCTGTGGTAAGAAGTAACCATGTTCCTTTACAAGTTCTTCTGCCTTAGCAATTGCCCCTTTCATCCCTTCAGGACCTGGCGTTAACACTAGTTCAGCACCATAAGCACGAAGCAGGTTCCGTCTTTCTAAGCTCATTGTCTCTGGCATTACAAAGACTGCTTTATATCCCTTTGCAGCAGCAATCATAGCAAGACCGATACCAGTATTACCACTTGTAGGTTCTATAATTGTATCTACGCTAGGTTTAATTAACCCTTTTTCCTCAGCCGCTTCAATCATGGCTAATGCTATACGATCCTTTACACTGCTGCCTGGATTGAAATATTCCAGCTTTAAGTAAACCTCAGCACTATTTTCATCTACTAATCTGTTTAATTTTACAATAGGAGTTTGGCCGACTAATTCGGCAACTGAATTTGCAACGCGAACCATATTGGCACCTCTATTCCGAGTATTTTTATTGGATTTATAATGAATTTACCAGTTTTATGCTAGTTTTGTCAATTGTTTTAACTCACTAAAATTATGAAATTTTCCGCAAATTTCGTAAAAGAAAGCACTGTTATAATTGTCTGTTGATTTCCGCTCCAGGAGCGAGCGGTTCGTGGGTGTTTCGGCGAGCCTCCTCGGCGCTTGCACCTGCGGGGTCTCCCCTGAACCATACTCCCACAGGAGTCTTCGCTCCTTCCGCTCCAATCAACAGGGTATAAAAATCAACAATGTTCTTTAACATAGCCTAAAAGAAAAACACAGACATTTTGCTGTGTTTTTTAGCATGACTTACTCTTTATTTTTATCTTTTCCATAAAACCATTTTACCTCAACCTCATCCCAAAAAGTCGAAGCGGTAGCAGGTGTCTTCATTTGCTCTAGGGCTATTTGCCTGCGGATTTGTTCTTTCACTTCATCAAAAGAATAACTTTTTCCGCTCAGCTTTCCTTCTAGCTTAATTAAGACGTACCCGTCATCCACCTTTATTGGTTTACTGTATGCACCCTTTTTAAGCTTTTTAGCTGTTTCTATATATTTTTGGGGATACCGTTCATCCTCTTCCGTAATATACCCAATATCTCCGCCATCATTAGCTGAGAATTCATCAATTGAGCGTTCCATCGCCAACGCAGGAAAACTAGATCCATGTGCTAACTCTTTTGATGCTTTTGTTGCTTCATTTTTTGTTTTTACAATAATATGTGATAAGTGATAGGCAGTAGGGATATTGAAAAGGTCTTTATTTTTTTCATAATACCTTTTTAATTCTTTTGAAGAAACGTCCACATCTCTTGTTAAAAGTTCTTCTAACAGAAGGGTGTTGCGTATTTCTTCTTTCCACTTCTTATCGCTAGCATGATTTTTTTGACTAAGTGGATCCACAGTGGATTGAAGCATTCTAAATTCACGCTCAACCTCTTGATCTGAAATTGTTATTTTGTACTTAGCCGCTGTTTCTGTAACAACCTTCTGATCGATCATTTCCTTTAAGACGTCTTTTCCATATTTAGCTTCTAATTCATTGAGCCAATCCTGCCTGGAAATAGACGTTTTTCCCACTGTCGCAACGGTTTCCTCGCTCATCGCTGCCCCGCTTGCTTCTTTCACCTTCGACTGAAAAAAAACAACCGTTAGAACATTCACCAAAATAAGGGCAGCAATTACCATCCAAAGCTGCTTCTTCCCCAATCTCTTTCCCCCTAGGAATGCTTATTTAGCTTCCTTTTTCATTTCTTCTAGTTCTTCTTTAGTGAAAAGATATTTCTCATTACAGAAGTGACAATGAGCTTCCGCTTGGCCGTCTTCCTCAATCATAGCATCAATTTCAACTTTACCTAATCCAATGATTGCATTAGCAAATCGATCCTTCGAGCAGTTACACGCGAATTGAACAGGCATCTTTTCTAATATCTTTACCTGATCTTTTCCGAATAACTCCGCTAAAATCTCCTCAGGTGTTAACCCTTGCTCAATTAATTTGGAAACAGGCGGAATGGTATTTAACCGTTCCTCCACTTGTGAAATAACAGATTCAGGGGTTCCTGGCATTAGTTGAAAAATAAACCCACCTGCCGCTAAGATTGTATCGTCTGGATTAACCAGCACACCGACACCAACAGAAGATGGTACCTGCTCAGAGGTGGCAAAATAATACGTAAAGTCCTCACCCAATTCTCCAGATACAAGAGGAACCTGCCCAGAGAAGAAATCACGTAGGCCAATATCCTTCACTACTGCTAACATCCCGTCTGTTCCGACCGCGCGGCGGACATCAAGCTTACCATGCTCATTCGATTCAAAATCAACCTCTGGATTTGTTACATACCCACGGACTTCTCCTTTCGCGTTGCTGTCAACAACGATCGGACCCAGTGGACCGCCACCGTTAATTTTAATAGTAAGCTTATCCTCGCCTTTAAGCATAGCTCCCATCATGACCCCTGCGGTCAACGTGCGGCCAAGTGCCGCTGATGCAGTCCTCCAGGTTTGATGACGCTCTTGTGCCTCTCGGATAGTTTCCGTTGTTCTTACTGCATATGCACGTATATTTCCATCACAGGCTAACGCCTTAACTAAATAATCACTCATGGTAAAACTCCCTTCTACGCTGCTAAACCTTAGGTTATCCCATATTACGCTTATAGATAAGCTGCAATCCTTTTAAAGTTAAAAATGGATCGACTATATCAATAATTGTGGACTCTTGGGCAATTAAATTGGCAAGTCCACCTGTGGCAATCACTGTTGGTCTCTTACCACCTTGTTCCATCATCCTCTTAACGATGCCTTCTACTTGTCCTACATACCCATAAACAATACCTGCTTGCATCGCTGCTACCGTATTTTTACCGATAACACCTTCAGGTCGAGCAATTTCAATCCGGGGCAACTTGGCAGCCCTTGAGTATAATGCTTCTGTAGAAATGCCCACCCCAGGAGCAATCGCTCCTCCCATATATTGACGCTCTTCATTCACATAACAATAGGTAGTAGCTGTACCGAAATCAACAATAATGAGCGGACTTCCATATTCATGAATCGCTGCCACCGCATTTACAATACGGTCTGCACCCACTTCTCTTGGGTTTTCATATTTAATATTAAGTCCCGTCTTAATTCCAGGCCCCACTACTAGCGGCTTTATATGGAAATACTTTTGACACATTCTTTCTAGTGCAAACATGATTGGTGGTACGACAGAAGAAATAATGATACCATCAATATCGGTAAAAGATAGACCAGAATGATCAAACAATGCTTTTATATTCATACCAAATTCGTCTTCTGTACGATTTCGGTTTGTCTCTATCCGCCAATGATATTTAAGTTCATCCCCATGATATACACCTAATACGATATTTGTATTTCCTACATCAAATACGAAAATCAAATCTATCACTCACTTTACCGATTTTTCTTTACTTTTCATTACTCGGAAACATCATACCATAAAAAAATATAGATGAAAAAAAAGAGTGCTTCAGAGAAGCACTCTTTCGTAGTTTACTTATAATCGATGTCATCTGGAGGGGTATCTAAAAAGGATTTTTCTTCTTTAGGTGCCTCTTCCTTTTTCGTGCTGATGTTTACCTTCACATCATTCTTCGGTCCAATCTTCACAGCATCTAAGTGAAGAGAAGGATCTGGCATATGACCATGTTCAACCAGGTATTTGATTTGTTCAGCAACAAGCGTTTCCACTTCAAGTAGAGTCTTAGCAATTAAATCAAGCTTATCGCGATTCTCAGTAAGAATCTTTCTAGCTCTTTCATAACACTCTTTAATAATTCTTTGGATTTCAAGGTCGATTTCGTAAGCAATCGCATCCGAATAATTTTGCTCATTATGGATGTCACGGCCTAAGAATACTTGACCGCCTTGACCTTGGCCAAACTGAAGTGGTCCAAGTTTATCACTCATACCGTATTCAGTTACCATTTTACGAGCAATACCTGTCGCACGTTGGAAGTCATTGTGCGCACCCGTACTTACTTCTCCAAAAACGATTTCCTCAGCGACACGTCCACCTAATAGACCAACAATTTTATCAAGTAATTCCGGTTTAGTCATAAAGTAACGGTCTTCTCTTGGAAGCATGACAGCATATCCACCAGCTTGCCCACGAGGAACGATTGTAACCTTGTGAACCATATCCGCTTCATCAAGTACTAACCCAATAACCGTATGACCACCTTCGTGGAAAGCAACAATATTACGTTCTTTTTCCGAAATAACCCTGCTCTTCTTAGCCGGGCCTGCAATCACTCGGTCTGTTGCTTCATCAATATCTTCCATGTCGATTTTCTTCTTACTGCTACGGGCTGCAACAAGGGCTGCCTCATTCAATAAGTTTTCTAAATCGGCACCTGAAAAACCAGGTGTACGCATAGCAATATTCTTTAAGTTTACTGATTCATCTAAAGGCTTATTACGAGCATGGACTTTTAATACAGCCTCACGACCAATAACATCAGGACGATCCACCGTAATTTGGCGGTCAAAACGTCCTGGACGTAACAACGCAGGATCAAGAATGTCTGCACGGTTAGTCGCTGCAACAATGATAATTCCTTCATTCGCACCGAAACCATCCATTTCAACTAATAGCTGATTCAAGGTTTGTTCACGTTCGTCATGTCCACCGCCAAGTCCGGCTCCACGCTGACGTCCTACAGCATCAATTTCATCAATGAAAATGATACATGGTGCATTTTTCTTAGCATTTTCAAATAAGTCACGCACACGGGAAGCTCCAACCCCAACAAACATTTCAACGAAGTCAGAACCACTTATTGAAAAGAAAGGGACTCCTGCTTCACCAGCAGTTGCTCTTGCTAACAATGTTTTACCTGTTCCTGGAGGTCCTACTAAAAGAACACCTTTTGGAATTCTGGCGCCAAGCTCAGCAAATTTGCGAGGGTCTTTTAGGAATTCAACCACCTCAACTAATTCTGCCTTTTCCTCGTCTGCACCAGCTACATCTCTAAAACGAACCTTTTTCTTATCATCATTATAAAGCTTAGCCTTACTTTTTCCGAAGTTCATTACTCGGCTTCCGCCGCCTTGAGCTTGGTTTAATAAGAAGAAGAATAAAATAAAGATAATCACGAACGGAATAATGGAAGTAAAGAAGGTAACCCAGCCGCTAGTTTCTTTAGCCGGCATCACCTCTACATCTTTCCCTGACTTATCTATCCGATCAAGAATCTTCTCACTGTTTGGTACGTAAGTGATAAACTTCTTACTTGCTTTATCCTCGCCCCGAACTTCAAATACACCCCGTTCAGGCTGCATGGAGAAAGATTTCACTTCCCCGTTTTCGAGCTTTTGAACAAACTTATCATACGTTAAACGAGTCGTAGTCTCATTGCTTCCGTTAAAGAAGCTTACTACACCAATAATGACTAAAAATATCAATAAATAAAAGATGGTATTACGGAAAATCCGATTCATCTCTTACCTCCTCCCGAGGGTAAAAACTATATTAAATAGTATCATAGAAAATCTTACTAATTCAAGGAATTACTCTCAATTCTATAGGGTGTTGAAAGCCCACCGTTGAAGGAATTATGATTCCATTTCCAATGAAATTTATTGATTATTGCTATATATTTCCGGTTTCAAAACCCCAATATATGGAAGATTGCGGTATTTCTCAATATAATCCAATCCATATCCAACAACAAACTCGTCTGGAACAATAAATCCTACATAGTCTGCTTTGATGGAACTTTTTCTGCCTGTAGGCTTATCAAGCAGAGTAACAATTTTGATTGATTTTGCTTTTCTGTAGCGGAATAAATCTACTAAGTAGCTGAGAGTTAAACCACTGTCAATGATATCCTCAATAATTAATATGTCTCTTCCTTCTACAGAAGTATCTAAATCCTTAAGGATTTTTACTTCACCTGAAGAAACAAAGGCGCTACCATAACTTGAAACATCCATAAAGTCCATTTCTAGATAGCAGTCCATCCGCTTCAGTAAATCAGCCATAAAAGGCATTGCTCCCTTTAAAACACCGATTGCTAGCGGGAAACGGTCCTTATATTCTTCAGTTAACTGTGTAGCCAAGTCTTTAATTTTTTCTTGAATTTCTTCTTCTGAAACTAACACCTTTTCAATATCCTGATTCATCATAAAATGTGCCCCCTAGAAGATCGTTACGTATTGTATGTGAGTAGTATATATTGCTTAGCGTTGTAATCTATACCTTCAAATGAAGATTTTTTTAAACCTGGAAGCCAGAGAATACAATCTTCACTATCGGTTATTACAGGCCATGTATCCCTATCCTGTACAGGAACCTTTTGATCAATAAAAATATCCTTTATTTTTTTTGATCCGTGCATTCCCTTTAATGTCATTCGATCACCATTTTTCCTTGTTCGGATGACAAGCGGCCATTTGATCACATCCGCATAAAACAAAGCTGTGAATGGATGATGTAATTCAGGATTTTCCCCGTCTAAATAATCGAATCGAATACTCCCGCCATTTGGCAGCATAACCATTCCTGGTTCCTCGATTTCAATCCGATAAGGCTTAGCCTTATGTTGTTGAAATTGAAACGACAATTGCTGGTAGGAGCGAATAACTTTTAAACCATTTGGGAAATCAAGTTTACCTGAAGGCTCACGGTGATGAATGATTGAAAATACTTGGTCGATATGTACGGCCGAAAGAGAAGCAGGCTTATCTTTGTAAAGATATTTTAATATTAGTTGAATACCTCTCCTTTGTAAAGGTAAAGGCATTTCAAGAAATGTTTTTATGTCAATAGTAATTTTGCCCTTTTCTCTTTTTGTCATTACGGAATTCATCTGTTTTTTTGTTAAGTCCAAAAGGAAGACTTCATCACCTTGTAATTCTTCGCTAAATCGCTGAAAATGCTCATGAACTTGATTATTTTCCTCCTTTAAAAAAGGAAGAACCTGTTTGCGAAATCGATTTCTACTATAGATACTTTTCAAGTTACTAGGGTCTAACCTCGGTTTTAATGCATGTTTTTTACAGTAGTACTCGATTTCATCCTTTGTCACTGAAAGGAACGGGCGAAAAATAAATCCTTTTCCAAACGTGCGTGTAAATGGAATCCCGGCTCTCGCCCTTCCAGAACTACCTCTAGTTAAGCGCATGAGAATGGTCTCAATCTGATCATCCCCGTGATGACCAAGGGCCAAATAGTGGAAATCATACTTCTCCATTATTTCTGAGTAAAATTGGTATCGCACTTCTCTTGCTGCTACTTGAGAACTCTTTCCTGTAGTATCCATTATTTTCGTTACATCAATCTGTCTCATTTCAAACGGAATAGCGTACTCTTGACAGAAACCTTTTACAAACATGGCGTCCTCATAGGACTCCTCTCCACGGAACATATGGTCCACATGGGCGACAACGATGGAAAGATTTTTCCTGTCTTTTTGAGAATGCAGATAGTGAAGCAGTGCCAGGGAATCAGGCCCACCTGAAACTCCAACAACAATCTGTTTGTTATCTAATTGAAACGAGTGACGATTAAGATAATCCTCAATCTTTGTTTCCAACATAGTATGGCACTCTTTCCTTACAACAAAGTATTTGCAAAAAAAAATTTAGAATACAAATAGCTTACCACTAACCATAAATAACTATCAAAATTTAGGCATTATAAATGTAGGATTACCTTCTTAATACGTTTGTAACTCAAAAAGGTTTCAACTATTTATAGTAATTTATCGAATGTGTACCAAGCATAGAACGCACCTAAAAGGACCGCAATGATTAAAAATTCAAGCCAACCGCTTTTTTTCTTCTTTTTTCGGTAAGTCTGCCTTGTTACTTGTTTTTGATTCTTTGCCAATCCCCCTTTTATCTGGTTTGAGGAAGTTGGAGTAGACATAGATGATTTTAAAGGAGGAGTATCTGTTTTTTTATCAGTCATTCGGTCTAAAAGATCCTCACGCATCTCTTTGGCATTACTGTATTGTCCTTGAAGCGCACGCAGGATTATTTTTTCGTATTTTGTTAACTCCGGCTTTTGTCGGATCGCATCCTTTAACTGCTGTATTCCTCCAGTTGTTTTATTAAAACGTTTTGGATACGCGGTATTAATCATGATCATGGCTACAGCAAACAAATCATATGAAGGTTCGGCTTTCCTTGAACCTAACCCCCAGTAGCCTCGGTCATAAAACTCCGTAAATTCCTTAATGGATCTCCCTTGAATGGTGGTACCTCCCACATCGATACACCTTATTTTCGGAGGCGGGCCGGTAACGATTAGATTTTCTGGTTTTAAATCGCCAAATACCCATCCGTTTTCATGAAGCGTGTCTAAATCCTTAAGCAGCTGAATAAATAGTACCGTTGACCACGACTTGCCCTTTTCTCGAATAAAAGTTAGCAAATCCGGACCTTGGATATATTCCATGACATAAAAGGAAATTCGTGCGCGAGGACTCTGCCAATCATCGACATCAAGTAAAGAAGGCCCGAGGGTTGATCCCTGGACCTTTGCAAAGGACTTTAATACATTTACCTCAGAGGTAATCGACATACCGTTATCACTCATCTTTAAAGCTACTTGAGTGTTTTTATGTTTCGCAAGGTAGACGACCCCATTTGCTCCAAATCCTAGCTCTTTTATAATTGTATAGTTATTTGAATGCCATTTCCCTGAAATGACAGTCCCGGGGCTCACCTTACATTGATTCTTCAAAGTATGATTCATCATCACGTGAAAGCAGGCTCCTTAAAGATTGTTTTTGATTAAATGCTGAAATAGCCGTCCGCAATGCCGGCCCCGTTGGTGTAATTCCTCCTGTCGAAAGTTGGGAGAATACACTTGTCAAAGATTGCATCTTTGGTGTCCAATCCAGCAATTTTTCGACATCATTCTTTTTCCCGGGAAATACATAAACAGAAAACTGATTTTCTCCTGAGCGAGCATTTAAGCTTAGAGAGAGGTCAAAAAGCGCCTCTTTTACCATCGGCAGTTTATGTTTCATGCTGGCGCTTGTATCGACAAGAATCAACACATCTAATTCGACAGTTTCTCCTAATTCATCAACGACTTCCATCACTTCTCCTCGTTTTTCCGGAGGCAAGTCTTCCATTGTTTGTGAGCGGCCCAAGATTTGCTTTAATTGACTGTTCACAACTCCTTGAATGGTTTGATTCATGGCTTTACGAGTAACCATTTGGACGGTTTGAGAAAGAGCCTGTGCATAGACTATTTGGCTGACTCCTCCACCTGATAGCGCGATTCCTTCTATTTCTGTCATACCTTTTTCATCAATAATATCCTGTTCAACCACACCAATGACATTTACCGTAATGCCTTGTTCTTTCGCAAGAGCAGCCATAGCGATTGGATCTTCACCTTGATTAGAGCACCCATCTGTTATCAATAGGATCTGGCGTATTTTCCCTGTGTACATAACCTTCTCCCTCCATAAACGTATTGGTACCATTTTCGACGGGTTCAGGGTGATTTATACATAGTTTCCTAGGGAGAGGGTAAAATAATCGGTTTAAAGTGTGAAGGCATCACACAAGGGTTTTATTAGTTTTATAAATTTGGCCTGTTAATTTCCGCTCCAGGCACAAGCGGTTCGTGGGCGTTTCGGCGAGCCTCCTCGGCGCCCACGCCTGCGGGGTCTCTCCTGAACCGTACTCCCACAGGAGTCTTCGTGCCTTCCGCTCCAATCAACAGGGTGTAAACAATCAACCATCACCTTTAACACAGCATATTACTTAGACATTTCCTATGCATTTTTTTTGTAGACTGGGATTGATGCCCATTTTGGTGTGTTATGTTTTATTTTTGCAACCGTAACTGTCATATCGTCTTCGATTAGCCCTGACCTTGATCGAATAACCTCCTCCATGATTAAGTCAGCAACTTCTTGCGGGTCATCAGTCTGTAATTCTTGTACTTTTCTTTTCATCCATAAATCATAATTCTCTACATGCTTCGGCCCTTCAAACACTCCGTCACTCATCATAATTAGTAAGTCTCCGGCCTTAAGCTGCTCACTGACCACATCCACATCAAACTCTTGAAGAATTCCCATTGGCAAATTGCTTGCCTGAATTTTTATAATCTTATTTCCCCTCTTAATAAAGCTTGGTGTAGATCCAATCTTCAAGAACTTCGCCGAGGCATCTTTAAGGTCAATCATCGCTAAATCCAAGGTTGAAAATATTTCATCTGTTGTTCGAAGGGAAAGGATCGAATTGACCGATTTAATTGCTACCTTTTCTTCAATGCCAGATTGGAGAATTTTTTGTAGTAACAGCAGTGTTTCTTTACTTTCATAATGAGCTCTTTCGCCATTTCCCATCCCATCACTGATGGCAATTGCATACTTACCTAACCCTAGTTCAATCGTTGAATAGCTGTCCCCCGATACCAATCCACCATCCTTAGCAGCATGTGCCACTCCTGTTTCAACCGTATAGGCTTTTGATGAACGAAACGTTACGTGACAGAATCCACTCGGATAAGATGCACATTCCTCCTTATTCACTACAATTGTTTCCCCCAGAATATCGGATAACATTGGTGCAATTAACTTTTCGCACTCACCATGCCCATTACAAAATGGGACAGACATCTCAATATCTACATTCCCTTGTTCAAGGCTATAAATTTCTACTTGTTCGATGTGGATACCGAAGTCCTGGAGTGCTTCCATAATTAACTCTTCCTGCTTATGATGATTTTCCCTTTCCCTTTGGATTTCTTTTGCAAAGTTCTCCATTACTTCAGACACACCTAACAATTGGTCGGCAACCAGCTTACGACTTTCCTGGACTTGTTTCTTTAATCTTTGATTAGCTTGAAAGAAAGTTAATTCCTGACCAATTGTTTCGAATACTTTTTTCGAACGTGTGCAATGCTTGTCCCACTCTCTTGATAATCTTGGAGAGACATTCCCATCATTCTGATCCATCTCATGAATAATTTCTTCCATGTAAGCATAGGTTGTATTAAAATTCTTCGCCCAGCATTGTTCCTTTTTAAAACAAGTTTGACAGGTTCTTTCTGTTACATTGCTCATAAAGTAATCCATTTCTCTGTCATTTTCATTATCATCAGGCTGAACTTCCATTTGGGAAAAGCTCTTTGATAAGGCATGAAATACACTGGAAAATTGCGAAACCCTTTGTGCCGTTACATCCCGCATTTTCCTCATATATTTTTGCTGTTCAGCTGTATATTCTGGCGTACCAGGAATATACTTGGCTAATCTAGAAGTGAAAACTTGGGGTGTTATGAAGAATAAGAAAATAGCCGCCGTCGATTCTAGTACCGTTAAAAGGATGGACCCTCCTCCCTCCCCATACATACTAATTAAAAGAGTGGCAATCATTAGCCCTGCGGATACACCTATTTTTTTTCCTTCTTTTAACAGGCCGCCCAACACACCTGAAAATGCAAGCAAGCTCATATGATAGAAGCTTGATACACTTGCAAGGCTAAAAATCAAGCCTGTTACGACACCAACCGTCGAGCCAACCGTGGCCCCTGCAATAAAGGAAAACACTAATACCAAATATCTCGACATAATATGCTCAATCGACAAATCATACACCTTCCAGCCAATTGTTCCTGTCATAATGGAAGCTAGCATAATGATTAAGCACACAATTTCTTCTGTTTTTAATAATTGTCTACGTTTATTTAAGGTTAATAGAGGAATGCTTTGTAAAAAAATGAGTGTCAAAATAAATGAAAGACTAGCTTGTACACCTACCATCATTAAGTCATACACAGTTAGTTGTTTAGTTAAGATGAATGCTTCTGCTAGTTTTCCTAACCCTAAAATAATCCCGACAAAGAAGGGCATGGCTTTCATTTCGTTTGTCAGCCATTTTCTGCTGATTCGAAAAACAGCGAGAAAGAGAATGGTGACTATAAAGGTAAAAGCGGCATTCCCTAACGAGATAGTAGCTGCCCCTACAGTCAGTCCGATAAGGGCAAGCGGTGCCCGATCCCTTTTAATTAAGTACACAGAAGCAAAGAAGGGAAGACAGAATGGGGTTAACTTCGCCAATATTAAAGCTCGGCCAAGTAAAAAGCCGACGATTAGTAAGAGGAAACCCTTTTTTATAAAAAAGGACTCGAGCATGAATTGAACTTTCTTCAGTCCCCTCCCTACATCCCATTTTGACGAATGAAGGTTGACTTCTCTGATTGGTTCTATGAAACTTGCATTTGTCTTTTCCATAAATCACACTCCCTATTCTTTCATCGTTCAGATAATTATAAAATTAATAGGGTTAGAAGTTTGTCAAAATAGTGACCGAATGAAAATAATCGTTCGACGGTTTTCACTATTTTTATTCAAAATATATCAGAAAGACAAAAAGCGGAAGCGCCTCGTTCAGCCCCGACAGGCAAATGTTCTTCGGTGGGAAAAGTCCGCCTTTTGACTTTTCTCGCCGAAGGTTATTTGACCCGAGGGGCTAGGCGCTGGAGCTAGATTCAGATAACTATTCCAATTATCCATACTAGTATCATTTGTTAATTTCTTAATATAACAAAAAAGACAAGTCGTTTGACTTGTCTTTGATTTATCATTATCGGCGATATTTACCTGATCGATTATATAAATAAGCAGCTAAGTTAGCCCCGTTTAGCTCCTCTTCCTCCACGCTTGGATTCCGTGTGCCGTTTTAAGGAAGTTAAACGATCCTCACTCTCTTTTAAGAACTTCGCCATTTTCGTTTCAAAATTCTCAGGTCTAGCATTATTCCGATCATTTGCTCTACCCTGACGAGGACGTTGTGATTGGGATCTTTGTTGCGGCTCTGGTCTATCTTTTGCTTTTTTTATAGATAGGCCAATTTTTCCGTCTTTCTCAACATTAAGAACTTTTACCTCAACTTGGTCGCCTACTTTTAGATGATCGTTAATATCTTTCACATAATTGTCAGCAACCTCACTGATGTGTACAAGTCCTGTTGAGCCTTCTGGCAGCTCCACAAATGCACCGAACTTTGTAATCCCTGTTACCTTTCCTTGTAACTTGCTGCCTACTTCAATTGACATAAAAAGAATGTTCCTCCTTAAAAATATAAAAAATCAATCTTACTCTATATTATACAAAAAGGAAAAAATCAGTGTCAATAAGTCACCAGATTGGCTAATTTTCTTTCTTATCTTCAGGAATATTAAAAATTATTTCATTTTTTTCTGAGAAAAAATATTCTTTTCTGGCTAATTTCGCAATGTAATCATCGTCATTTAATTTGACGATATCCTCTTTAAGGATGTCCTGCTTTTTTTTCAAATCCGCAAGCTGATGATCTAGCTGCTTCTTTTGTGCTATTTTCGCTTCGAGTTTAGCAGATTGGGAAATAGTACTGGAAATCATGAAGTATGATAGTAAACTGGCAAGAACGATAAAAATTGATAGTCGTCTGATCAACAGTTTTCTTTTCCTCGCTGAGGCGATTTCTGCATATTCTTGCTGTTGCACATAGGTTGACTGGATTCTTGATACATTTCGTTTCGGTTCCGCTCCCATTTCCCGTCCCTCCTTACTCTTTTCTTTTCTTCCACTTATTTATGAATGTATTAATATAATTCTTGATTTCCTTAAAATTTCCTGCCGTTTTATTATATAACTTCTCGACGCTTTTTTTAATACCTTTCGGAAAAAGTTTCCAAAAAAGTAATAGAATTTTTTGCACAGGAAAGATAATGATTTTAAGAATAAATAATACAACTTTAAAAATAAATTTGACAAGGGTGAAAATGCCCCTGCCAAATGCAATAATAATGGCAATAACTAGCTGAATCAGACCAAGGACAGGTTTATAGATGAGTAGTCTGAAGGTTTTTTTCAAAAAGTTAATGGTTGCAATAACCGTCTGAATAATTATCTCCAGTAACTTTAAATAGATCCCTTTAAACAAGCTTTGATAGGCGGCAAATCCACATAGAAGTGCGATAAAGATATAAAAACGCAATTCTCCATCATTCACCATAAATAACGTATAAAAAATGAGCAATGCCTGGATAATCCAAAATAGTAAATCATTTATAAAGACAATCCATTGCTTCCTTTTCGGCCGATTCAAAAACCGCTGATACGTATCAAACATGGCGCCAAACACAGACCCCATTCCAATCATCGAAAGCATGGTTAAAAATTGCGTAGAAAGAGTCATCGAAACAACTTGCTAAAGAACCCTTTAGCCTTCTCCCCATGCTGTTCGTCCAGGTAGACTAAATCAAAAATTTTCCCTTTAATTGAAACAATGCCCTTCTCGACATCAAGATTCTTCATTTGCAGGTTTTGCCCTTTAATAGCTAAAAAACCCATCGATGTTTCTAACAGGAATTCCTCATTATCAAAGCTTTCTACTTGTTTAACGCCCGTAATATCAAGGAGTTTTCTCCCTCTCATAACGACATCATGATCAGGAACACTACTCTTCGATGGATTGCTTTCATAATATTGACTCATCATTCATCCCTCACAATCATTTGTACAACCCTTTGTACATTTCTATGTGACAAATGAATGAATTAGAACATTTGAATTAGAAGCTCTCCGTAGAACCAAGTCTCTCTTCTTTTATAATCGTATACATCTCCGCTGCGTCTTCTTTCCGCGTTGTATCTTGGATTCGATCGATTCGGGCGGTAACTACACGCTGTCCAAGACGAATCGTTAATTCGTCACCAACTTTTACAGTTGAGCTTGCTTTTGCTTCCTTCCCATTAATCTCAATTCTCCCTTGATCGGATACTTCTTTTGCTAAAGTCCTTCTCTTAATTAATCGAGATACTTTTAAAAATTTATCTAAACGCATATGTGAATCCTCCTCAGTTATAATCCTTTTTCTTTTGCATCGTCCCAATACTTGTCGAGCTGTTCAAGCGTGTGCTCCTCAAAAGCTCTGCCGCTCTCCTTCACTCTCTCTTCAACGTATTGAAAACGGCGAATAAACTTTTCGTTCGTTTCAAAAAGTGCTTCTTCCGGGTGTATGTTTAAAAATCGAGCTACGTTAACAAAGGCAAACAATAGATCTCCAAATTCTTTTTTTGCCCGTTGTAATCCTTCATCCGTTCCATCTAATTCCTGGATAAATTCATCTAGCTCTTCTTTCACTTTCTCTAAAGCAGGTGTAATTTCCTGCCAATCAAACCCTACTTTTGCCGCTTTCTTTTGTAATTCATAGGCTCTTAATAAATTCGGCTGGGACTTTGACACTCCCTCTAATAAGGAAGATGGGGATTTTCCCTTTTCCTGCTCCTTAATTGCCTGCCAATTTTGCACTACTTCCTCTGCATTTTCAGCTTTCGCGTTCCCGAACACATGAGGATGGCGGCGAATCATTTTGGCTGATAGCCCCTCAATCACGTCATCAACTGAGAAATATCCATCATCCTCACCAATCTGGGCATGAAGCATTACCTGCAGCAAGACATCGCCTAGTTCTTCAATTAAATGATCAATGTCACCACTATCAATCGCCTCAATGACTTCATAGGTTTCTTCAATTAAATATCTTTTTAATGATTCATGTGTTTGTTTCTTATCCCAAGGGCAGCCATCTGGTCCTCTTAAAATAGCAATAATTCCTCTTAGCTTAGAGAAATTTTTATAGAGAATCTCTTCTTCCACGACAGGTGGTACATAGACGGAAGTGAGGTTATTGATAGATACATTTCGGTCAAGCTCATAGAGTGGTACTTTTTCAATAACCTCCTGTTTACTGCCTGCTGCTGTAACAATAAACACCGTGTAATCATCCGGCAGTTTTTCCATTAAAGTTAATTTTACATTGGAAGCAATAAATTGGTCGTACACCTGGCTGATAAAAATGTGCTGCTCTAATTGCAGTTGACCCACATGTAATGCATTTCCATCAAGCAATTGAAATCCTTCAACTGGATCGATTTTTAAGGAAGCAAACAAGGCATCAATAAAACTCTGACCTCCGCCAATGCTTATTTCAACCTGGTTCTCCGGTCCATATTGTAAAAGAAGCTGAACCGTGCGTTCGGCAACAAGCGGATGCCCGGGCACAGCATAGAAAACGGTCTCATGTTCCGCTTGTTGCAATAACGTCTGCACAATCTCCTCATATACCGCTTCAAACTGATCGTGTTTTTCATAGACCGAATCAAAGGAGGAATATGTCATTCCTTCTTTTTCTAACTCCTGCACAACGGGATGCTCTTTGGTCCTTAAAAACAAATGACTTGAACCCAATAATTTTTTATATACTCCCATCGGAAGCTGTTCTAAATCTCCTGCTCCCAATCCAAGTACTTCAATTCTTTTCGCCATGTTTATCTCTATCCCTTCGCGCTAAAAAATGTATTAACCTGCTACCCAATGGAAATAATGTCAGTTCTTGTTCAAGGAATACCCCACCTCTAAGGATGATGGCCAAAAAGATAATCCCTCCAAAAAAGACTGCACTTAGGGACTGCATGGCTGCTCCTATTCTCTCTAGGTGAAAATCATCCATAAATATATCAGTACCCCATATGTATCCTTTTAAAAATACAACCATAGCTGTTGTTGCCCATAGGACAGTCGCTAAAGAGCGAAATGAGGCAAGGCGAGCTGAGAACATTTTCTTTAGTTTTAATAAAAGTACTACTGTAACAAAAGCCAAGGTAATAATGGTAGAAATGGCCGCTCCTTTGGTGCCACACCAGGGAACCAGCAACATGTTTAAGCCATATTTAATGGGAAACGAGACGGTTACGGCTAATGCCGGGAACACCAGACTGCCTAGCCCCTGCATGATGGCAATAATGGTTAATATAATCGATGTAAAAAGAATAACAAATCCTAATATACCTAATTCGGCGGAACCAAGGTCATTCTCAAACAGCATGATGTTTGTTGGTCTTATAATGGCCCATAGTCCCGCTGAGGCACCGAGGCCAATAACAATACTGACCTTTAACGCCAGTTGGACTTTATCCGTTAAATTGCTTTGTTTCTCTGACAATCTCTCACGGGTAATAAGCGGAACAAGGGTTAAGGACAACGAGGTCGCTGCAACTGTTCCTAATTGAATGAGTGGCTGACCACGGTCAAATACACCCTTCAAGCTTTTGGCCATATCTTTTTCCATTCCATTTATCGTTAATAATGAGTATAAGTTCAATGAGTCCGCTAATTGAATGAAGATCAGCAGCATGCCGCTTAAACAAATCATTAAGCCTTGAAAAGTGAGTGCTTTGAAAATTCCCTTTATTTCTACAGCGAAGGTTCGAAACATTCCTCTTGATGGAGCAATCCATTTCCATTCTTTACGAATCCATAGAAACATAAACAAAATGATGCTAGAAACCATGCTTCCCGTAATAGATCCAAACATCGCCCCACCGCCAACAAGGTAAGGCGAATATCCCTTCTGCATAAACAGATAGGACAGCAAAAGAATCGTCAACACCCGAATGGTTTGCTCTCCCACTTGCGACAGAGCAGTCGGAACCATATCACCAATTCCTTGATAGTATCCTCTTAGTATTGAGACAAAAGGGAAGGTTAGATAAACAATAGAAACGACCCTCAATAATATGGCTAAATGCGGATCGTTCATCCAAAGAGCTATAATATCTGCCCCGAAATAAAGAATCAGGAAACAAATAAAACCGAATAGTTGTAAATATATAAATGAAGTAAAAAGAAGAAGTCGAGACTTATCAACGTTCCCTTTTTCTCTCTGCTCTGCGTATAGCTTAGATATGACAACTGGGAAGCCTGTTGTAGATAGGACGATAGCTATCCCGTAGATTGGATAGACTTGTTGATATATGTAAAAGCCAATATCTCCGACAATGTTTTGAAAAGGAATACGGTAAAAAGCACTGAGGATTTTCACCACTAGTGCTGCAATGGTTAGAATGAACGCTCCTCTAAACAATGCCTTTGATTGATTGGCAGACTTCGTTGAATACATTGCTTCACCCACTAATAATAAACTCCAAAGTATTATAGCATATGAAGGCCTAATATTAGTTTAAATAAAAAAGACAGCGGGTGGCTGCCTTTTTTATTATGAAAGAATTTTATGACTCCATCTGTCGAGCTAAGAACCCTGCAGCTGTTTCAACTGCTTTTTGTTCTACTTCGCCAAGGGTACCTTCTCTAGAGAAGATAATGACGGCTCCAATTGGATCTCCATTAGCAATAATTGGTCCAATGGTATAGGAAGCGACGGCTTCATCATTTCCATCAGAGAGTGCAATGTCACCCTGCTGCGTATGTAGAACTGAATTCCGCTCTTCCATCGTCTTTTCTACTAAATCACTTATATTCTTATTTAAATACTCTTTTTTAGACCCGCCTGCGACAGCAATATACGTATCTCTATCACAAATTAAAATGGGATTACCGAGGCTATCAAATAGGGCTTCTGCATATTCTTTGGCAAAATCGCTTAACTCGCTGATTGGTGAATATTTTTTTAAAATGACTTCCCCGTCACGATCCACAAAAATCTCTAACGGGTCCCCTTCACGGATACGCAAAGTTCTACGTATTTCTTTGGGAATAACAACACGACCCAAATCATCGATTCGACGAACTATTCCAGTTGCTTTCATCCAATGTTGCCTCACTTTCATCTGATGATTATTCAACTTGGTAATGATAATCTTCCTTTTATTGAAATCATCACCAACTTTGAACTTAGTATCTTTCATCTGGAAAGTTCTATACACATTAGACATATAATTTTCACATTTTCACATATACAGGAAATTAGTTCACAGGATTTTCTTGTGCTCTTTTAGCCTTTGAGATTCCTTTTACCATTTCACCAACGATATGAAGCCATTGCTGTGTCTGATACTCTTTTGTTTTTATCATTATTTTTAACCTAGGTCCCTCCATGCCAGGGGTCACATTTCGGCCAAACTGACTGCCGATATGGAAAATTTTGCTTCCATCAATACTTTGGGTAACTTGCTCATTTATAAGGATCGTTACCTCTTGTTTCGCTTGTTTAATTTGTTCCACACCATTTGAAAGTGCATAAACCTTTATTTCGGCAACTTGGAAAAGGAAAGCTACTTCTTCTGGATACTCGCCAAAGCGGTCAAGGATTTCTGCTTGTAGTTCTTCAATCTCTTCAAGCGAATCGGCTCCCCTAAACCGTTTATACATCTCGATCTTCTGGTGTCCGTCCTTAATATAAGTATCCGGAATATACGCATCAATCTCGAGGTCAATTTCAATTGATTTTTTCACTTCTGCCCCCAGATCTCCCTTGCGTTCTTCAATCGCTTCTTTTAGCATTTGTGAATAGAGGTCAAAACCAACCGAATCAATAAAGCCATGCTGTTGGGAACCTAATAGATTACCCGCTCCCCGAATGGACAAATCTCTCATAGCAATCTTAAAACCCGACCCTAATTCGGTAAATTCTTTAATGGCCTGTAATCGTTTTTCAGCTACTTCCGTTAAAACCTTATCTTTTCGGTAAGTGAAATAGGCATAAGCGACACGGTTTGATCTTCCTACTCGCCCTCGAAGCTGATAAAGCTGAGAAAGCCCCATTCGATCGGCGTCAAAGACAATTAACGTATTTACATTCGGAATATCTACCCCGGTTTCGATGATGGTTGTACTGACAAGCACATCAAATTCGCCCGCGAGAAAGCTGAGCATCACAGACTCCAACTCATTTTCTGTCATTTGTCCATGAGCATAGGTGACACGTGCATCCGGGACAAGCATCGATATTTCTTCTGCTTTACGTTCGATATCTTCTACTCTGTTATATAAAAAGAATACTTGTCCGTCCCTCGCAAGCTCCCGCTCGATTGCCTCACGTACTAATGAACCATTGTATTCCATTACATACGTTTGCACCGGGAAACGATTTTCAGGCGGCGTTTCAATAACCGATAGGTCCCGAACCCCAAGCATTGACATATGAAGTGTTCTTGGGATTGGAGTGGCTGTTAAGGTTAATACATCTACATTAGTTTTTAACTTTTTAATCTTTTCCTTATGTGTCACTCCGAATCGTTGTTCTTCATCAATAATTAATAGTCCTAAATCACGATAGACAATATCCTTTGAGAGCAACCGGTGGGTACCCACTACAATATCAACTGTTCCAGCTTTTAAGCCTTTAAGCGTTTCTGTTTGTTGTTTTTTGGAGCGGAATCGACTTAACAGTCCGATATTGATTGGATAGTCTTGAAACCTCTCTCGTAGGGTTTCATGATGCTGCTGCGCCAAAATCGTTGTTGGCACAAGAAACGCGACCTGCTTTCCATCCGCTATTGCCTTAAAGGCTGCACGAATAGCCACTTCTGTTTTTCCATATCCAACATCTCCGCAAAGCAAGCGATCCATCGGACGCGCTCGTTCCATATCCTTTTTAATCTCATGGATGGAACGAAGCTGATCATCCGTTTCCTGATAGGCAAAAGAAGTCTCAAATTCCCTCTGCATATCTCCATCCGGTGAAAAAGCATAGCCGACTGCTGCCTCGCGTTCTGCATATAGCTTGATTAAATCATCGGCAATATCTTGGACGGATGATTCAACCTTCTTCTTCACCTTTTTCCAATCGGTTCCGCCCAGTTTATAGACCTTAGGCTCTTTGCCTTCTGACCCTACGTATTTTTGGACAAGATCAATTTGTTCTACAGGCACATACAGTTTATCTGTCCCCTGGTATCGAATGTGGAGGTAATCTTTATGGATTCCGTTGATTACCAGTGTTTCAATGCCTAAGTATTTTCCAATCCCGTGATTGACGTGGACCACATAATCGCCAATTTTAAGCTCTGAGTAACTTTTAATTCGTTCCGCATTCGATAGTTTTTGGCGGCTGACCGACTTCTTCACCCGTTTATTGAATAACTCTTCTTCCGTGATGACGGCAATTTTTTGAATGGAAAGCTCAAACCCTGAATGGAGGTTTCCTTTCATAATTTGCACTTTTCCTGGCAAAAGCTGCTGGTTTCCCTTAACAATGCTGCCCTCAATTTCATAATCCTCTAGGACACGCTCTAATTTTTTTACCCGTTCTTCATCTGGTCCTAAAAAAAGAATAGAATAATTGCCCTTCTTCCATCGATCAATTTCTGCCTTCAATAAATGCATTTGCCCGTGGAAGTTTTGCATTTGTTTACATGAAACATTAATAATATTTTGCGGGCTGGTATTAGCCACATGCCGTAAAAATAAGGACATATAAACGACAGGAAATTCCTTCTTTTGCAGCATGGCCTGCAAGTCATGAGAAATGTGGAGGTCATGGATAATCTGACCTTCTGCAAGCAACCCGGTATACCATTCCGCTTCCTCTTTTACCAATGAATCATTCATCTCTTGGACTCGGCTTATTTCATCAATAAACACAAGACCATTGGTTGGAAGATAGTCTAGTAAACTAGCAGGCTTTTCGTAGGCTAAGGATAGGTACTTATACACCTGGTCTGGCTTTTGTCTATTTTTTAATAGTTCTAATTCATAGCTAATATTTTGCGAAAGCTGAATTTTTGCCTTATCATCTTTTAATGTCCTAAGACTTTTTGCTAACCCAGTCTCTAATTGATTGACCATCCGGCTATAATTCTCATCTTCTAACAGAATTTCAGTGGCAGGTCCAATCATAACCTTTTTTACTTTTTCCTTTGAACGCTGATCTTCAAGAGAAAAATAACGAATGGAATCAATTTCCGTATCGAATAATTCAATTCGCAGCGGGTTGGCTTCTGTAAGAGGATAGATATCGATGATTCCGCCCCTTACACTAAATTCGCCTGGTGTTGTGACCATTTCAGCACGAATGTAGCCCATTTGGACAAAGGTATTTAAAAGATAATCTATATCGATGTCTTCCCCTAATTTTAGCGAGAGCTGATATTGTTTCCACTGTGACTTAGGAGGAACGACTTTTTTCAGACCGGCTATCGGGACAATTAAAATCCCTTTATTATTTTTGCTCCAATGGTTTAATGCCTCTATTCTTTGAGCCTTCAATTCCGGACTCGCAATACTTAGCTCTGCGGCAATTAATTCATTGGCTGGAAAAAGAAATACTTCCTTGTCACTTAGTAGATTAACAATATCATCATAGAGTTTTTGTGCTTGTAATAGATTATGGGTTACAAGCATAATTGGCCTCTGCATTTGTTCGTAAATTGAAGCGGTTACTACTGTTCTTGAGGAACCTGACAAGCCTGCGACCAGTTGTTCCCTTAATCCTTCTTCCACACCGGCAATCACCGAGTGGACATCTTCTTGTTTAAGGAACAGTGACTTTAAACCATCCAAGGTTTCTCCTCCCTTCTAACATATATACAAATGACCCAAATTGGGTTCTTTATATTCGAATTTAAATATAATTAACATTTTAATAGCTGGCTATGTTAAAGAACAGTGTTGATTTTTATACCCTGTTGATTGGAACGGAAGACGCGAAGACTCCTGTGGGAGTATGGTTCAGGGGAGACCCCGCAGGCGCTAGCGCCGAGGAGGCTCGCCGAAACACCCACGAACCGCTCGCGTCTGGAGCGGAAATCAACAGGCAAGTTAACAGAGCCCAATAGTAGAAAATTAAAAATAGAAAAACGCTTTGGATATGATTCCAAAGCTAATGAATAAGGAAATCGTATTGGTGGTAATCTGGATTCCGTTCTAAAGCTTCCTGACAGTCTTCACAAATAGCTGAGATGTGAATATCGCCGGATGAGTCATACGCAACCATTTCCTGTCTTTCCTGTTCTGTCAGTTTATGAAGACCAAGGGTTTCGCTGTGTATCGATGCTTTTTCAATGGAACCAAGCTTTGTACCACAATGACGACAATGATAATGAATGGCCACGCCTGTCCCTCCCTAATCTATGATTCCTTAGTAGTATGTACCTGTTGGGAGGAACTTATTCAATTAGATGAACGGACAAGAGATTTGCTTCCATTTTTGTCTTTTTCAATCATATGAAAATAGGGCTTGTTACATGAACAATTATTGATTATATTCATTCATTACTTGTAAAAATGGTTTCTCCAACCAAGTTTCACATGCAGCTACACTCTTTTTAACGGCCTCTTGGGTTAATGGTCTCTCCTCACTCCGAAAGTGTCCTAAAACATAATCTGGCACGCTCATTCCTGGAGTAGGACGGTCAATACCTATTCTGATTCGATTAAATTGCTGTGTACCAAGATGGGCTACTGTTGATTTAATTCCATTATGTCCACCAGGGCTTCCTTTTTGACGGAGCCTTACTTTTCCGACTGGAAGATCAAGATCATCATAAATAACTAATAAATCTTCCAAATCTATTTGGTAATAATCCATAACAGCTCGAATGGATTCACCTGATAAATTCATATATGTAAGTGGTTTTAGTAATAATACTTTTTCCCCTTTATATACACCCATTCCGTACAGCCCTTTAAATTTAGACTGTGTGAGCGGGATGGAAAATTGATGCGATAGTTCATCAATTACCTCAAAACCAATATTATGTCTCGTTTGATCATACTGTTTTCCTGGGTTACCTAAACCAACGATACATTTCATCTTACCCACCTCTTCCGGTTCAGCCAACCTTTTAAATAGTTTTCGAAACATGGTTTTCTCCCATTGTCATTTATTTATGCGGCAAAAGACGTAACCACAGGTTGGTTACGTCTTTTCCTCTTAAATTAAAAGCTGATTTATTCTGGAGTAGTTTCTCGTCCCTCTTCTTTATCTGGATGTCCTTCTTCTTGCTGTTCACCTGAGTTAATTTCCTCTTCCTGTCTTGGAGGTAGGATGGAAGCGACTACTTCATCGTCCTCATGGTTGATTGTAAATCCACCAGCCGAAGGAATATCACCGACCAATACGGTTTCTCCTACTTGCAAGTTCGTAATATCAACTTCTATTTGCTGTGGAATATTATCAGGAGTAGAAGTAATAGATAACTGGTGAACCGGCTGCTGCAAGACACCACCATCTTTTACTCCTGCTGCCTCACCAACAAGAACAAGTTTCACATCAACATGAATTTTAGATGATTTATCGACGGCTAAGAAATCAACATGAATAATTTCTTTTTTGATAAAATCGCTTTGGACATCGGTTAGGACAACATCCTGTTTATTTCCGTCCACATCAAGAGAAATGACGCCATTTCTACCTACAGAGCGGATGGTTTTTGTTAAATCAGCTGAACTTATCATTACTGGCTTACTGTCAACCTTTGCCCCATATATAACAGCAGGGATGTTTCCATTCTCTCTAATTTGCTTTAATGCAGAATGACGGAGTTCCTTCCGTTCTTTTGCTTGTAATACAGTACTCATACGTTTAGTCCCCTTCCTATTCATATCTGTCTATATAAAAATGCCCTAAAATCGGAAGGTCTAAACATTTTTTTGCATTCTTACAAGGTCGGAATTCTGGCTGTATTAAAGCGGAGCAGAACCTGACTGCTATGCCAGGTCCTGTTAAGGGACTATTAATCAAACAATGTGCTTACAGACTGCTCTTCGTGGACACGAATAATGGCTTCACCAATTAATGGCGCAACCGATAGGTTAATAATTTTACTGCTCTTCTTCTCTTCTGGAAGAGCTATAGAGTTAGTCACAACTAATTCTTTTATTTTTGAGTTTTCAATTCTTTCAATTGCCGGTCCTGACAACACAGGATGTGTACAGCAAGCAAAAACCTCTGCTGCACCATTCTCAACTAACGCATTAGCAGCAAGTGTAATTGTTCCTGCTGTATCAATAATATCATCTATCAAAATGGCAACTTTTCCTTCTATGTTACCGACAATATTCATGACTTCTGCGACGTTTGGTCTTGGACGGCGTTTATCAATGATCGCTATTGGAGCTTTTAAGCGTTCAGCCATTTTTCTTGCTCTAGTTACACCGCCATGGTCTGGAGAAACAATAACGATGTCACCACTTAGATCTTTTGTCTTAAAGTATTCTGATAAAATAGGTACACCCATTAAGTGATCAATCGGAATATCAAAGAATCCTTGAATTTGAGGTGCGTGTAAATCCAGGCAGATTACACGAGTTGCACCAGCAGTCTCAACAAGGTTTGCAAATAGTTTTGCTGTAATTGGTTCACGTGCACGTGCTTTACGATCTTGACGGGCATAACCATAGTACGGCATTACAATATTAATCGTTTTAGCAGACGCTCTCTTGAGGGCATCGATCATGATTAATAATTCCATGATATTTTCATTCACAGGTGAACTAGTTGACTGAATGACATACACATCACAGCCACGAATACTTTCTTCAATATTTATTTGAATTTCACCGTCACTGAATCTAGTTACAGAGCTCTTCCCTAATTCAACTCCGATAACTTTTGCTATTTCTCTCGCAAGTGGAACATTAGAATTTAAGCTAAATACCTTTAAGTTCGGATCTAAATATTGATTTGACATGATGGCCCTCCAATTATCATTGCTTATTTCCTTACATTAAGCTTTTGGACATAATTTTCTTTATTCACTTGTTGTGCACGGGCAATAGATAAGGCTTCACCTGGTACATCCTTTGTAATGGTTGAACCGGCAGCCACGTATGCACCCTTGCCAATTGTGACAGGGGCAACTAGATTTGAGTTACAGCCGATGAAGACTCCATCTTCAATTTTTGTTAAATATTTATTTTTACCATCATAATTGACAGTAATGGAACCACAGCCAAGGTTTACATCACTGCCCACTTCCGCATCACCAATATAGCTTAAATGAGAAGCTTTGCTTCCTTTTCCGAAAACGGCCTTTTTGATCTCCACGAAGTTTCCGATTTTCACTTCATCTTCAATATTTGAATCCGGTCTAATATGTGCAAACGGACCAATATTAACGTGTGAACCAATTGAGCTTTTATGTGCTACTGATTGGCGAATAACTGTCTCATTTCCAATCTGACAAGAATCAATTTCTGAATTTGGACCAATATGACATTCAGAACCGATGATTGTGTTGCCTTTAATAATGGTTCCTGGATAGATGACAGTATCCTGTCCAATTTCAACTTCTGTCTCAATGTATGTGTTAGCAGGATCAATAATCGTAACACCATTACGCATATGAACAATATTTGTCCGATTGCGCATAATTCTCTCTGCTTCGGCTAGAGCTACACGATCATTTACACCTAATGTTTCTTCAAATTCATTCGTTTGGAAGGCAGTCACTACCTCCCCTTGCTTTTTAAGAATTTCAATCACATCTGGTAAGTAATATTCCCCTTGAACATTGTCATTGGACACACTTCTTAATGCTTCGAACAATGCTCGATTGTCAAAACAGTATGTGCCTGTGTTAATTTCATTTATTTCACGTTCCGCTTCTGTAGCATCTTTATGCTCAACAATTTTTTCAACTAAGCCTTCTTCATTTCGTATGATTCGACCGTATCCAGTTGGGTTGTCTATTTTTGCTGTGAGGATTGTAGCTTTTGCAGATAATTCTTCATGTTGTTTGAAAATTGACTCCATCGTTTCGGCTGTTATTAGTGGCGTATCACCGCAAACGACGATGGTTACACCCTCTTTACCCTCAAGCATACTGCTTGCCTGCATCACTGCATGTGCAGTACCAAGCTGTTGCTCCTGTAAGGAGTAAAGACTGCTGTCACCTAACTGTGATTGCACCATTTCTGCTCCATGGCCAATAATTGTGACCATTTCTTGAACATTTAGTTTCATGATCTGGTCAACGACATGTTGTACCATTGGTTTGCCGCATACTGGGTGTAAAACTTTATAAAGCTTTGATTTCATCCGCGTACCTTGCCCTGCGGCTAAAATCACAGCATAACGATTAGACATGGACAGTCCTCCAATTTACCTTTTTATCCATTAAAAATATTAACGTAAATTGGCTCTGTTTTCAAGGAATGAACGGTATGTGTCTAATTTCATAATATTAAGTTTTTTGTTTAAGGAGGAGAAATTTTGGTAGGGGATTATAAATAGACATTAATAGGCAATAAAAAAGAGCCTTACTCAGAAGAAAGGCCCTAGTTGTTAAAATCCTTAGGAAGCTCCGGCTTCTTCAAATTCTACTTCCATTTCACCTAAACGGTGGTACTCAGCCAAAACAGCTTCTTGGATTTTACCGCGTGTTCCTGAATTGATTGGATGCGCAATGTCACGAAATTCTCCATCTGGAGTACGTTTACTTGGCATAGCTACAAATAAACCGTTGTTTCCGTCGATAACGCGGATGTCATGAACAACAAATTCATTGTCCAATGTGATCGATGCAATCGCTCTCATTCTTCCATCCGTGTTAACCCGGCGTAATCTTACGTCAGTTACTTCCATGTGCTCACACCCTTTTCTTTGTATAAAAAGCTAGTTTAATAAATTCAACAATTATTTTCATTTTCCTTCTTTAAATAAAAAAAAATTTTGAAAATTTAGGGCAAAATAGTGAACATTTGTAAAAAATGGCTACTTATATCCTATTTTTAACCCATAAAAAGGCTCTGTTAAAATTTATCTGTCGATTTCCGCTCCAATTTACAGGGTATAAAAATTAACTTTCGGTTTATCAAAAAAATCACTTTCCACGAACATTAGAAACCTTCTCGAATCTCGATAACCTAATTTTTATACAAAAAGCCAGGCGTTTAGCCTGGCTCAAGTATCCTCCTATAAATTTATGTGTTGATCACCTCTTGAAGTACCTTAATAATTTCCTTTTTTATATGATTTTCTTTCTTTCTCGTCATTTTCGATGATTTACTCGTCAAAAATATGATTTACTCGTCTATTTTTCTATTTTACTCGTCAAACTCACACTTTACTCGTCAATAACCCCATTTTACTCGCCAATTACTAAACTACACCCACTCTTCCAGAAAAACACCACAATTATCAAGATTTTGGTGGAGCTGAATTATATACTTTCTTATCTTTTAGGCTCTGTTAAACTTGCCTGCTGATTTCCGCTCCAATCAACAGGATATCAAAAATGTTCTTTAACACAGTCAAAAAAAAAACGCTCGATTATTTTACGAGCGCAATTACTTCGATTTCTACTGATACATCTTTAGGAAGACGAGCCACTTCTACACAAGAACGTGCAGGTTTATGCGTGCTGAAATACTCACCATATACTTGATTAATAGCCGCAAAATCATCCATACTTTTAATAAATACTGTAGCTTTTACTACCGTTTCAAAGGAGGCACCTGCTTCTGTTAGGACAGCCTGTAAATTTTTAAACACCTGGTGTGTCTGTTCTTTCACATCACCGGTTACTAAATCCCCTTCAGCAGTCAACGGGATTTGGCCAGAGCTATAAAACAGATTATTTACGATTATACCTTGCGAATAAGGACCGATTGCCGCTGGTGCTTGCTTAGTTTGGACTGTTCTCATTTTAACTCCTCCATATCGAAAAATAATTTCCTGCTTCTACTTTTATCTTTTTCCCTTTTACATCGACATCTGAGAGCTGCACGAGTGAGATATACTCATCTACTAAGCGCTCTTGCATTTTTTCAGCCTCTACTAACACCGCAATTCCAGCTAAATGAGCATTAAATTCCTCTAGCATACTAATCATGCCCATTACGGTACCGCCAGCCTTCATAAAATCGTCGACAATAAGTACACGGGAATTCTGCTTCATGCTTCTCTTAGAAAGAACCATAGTTTGTATTCTTTTGGCTGAACCAGAGACATAATTGATGCTAACTGTTGGCCCTTCCGTTACCTTACTATCCCTTCTAACGATAACAACAGGGACATTTAATTGACTGGCAACAGCGTAAGCAAGGGGAATTCCTTTGGTTGCTACTGTCATGACCACGTCAATTTTTGCATCTGCATAGGCAGATGCTATAATCCGTCCGGCCTTTTGCACAACCTGAGGGTCGCCTAAAATATCGGTTAAATATAAATACCCTCCAGGCAGAAGTCTTTCGGGATTTGCAATTAAGGTACATAATTCATTGACAAAAGGCTCCGCCTCTTCTTTACTGACTTTGACAAAGAATTTTACACCGCCCGAAGCACCAGGAACGGTTTGCAATGTCCCTATTCCTCTTTGCTCAAAGGTTTCCTTCACAATCGCTAGGTCCTCACTTATGGAAGACTTTGCTGACGCATAACGTTCTGCGAAAAAAGTGAGTGGAACAAGCTGACGAGGATGGTCGAGTAAATAATTTGTCATATCAATCAAACGTTCACTGCGTCGAAATTTCATAAAGAACCCCCAAAACCCGTATATTCTACTTAAAGAATATATTATTGTACGTCTCTAATCAAGCGTGTGTCGCTCACCCAACAAACGGACAGCAAAGACCTGATCACAGAATCCTCTTAATCCATTATAGATTCGGTGCATACGGGAATCATGCTGGACAATACCAAATACTGTTGGACCGCTTCCGCTCATGAGGACTGCATCTGCTCCGAAGCGCTTCATTTGATCCTTTATCTGGGCAACCTCAGGGTGGAGGTTTAACGTAACCTCTTCTAAGACGTTCCCCATATTACTGCATACCTTTTGATAATCATGCTGGTTAATGGCCTCAATCATTCCTGGAATATCAGGGTGCTTCATTCCATTAACATCTAGTCTTCGGTATACTTCAGCTGTTGAAACGCCAATAAACGGTTTCGCTAGAATAACCCAGCAAGTCGGTGGTGCAGGAAGCTCGGTAATCATTTCCCCTCTACCCTTTGCTAGAGCCGTCCCACCATATACACAAAAAGAAACATCCGATCCAATTTCTGAGCCCAGCTCAGCTAATTGATCTAAGGTTAAACCAAGATCCCAAAGCTTATTTAAGCCTCTTAAGGTGGCAGCAGCATCACTGCTTCCTCCTGCGAGTCCTGCAGCAACTGGAATCGTTTTTTCAATCGTTATGACAACACCCTTTTTTACCTGAAAGCGGTCCTTTAAAAGCTGTGCAGCTTGATAAGCTAAGTTACGCTGGTCATCAGGTACATAACGATTATGAGATTGAATATGTATTTTATCTTGATTTAATAAGGTGAGTTCCACCCGATCCGCCAAATCGATGGTTGTCATTATCATTTCTACTTCATGATATCCATCCGGACGTTTATGTAAAACATCTAATGCTAAATTGATTTTGGCCGGTGCTTTTACTAAAAGCTTCACTACGTCCACCTACTTCTATATTATCCACCCCTAAGCGAGTTATTTGCATACGGGCGCTTTCCGAAAAATCCACATTTTGTCCTATTTTACCACAAAAAGATAAATGTAAGACGTCAGTTATCATATATCTTAATAAATTTATGCTATTTTCGCCAAGGTTGTTAATAATTGTACAGATTTCACTATAATTCCTTGACAGATGAACCTCTAGTTCAGACACAATTTCCCTTGGGATCAGCTATTCTGTCCGACTCCCATCGATTCGGACAAGGGTGCACTGGTTTTCACTGACTCTGTCCATATTCTCATCACGAGTGTTGCTGCTTTAGAAATACATATATATATATAAATAAATACCAGAGGGCATAGCCCCCTGGCAGCTGTGGGACAGATTTTGTTTAAACGAAATGCTTACTCACCTTTTTAAAGATTGGCTCTGTTAAACTTGCCTGTTGATTTCCGCTCCAGGCACTTCGCTTTCCGTGGGTGTTTCGTTGAGCCTCCTCGGCGCAAGCGCCTGCGGGGTCTCACCTGAACCATACTCCCATAGGAGTCTTCGTGCCTTCCGCTCCAATCAACAGGGCGTACAAATCAACACTGTTCTTTAACACAGCCTAAGGATTAAGAATGTGAACCTCGATTGACCATTTGTTGCTGGGCAAGTTCCATGGCCCGCTTCACCATATTTCCTGCGTCCTTGGACTTAATACCGCCCCAACCTTCTTTTTGAACCACATCATAAAAACCAAGCTCTTTTGCAAGCTCTACTTTCAGTCGATCGGACATAATTCCTCTTCTCCTGGCCATCTAAACAACCCCCTTCAGCCCACAGCATTATTAGTATGGGATAAAAGGGAATGATTAAATCGGAATCACAAGAGTTCCTGGAGCCAAACCTAGTGTAATCTAAAGACAGCAAAAAGCAGTAAACTTTAAGTTTACTGCCACTCATTGCTTATATACTAACTTAAAGCTACATGTCCTGTTGTTTCATCGTAGAATGTAATTTGAACTGTTTCCGTTAAGACATCCGCATAGCTGTATGAAACACGCTCGAATGAATTTTCATCTTGGTCAAGTTCAATAACAAAAACAGATGGGTAAGTTTCAGCTAAAACACCGGAACGTTCAATCGTCTTTCTACGTCCTCCATTTGCCTTTAGCAGTAACCTTTTCCCTAAGTTTGTGTCGAGAGCCTTTTTAATATCGGCTAAGGTTTTTGGCATTCGGTCCACCTCACTGTGTAAAGTATAACACACTGACATAATTCTGTCAAACAAAAACATAAATTATATCAGTCCAACAAAATGATTGTCAATCCTTTTTCTTCTACTTTTTCTCTAAAATTTCAACATTCCTATCGTTACCGTATTGGACGTGGATTATGTATCACTCATAAAAAAATAAGCCCATTAGAATAATGGGGCAGTACTTATTAGTACTTCCGCTTCTCTAATAAGCTTATTCTTCTTCTTCCTCGTGGTGTGGCCTGTAGGGCATTCCCGTACGTAATACCCCTTTTGTTTCAATTCCTCCAAGCCCCTTTTCACCAGTTAGTGTATTCCTTAGAACATCCCAAACGTTTATTCTTTCCATAAAGGGTGTAAAGCTTATTTTAGCAACAATATAAACGGGGTCTAACGCATGAATATTGATCCTGGATGGTGAGCTGGCAAAGTTTGCTCCTGCATGAATGAGGGATTCAAAGTGAGATTGGCAGGCTCCAGCAAAAATAACAAGTTGATCTAAATGAGGAATCTTTTTTCTAGCTTCTCTAACTGTTTGAACGAAATGTTTGGAATGTCGGTAAGCATTAATATCTGTTATCTTTCCCTTTGCCTTTGAATACGCATCGTGACCAGTGATAACGAGAATATCAGGACGATAATAATCAATTAATTCACCAATTCTCTCAGGCATTTCCTTTTCATTGCAATGTATTCCAAGCACAGGTATTCCAATCTTTTCGTATAAAGTCATGCATTTTTTTAAATAGGCAGGATCTCCATCTAAATGGAGGACCTTCCCTGGGATTTGAAAGTAATTGCTCGGCTTCACATATCCCCCAGTAGCCTCATATTCTTGCCTTTGCCTTAACAGATCTACATCCTGTTCAAACAGTTTTAATGATTGTTCCTCGAGCGTTCTATATTCTTGTTCCAGTTTCACTCTTTCATTTTGGTCAATACTGACTAAATCAGTGAAAGGTGAATCTGCGATCAGACGAAAATCCTCACCATAAAGGATAGCAACTTTTTGGCCGTTTATATGTTGAATATCAATAACGCGAAATAGAATATCACAGTTATATGATTTTCTACCGACAATATCCATTATTTTTATATTCACTGCCGTCACTCCAATAAGACCAGCAAAAGGGCCTTTTCTAGATAGTTTCTCTTCCTTAGGCTATGCTAAGTGCATTGTCTTTGTGAAAAAGAAAAAGACCCTTTATAAGAGTCTTAATGGAAGTATGGATATAGTTGATCACTTAGCATACCAAACTCCTCTAAGGAAAGCGTCTCCCCTCTTCTAGTTGGTTCAACCCCGCTCGCCGATAAAGCAGCCAAAATTTCTTCCTTCTTCTGTTTCCCTTCAGGAAGCTGACTAGTTAAATTATTAAGAATGGTTTTTCTCCTCTGCGCAAAACTCGCTTTTGTCACTTGGAAAAAGAAGCCCTCATCCTTCACACTAACAGCAGGTTGATTTCGCTTAGTTAACCGGATAACAGCTGAATCTACATTTGGCTGTGGAACAAAAACAGTTTTAGGTACGATCATTACTGTCTCAGCTTCTGTGTAATATTGTATGGCAATCGAAAGAGAACCATATTCCTTTGTACCAGGCTTGGCAGAAATTCGATCAGCCACTTCTTTTTGAAGCATGCAAACAATTCCACGGATGGGCAGGTGCTCCTCTAGAAGTTTCATGATAATGGGTGTGGTTACATAATAAGGCAAATTAGCTACCACCATTACATCCTCAATGCCTTGGAATTCCTCCGCCATCATGCTTTGCACATTCGCCTCTAGCACGTCTTTATGAATAACCTTGACATTAGCGTATGGCGACAAAGTATCATTTAAAATGGGTAATAAGCGTTGGTCAATTTCAAAAGCCACGACCTTCTTACTCGAGCGGGCAAGTTGTTCGGTTAATGCCCCGATTCCCGGACCAATTTCAATAGCTCCGGAATTCTCACTCAAATCAGCGAAGCTAACAATTTTTTTTAAAATATTGGTATCAATCAAGAAATTTTGACCCAGGCTTTTCTTAAATGAAAAACCGTATTTCTCTAAGATAGCCCTTGTTCTCACTGGGGTTGCGATATCTTTATTCATATTCTTCCTCCCGATGCTGGACAACTCTTATTGCTTCAGCAAATTCCTGTTTGCTAATTTGGAACATCATTAAGCGTTTATGCAGTTGTTTTCCATTGGTATAGCCTATCTTTAAAATCTCTCCCAGCAGCATTCTTCTCTCTTTGGCGCCTTCTCCACCAATTAGACCAGCTGTTAGAAGATCTTCCTGTGTAATGACCTCTGAAGGTTTCTCCCTTAAAATTTGGGCCTCCTTCAATGCTTCTCTAATCGCTTCTGGGCTGGCGTGCTCAACTCCAATACCCTTTCCACCCTTTGCAAGCGCAGCTGCCTTTGTCAAAAAGGCATGTTTACAGCCAGGGACACTTTCTGCAATGGTCTTTCTAATCTTCTCACCTGGAAAATCAGGGTCAGTAAAAATGATGACCCCTCTTGTCCCCTGAGCACGTCTTACTTTTTCAATAGTCACTTGATTGACAGCTGAACCATTCGTTTCAATTGTATCGGCATCAACCGCTCGTTTAATGGCAGTGGTATCATCTTTCCCTTCTACCACAATGATTTCTTTGATCTTCATAATAAAAGCCAATTCCTTCGTAATAAAATTAAGAAAAAATGAAAAAAATTTGAAACAATTCTGTAATGTCCATCGTCTATATTATTGAACAGATTCATACACTAAACTAAAGAAATAAAGAAAAAATGATAAAGTATGTATCGATGTAAGTATAAAGAAAAACTCGGAAAAAGCAAAATGCAGAGGAAGGACCCTCTGCACAGAATAAACTACTGTAAAATTTTAATTTTTACTTTCTTGCGCCCCCATCGATAGCAATCCTGGTTAGAGGGCATGAATACATCAATTTTGTATCCTTTTATTGCCCCACCTGTGTCAGCAGCTACTGCATAGCCGTAGCCTTCCACATACACCTTTGTTCCTAGCGGGATGATTCTAGGGTCCACAGCAATAATTTTCATGTTCGGATTAGCCCGTAAATTGAGACCTGTTGCCGTACGACCGGAACAACCGTTGCAATTAGCAGTATACGCAGTTGAAGTTACGTAAAACTCTTTACCCGTTTCTACTGCACCACGTGAAACTTGTAAAGCCAGATCCTTCGTTCCAACAGCCACAATTTTATCTTTTTTCTCTTTGAGATTTTGCTCGCTTACTAGTTTCCTAGCTACCTCTTTGCCATTTTCCAGTATCACTTCGTACTTTCTTGACACGAGGCCATGCATACCTGCACTTAGGACTTTCTCTTTACCTTTTTCTAGACTTTCATCCTTTTTCGTAACCACGGCAAATTGAACTGGTTCTTCCACTACATCGGTGACTTTTTCTACTCGAATGACGTTAACTACACCATTCTTTGAGATGGTTTCTGTTAATGACGGTTCAACTCGGTCAAATTCATTTAGTATAATTCCCTGTTGTGTTAAAAAGTCAGCGACCGTAGCCGAAGTGGTCCAAACTTGTTGTTCTTTACCGCCGTCCACATATGTAAGATGAAAAGCAATTTTTATATCTATATTCATCTTATCTTTTATTGCCGCTTGTGGTTTTGGTGTAACTTGATCATGTCCGTTTAATGCAATTTTTTGCTCTTTTAAGAGCTCAGCCACCGTTTGGGCTGTAGTCCAGATCGTTTTCTTCTCGTTGTCTTTGACAATGTGAACCTTGTTAGCTTGCTTCCAAATGACCTTAAGGTGGTCCTTCACCTTAGTGTTTGCCTTTGGATACAAGTAGTCTTGTGAGCGAAGCGATACATTCATTTCATCTAATAATTCATCGATTGTATCCGCATGTGTGTTCACGACCATCTCTTTGCCATTTAGTGTTATCGCTACTGTATTCTTCGATCCTTCAAAAAACAGAATTCCGAAAGTAGTTAGCAATACTACGAAACTAGCAAAAATAATGACCCATGACCTTCCACTCAAAGACTTGGGAAACAGGTTTTTCATGTTTTGGAATACGATGAAAAACGCCTCCTTTTCTTGGAGAGATTATGGAAAACCTATTGTCGGCGGTCAATCCCTGCATCACCTGTGAAGGTATTTCTAATTATGCACAAAACTGGAATCTTTGCAAAGAAAAACTTCTCGACACGTTTATCCTATGTAGAAAAGGAGACATGTAGAACTTTTTGTTATCAGAAAAAATTAAGACAAGCTTCCCGTCTCTTCGACAAATTCCCTTATCATTTTATGGCGAATACTTTTTTAGCATTTCGTGTCGTTGCATCCGCTACTTCTTCAAATGTCAACTCCTTTATTTCGGCAATTTCTTCGGCAACTAGCTTCACATATCCCGGTTCATTGCGCTTTCCTCGATATGGATGTGGTGCTAAATATGGACAGTCTGTTTCAATCAACAGCTTTTCTAAAGGGATTTCCGCTGCAACTTCCTTTGGTTTTTTTGCATTTTTAAAGGTAACAGGGCCGCCAAGAGAAATATAGAAATTCATTTTCACACATTCTTTTGCAACTTCTGCACTTCCGCTGAAGCAATGCATGATTCCCCCTACTTCTTCTGCCCCCTCTTCCTTTAAAATATCAACGATATCTGCTGTTGCCTCTCGATTGTGAATCACAATGGGTAGCTTCACTTTTTTAGCCAGTCTGATTTGTTTACGAAAGACCTCTTTTTGAATATCTTTAGGAGACTTGTCCCAATGATAATCCAAGCCCATTTCACCAATAGCCACTACCTTTGGATGTGAAGCTAATTCCTCAATCCACAGTAAATCCTCATCTGTCATATCAATGGCATCAACGGGATGCCAGCCCACGCAGGCATACAAAAACTCATATTGTTCCACTAATTCCATTGCTCTTGTAATCGTTGGGCGGTCAAACCCGACGACCACCATATTGTTAACTCCCGCTTCCTGTGCCCTAGCAATTACTTCCTCTAAGTCCTCATTATATTGATCAGCATTTAAGTGTACATGTGTGTCGAATAGCATATCTTTTCTCCTTTTTTCTGCAATACTTTCTATTTTTCTAATAAGGCTCTGTTAACCTTGCCTGTTGATTTCCGCTCCAGGCACTTCGCTTTCCGTGGGTGTTTCGGCGAGCCTCCTCGGCGAAAAGCGCCTGCGGGGTCTCCCCTGAACCATACTCCCACAGGAGTCTTCGTGCCTTCCGCTCCAATCAACAGGGTGTAAAAATCAGCACTGTTCTTTAACACAGCCTTTAATAAAAAAGACAAAATTTAGCGAATATTGTTTCACGTGAAACATAGAAAAGCGGAAGCGCCTTGGGCAGCCCCGACAGGCAAATGTTCTTCGGCAAAAAAAGTCCGCATTTTGACTTTTATTGCCGAAGGTTATTTGACCCGAGGGGCTAGGCGCTGCAACTGGACAACGTTAAAAGGAAAAGCGCCAAAATTGGCGCTTTTATTAAACAATTATTTTACCTTGGAACCATTTGGTAACGTTTGATCAACGGTTGCCAGGGAAAGCTGGCCGTCTTTTGATCCTGCTAAGATCATTCCTTGTGACAATTCACCACGAAGCTTAACTGGTTTTAAATTAGTAATACAAATCACCTTACGTCCTACCAATTCTTCAGGCTTATAGTATTGAGCAATTCCAGAAACCACTTGACGCTCTTCGTAACCCAAATCAAGCTGGAGCTTCAAAAGCTTATCTGCTTTTTTAACTGGTTCAGCCTGAATGACTTCCGCTACACGTAAGTCAATCTTCATGAAATCATCTATAGAAATTTCTTCCATAGGTTCAGGCTTTTCTTCTACCTTTTCCTTTTCCTCTTTCTTTTCTTCCTCTGCTGGAGCTGATCCTTGCATTTTCGTTTTAATGAATTCTACTTCATCAGCAATTTCCAGTCTTGGGAATAGAGGCGCCTCTTTTTCAACCTTTGTTCCATTTGGGATCAATCCAAAGTTTTCAAGGCTTTCCCATGTTCTAAGCTCCTCACCATGGATCCCAAGTTGCTTAAAGATTCCACCAGGTGTACGAGTTAGGAAAGGTTGTAAAAGAATGGCCATTCTTCGTAGTGACTCCGCCAAGTGTACCATTACACTCGCAAGTTCACCTTTTTTCTCGCCGTCCTTCGCTAATGTCCACGGTTGTGTTTCATCGATATATTTATTGGTCCTGCTGACTAATTGCCAAATTGATGTTAGTGCAACAGAAAACTCCATTTTCTCCATGGCCTCTTCATACTTTTGAATGGTTTCATGATTCATTTGTAACAATGACTCATCAAATGCTCCAACTGACCCATTGTACTCAGGAATAACACCATCAAAATATTTTTCTATCATTGCAACAGTCCGATTTAACAAGTTTCCTAAATCATTGGCTAAGTCAAAATTGATTCTTTCAACAAATCCTTCTGGTGTAAAAACACCATCTGCACCGAACGGTACCTCTCTTAATAGGTAGTAGCGAAGAGCATCTAAACCGTAGCGGTCAATTAATGTAACAGGGTCCACCACATTCCCTTTCGATTTGGACATTTTGCCGTCTTTCATTAATAACCAGCCATGAGCGAAAACCTTCTTTGGTAAAGGCAGCTCAAGCGCCATTAACATGATCGGCCAATAAATCGTATGGAAGCGGACAATTTCCTTTCCAACAAGATGAACATCCGCCGGCCAGTAATTTAAATATTTGGAGTCATTCTCCGTCCCATATCCAAGGGCGGTAATATAATTGGATAAAGCATCAATCCAAACATAAATGACATGCTTTGGATCGCCAGGAACTTTAATCCCCCAATCGAACGTAGTTCTAGAAACCGCTAAATCCTCCAACCCAGGTTTGATGAAATTATTAATCATTTCATTTTTACGAGACTCGGGTTGGATGAACTCCGGATTTTCCTCATAGTATTGTAATAACCGATCTGCATACTTACTCATTCTAAAAAAGTAGGATTCCTCTTTGACGAGCTCTACTGTTCGGCCACAATCCGGGCAATTTCCTTCTACTAATTGGCGGTCCGTAAAAAAGGACTCACATGGAGTGCAATACCAGCCTTCATATTGATCGAGGTAAATATCTCCTTGCTCCAAAAGTCTCGCAAAAATCTTTGACACCACTTGCTTATGTCTTTCTTCTGTTGTACGAATAAAGTCATCATAGGAAATATCGAGCTTATTCCACAGCTCTTTAATCCCATCTACAATTCCATCCACATATTGTTGTGGTGTAATGTTTGCTTCCTCGGCATTACGCTGGATTTTTTGACCATGCTCATCCGTTCCAGTTAAGTACATGACTTCATAACCGCGCATCCGCTTATACCGTGCCATTGCATCACCAGCAACAGTCGTATAGGCGTGTCCTATATGTAAATTTCCACTTGGATAGTAAATAGGTGTGGTAAGGTAAAAAGTCTTTAGTTTTTCCTCCATTATTTTTCCTCCTCATCAGAAAAGCACAAGCTCTGGGGATAGACAATAATCGGGTAAAAAAGCCTAAACCCCATTTACCCATTATTGCCTTTTTTTCCCGCTTCTATCATCAAAATATACCGAAAAATAAACTTTTGTGCAAGGACGCGCTTCTTTTGACTCTTTTTTAAAACTCTTTTTTCTGCCCCCATAAATCAAATCTGATATTCGAACAATATATGGGATTAAGTCTGTTGTTGTAGAAATTTGTCGAATGATGTAGATATTGCAAAAGCAACTTTCTGAAAATCCAATAATATTAAAAATCTATGACAATTGTATGAATATTTAGTAAAACCCTATTAAATCAACGTTTGTACTGTTGGAAAAAATTTTATATTATTTTTAACATAAAGTAATTGACGGATATGGGAAGTACTGGTATTATAAATTTGTAAGAATTTTGTCGAATAATGACGAATAAAAATAGATAAATAATTTCGTATTGATGAGAGGAGATCACTTTAAAATGAAATCTACAGGTATTGTTCGTAAAGTTGATGAATTAGGTCGTGTGGTTATTCCGATTGAATTAAGACGTACTCTTGGTATTGCTGAAAAGGATGCTCTAGAAATCTATGTAGACGATGAGCGTATTATCTTAAAAAAATACAAGCCAAATATGACTTGTCAGGTAACTGGTGAAGTTTCTGATGATAACCTAGCTCTTGCTGGCGGGAAATTAATTCTAAGCCGCGAAGGTGCAGAGAAATTACTAGAAGAAATCAAAAGCAACTTTGAATTAGCAAAATAATAGCTCCGGGCACTTTACGTGCCGGAGCTTTTTTTATTCAATATGATATACCTGATACACTTCTCTTTTGTTCAGGCCTCGATCTTTGGCTGTTTGCTTAATAGCATCCTTAGAAGAAATGTTTTCAACTGACATATAGTGATTGACATGCTCTTCAATAGATAGGGCTTCCCACCAGTTGGTGTCCTCTTCTACCTCTTCTTTTGTTCCTTCAACAATAATACAAAATTCTCCACGAATTTCATCTTTATGTGCCCACTTGATTACTTCTTCAAGTGTTCCTCTAATAAACTCTTCATACTTCTTTGTTAACTCGCGGCAAACAGCCATATTTCTATTCCCCAGAACTTCCAGCATAACGGCTAATGTTTCTTTCAGCCGGTGGGGTGATTCGTAAAAAATAATGGTTGCCGTTTGTCTCTTTAAGAGCTCTAATTCGGCCCGCTTATCTTTTTTGCTGCGATGTAAGAACCCATAAAAGTAAAATGGCTGACAAACTATCCCTGAGGCAATTAAGGATGTTAACGCGGCATTGGCCCCGGGTAATGGAACAACCGGCACTTGCTCGTTAATTGCCGCCGTAACCAACTCGTAACCAGGGTCAGATATTGCTGGCATACCTGCATCACTTACAAGAGCTACCTTTAAACCTTGTCGTACTTTTTGAATCAGTTTCTCCCCACTCGTTTCTTTATTGTGCTCATGATAGCTGACAATCGGGGTGCCAATTTCAAAATAGTTACATAGTTTTTTGGTATTTCTAGTGTCTTCTGCAGCAATCAAGTCAGCTTCTTTTAATATCCTAATCGCCCGGAAGCTCATATCTTCAAGATTTCCAATTGGAGTGGGAACAAGATATAGAATCCCCTTATTTTCTTCATTCTCAAAGCTTTTCTGCTGCCACATGTTCATCACCCGTTTCGCGTATTAAAAACTCGACTTTTTTCTTTCGAGTTAAACTTTTAAAATGATGCTCTGCCCTCAGTGCATCCCCTTTATTATCAAACCTTTTAAAATAGGTTAGTTTTACCGGCCCTCTTCCCCGAGTGTATTTGGCCCCTTTTCCTTCATTATGCTGCATCACTCGACGCTCAAGGCTCGTGGTATATCCGCCATAAAGACTTCCATCCTTACATGTTAGCACATAAAAGAAGTGGTTGTTATTCTCCATATAAGATTGCCCTTATTTCCGAAGTGTACTGATCATCCTCATCATAAACAAACAGCGGCGGGGAAACTTTTAAGTCAGGGCTGCCGTCTTTAATTGCTTCTACTAACAGGGTATTGGCCTCTTTCCCCTTCTTAGGATAGACAAATTGAATTCGTTTTGGCTCAAGTCTGTACTGACGCATAAGAGTGATGATATCCAATAGTCTGCCCGGGCGGTGTACAAAAGCTACCTTTCCTCCCTGCTTCGCTAACTGACTCGAGGCCTTGATCGCATCCTCTAGGGTACAAAGGATCTCATGTCGAGCAATCGCTAAATGTTCATTGGGATTCATTTCATCCTTTGACGGAGTTGGAAAGTAAGGCGGATTACAAGTAACCACATCAAATTTTCCATATCCTAGCTGCTTTGGTATTTCCTTTATGTCTCCATGAATCATATGTAGTCGATCTTGTAGACCGTTATATTCAATACTTCTATTCGCCATATCATATAAACGCTCTTGTATTTCTACACCCGTAATTTGTCCCTTAGTACGAGCACTTAAAAACAACGGAATGACTCCGTTTCCACTGCAAAGATCAATAAGATTTCCCTTTTGTATAGGTACATACACAAACCGAGCTAATAATACAGCATCGAGTGAAAAAGCAAAAACGGAGGGGCTTTGAATAATTCTTAAATTCTCAGCTAGTAAATAATCAAGCCGCTCATCATCTTTTAAGTTAACCACACGTAATCATCCTATCTAAAAATGTATGAAAATAGAGGCTGATTTCGTCAGCCTCTTTCGGTTATTTCTTATTAAGGAAAGAAAGACAAAATAAGCAATCGCCTTCCTTACGCAAGCTCCCAAAATGAAGGTTGCAAATATGAAACCCTTCTTGATAAAGACGGGCGAGGTTATCATATCCTTCACCAACATCAAATGGTTTTACCCCAGGAGATGCTTCAGGGATTATCCCCTTCTTATTCTTTATTTCTTTCTTGTCATTTTCCGTGGTTACATCTAAACGGCGCCTCAGATGTTCATTTTCAAGCTTTAAATAATGATTCTCTTCTAGTATTTCGGCTAGGTGCTGCTTTAATTCCCCTAGCTTCTGATAAAGATGTCCAATTTGTGTTTCCATATTACTTACTGACTCAAAAATTTCTTTTTTATCCACGTCTTCCACCTCATTAATCTGTGGATTGTATAGAAAAGGCACCTTCTTTAGTGATTTCATCCAAAGTATACTCCAGAACCCGCTCTTGTTCCTTTAGTTCAACCTGAAGCACCCGCTCTAATATATTTAATCCTACTACTTTTCCTGTACCTTGTGGCGTTTCAATGATTTCCCCTAAATCTGGAAGTAGTGCTTTTGCAGATTCATATTCATCATTTTCATATTTTAGGCAGCACATTAACCTGCCACATAAGCCAGAAATTTTGGTAGGATTCAATGAAAGATTTTGATCCTTCGCCATTTTAATTGAAACAGGGTCAAAATCACCTAAAAATGTGGAGCAGCACAGCATTCTTCCACAAGGGCCGATGCCCCCAAGCATCTTGGCTTCATCACGTACGCCAATCTGTCGCAATTCAATTCGTGTCCGAAAAATAGCTGCTAAATCTTTTACTAGCTCACGGAAATCTACTCTTCCATCGGCAGTAAAGTAAAAGATGATTTTATTTCGATCAAATGTATATTCAACATCCACCAGTTTCATATCCAGCTGATGTTCATTGACTTTTTCATTACATACTTCATAAGCTTCCTGGGCTGCAAACTTGTTTTCTTCGACAATCATTCGATCCTTTTGGTCCGCAATTCTGACCACCTTTTTTAATGGAAGGACGACATCGTGCTCCTCAACCTGTTTACGAGCAATGACAGCCTTTCCATATTCAACGCCACGGACTGTTTCAACAATGACAAAGTCATCCTTTTGAATGGAGAGCTCTCCTGGATCAAAATAATAGATTTTCCCCGCTTTTTTAAAGCGTACTCCTACAACATCATACAAATGAAGATCCCTCCTGCAATTTTAACACAAGCTGTTCCATCATCAGCTGAGGATTCATATTTGCCTGCAGCTTCCTTTTTGCATCAAGAATAGCTGACATTTGATCCGATATGCGCCGTCCAGATGATTGCAAGGCAAACTGTTTTAACCGCTCGTTTTCTTCAATGAAAACAATTTGCTCCTGCTTATCTAGCTGTATATATAGTAAATCCTTAAAGATAAGAAGTAAAAGATCTAAACCACGATTAATTTGTTCTTTTTCTCTAAAGTGTAAAAACCAATCCCCTTGGAGTGTGACCATTGCCTCCAACGGATTTTTTTTCAACACCTCATATAATTTTAACACTATTTTTTGGGCTTGTGCAAACCATTCATCGACATTTAATTTAAGAGCTTCCTCTAAATTATTTGTAAGCTGAGCTAGTAATGGCGCCTTAGTTGGTTTTACACCGTTTTCGACCAGTTTTTTAACCATCACTTGAGGGGCTAAAGGTTGGAATGCTAATATTTGGCACCTAGAAAGAATAGTAGGTAATATTTGTTGCATTTGCTCCGTCAATAAAAAGGCTACTGTTCCAGGATTAGGTTCCTCAAGAAATTTTAAAAGACTATTAGACGCACTTACACTCATTTTATCAGCATATGAGATTAAATATACTTTTTTCAAAGATTCTACACCTTTTTTTGCAAACTCTGCTTGTAGATTCCTAATCTGATCGACTTTAATAGATAGCCCGTCCGGTTCCACAATATGAACATCCGGATGATTTCCATTATTGATTCGTCGGCAATTATTGCAGGATTCACATGGTTTGTAACCATCGATTAGCGCTTCACAATAAAGGGATTTTGTTAGCAATATGCCTATTTCCCTTTTACCTGTTCCTCTCATGCCTTCAAATAGGTACGCATGGGCCACTCGATTTTTCACTAAGCTGTTTTTTAACATTTTTAGGACTGTTGGCTGTAGCTCTTCTAGTTGATCCCATGTTTTGACCAATGTAATCACTCACTTACTGTTTAAGATAGCTTAAGGTATTCATCAAATTAAAAATGTAAGGATTGTTCGATTGGAAGAACGAAAACTGTTGCACCGCCGACTTCTACTTCTACGGGGTATGGAACAAAAGAGTCTGCGTTTCCACCCATAGGTGAAACTGGTGACACTAGCTGTTCCCTAGCCCTACAGTTTTCTTTAATAACTTGAAGTGCTCGGTCAACTCGAATATCCTCCGTCCCAATCATAAAAGTGGTGTTCCCCGATTTTAAAAACCCACCTGTACTAGCTAATTTTGTCGCCCTAAAATTATTTTCTATTAAAGCCTTTGATAATCGGTTACTATCTTGATCTTGTATAACAGCAATGATAAGTTTCATGTGGAACACCCTCTCTTCTTAATTTTTCGGCAAAAGTTTTCTTACCTATATTATAACAGGTTATTGTCCTGCTTACATTTGTTATAGATAGGAACACGGGATTAATTCTGATATGTCAAAAAAAGGCCTAACAACTGTAGGCCTTTACTTTCCTAGTTTCTCATTAATCATTTTTACTGTTTGTTCATAGACCTCTTCAACTGTACCGGATGCATCAATACGCACAATTCGATCTGGGAAACGTTCCATTAATAGATAATATCCGTCTCTTACCTTTTGATGGAACTCGAGATTTTCTAAATCTAAACGATTGATCTCTCTTTCTTTATTTTTGTTAATCCGTTTTAACCCTAACTCTGGCTCAATGTCAAAGTAGATTGTTAACTGGGGCATTAAGTCTTCAATGGCAAACTGGTTAATAGACCATACCTCATCAATTCCTAGGCCCCTTGCATACCCCTGATAGGCTAGTGAACTATCAACAAACCGATCACATAAAACCATTTTCTCTTCTTCTAGAGCAGGTTTTACCTTTTCAATCAAATGCTGTCTTCGTGCAGCCGAGTATAGCAAGGCTTCTGTTCTCGGGTCCATAGCGGTGTTCTCTTTGTTTAGGATTACTTGGCGAATTTGTTCAGCAATATCGATGCCGCCAGGCTCTCTTGTCACCATGGCCTCTTTAAAGTGAGTAGCTACCATACTTAAAATTGTTGTTTTTCCGGCACCGTCTGGACCTTCAAACGTAATAAATATTCCACTGTTCAAAATAAAACCTCCATATATTAAAAAAGCAAACTACTTCTTTGTTTTCTGCTCTGTTAAAATTGCCTGTTGTTTTCCGCTCCAGACTCGAGCGGTTCGTGGGCGTTTCGGCGAGCCTCCTCGGCGCTTACGCCTGCGGGGTCTCCCCTGTACTCCCACAGGAGTCTTCGAGCCTTCCACTCCAATCAACAGGGTATAAAATTAGCATTGTTCTTTAACACAGACTTGTTATTTAAATACCCTTATTTTTCCTCGAGTTAGTAAGGAGCCTCCCTGGAATCTTGCTCCTGCTTCTAACAGTGTTTGAAGCTGATTAATCCTCTCATTTGTTATTTCTTCCCCTTTTAACAGGAGTGGAATTCCTGGGGGATAGGGGATAATTGTTTCTGCACAAACAAATCCTATTGCTTCAGCAATAGGTACATCCATTGATTCTAAGTCGTCCATTTCCTTATAAGGAATTGCTAGTCCTGAGACTTTTCGATTACTCATCGTCAGTTTGCTCTTTTGTTCGTGAAAAGGCAAGTCTTTACACACCTTTTTTATTTTTCGTGCAGTTACTTCAAACGGATACCTTTGACCTTCTTTTAATAAGGGAAGAACTAAGAGTACATTATAGGGGTCTGCTAATTCTGTATAGACAGCCTCTTCTTCCAATCTCTTTTGAAGCTCAAATCCACTAAAGTTACTCCTAGTTTGAATCGTTACTTTTAATAAGTCTCCCTGATGATTGGGGTATGCTAGAACCTTAATTCCAGGAATGTCTTCTAATTCTGCTTTAAACTGCTTGATGCTCTTTTGTAAAGCATCTAAATCCTGCTGTGTGTATGTAGCCAAGTATTTTCTCGCTAAATCGAGTGATGCCATAATTGGGTATGATGGGCTGCTCGATTGAAATATCTGCAAATAATCCTTTACCTTATTTACATCAACTAAGTGGCCGTTCACATGCAAATATGAACCCATCGTCATAGCTGGAAGTGTTTTATGGGCAGATTGAACGACGATATCCGCACCTAACTGAACGGCTGAAGCAGGAAAAGGCTGTCCGATATTAAAATGGGCGCCATGTGCCTCATCAATTAAAACAGGAATGTGATGAAGATGGGCTTCCTTTATAATTCCTTCTAAATCGGAGACTATTCCATAATAATTAGGATAGGTTAGAATGATGGCTTTCACGTTTGAATAAAGACTAATTGCCTCTTTTACTGTATCTACATTAACACATGTAGCTACCTTCCAGTCGTGATCATACTCGGGTTCTAAAAAAATTGGTCTTACTTTTACTAATCTTAAAGCATTTAATACAGATTTATGGCAATTTCGCTGTACTAAGACCGTATCATTCTCTCTGCAAGCGGCCATAATCATTGCTAAATTACCTACTGTTGATCCATTTACTAATAAAAAGCTCTTCCTCGTTTGAAAAAGTTCAGCTAAAAGTTGCTCGGCTTCTAAGATAACTCCTTCAGGTGAATGCAAATCATCTAGCCCTGACAGCTCTGTTACATCCATTTTTAATATCTGTTCAAAAAAGTGGCTTGCTTCGCTTTGAATATTTTGTCCATTTTTATGTCCAGGGACATGAAAAGAAATAGGATTCTTTTTGTTATGTTCAAGTAGTGCGTTAAAAAGAGGCGTATTCATTTGTTTTTTCATCGTATTACTTCCTTTTAAGAGTCTTATTTATTTTAGCAAAAAAGTGGTTTCCTTTCCCCTTTCATAGCAAAAAAATAAAGCCCTAAAAAGGACTTGTTAAGAGAAAATTTCTGGTGTGGTAATTTTCCTAAGTTGTTTAAGAAAATATTTATATCTTGGATCATTTGTATCTGTCTGTATTAAATCACTTTCACAATCCGTACAGATAAAAGAAGTATATAGATGTATGCCTTTCGGTTTAAGATTCTCACAAATAACGCACGTTTCCTCGTAATGACTATGTGCTAAAAATGAACTCAAGCCCTCCACCTCCATACATCCATTCTGTCCCTCAATTAACATTTGTATACAATTTTTTGAATAATCATCTCGATTCCATCCTGTAATATACTATGTAGAAATGTTGAAATGGGTGTATGTCTATAGACGATTTCTTTTAAAACACTTCGTACTTTTTTACTTAAACACGGCTTTTATCATTAAAGCACAAAAAAACAACCATTTTTAGGTTGTCTTTTCATTT